>VBGP01000025.1 GCA_005880795.1 Chloroflexota bacterium | reverse complement strand
CAAGAACTTCAAAGTCGAGGTGGAGGGCGGCGTTTTCGTGCTTCGCATGGGCGGCGCGAGGACAGAGCTGCTCGGCATCGACCGGGCCGCGGAATACGCGGCCGGGAGTCGCGCCTACGAAGTCGGCGTCGGTCCAGAGGTCGTCGAGTTTGTGCGCTCCGAAGGGTGGTTGGTCGCCCGCTTCATCGACGGAAGGCCCATCTCGCCCGAGGAGATGCGCACGCCCGGCACGCTGGCGCGGATCGCCACGGCTCTGCGCCGGTTTCACGACTCGCCCGCCATACCCGGCCGCTTCGACGCGCACGCCGTGGTCGAGGACTACCGGGACAAGGCCGCCGAGCACGGCGTCGCGATTCCATCCGAGTTCGAAGAAGCGCACGAGGTGTCGGAGCGGATTCGACGTGCGCGCGGCCCGCAAATGCCGGTTCCATGCCACAACGACCTGCTGAATGCCAACTTCATCGACGACGGCGAGATCAGGATCGTGGACTGGGAGTACTCGGGGATGGGGGACCGGTTCTTCGACCTGGCCAACTTCTCCGTGAACCATGAATTCGACGTCGATGACGACCGGAGGCTGCTCGCCGCGTACTTCGGCGAGGCGCGTGAACCAGATCTCGCGGCGCTGCGGTTGATGCGGTTCATGTCCGATTTCCGCGAGGCGATGTGGGGCGTGCTGCAGAGCGGCATCTCGGAGCTGGACTTCGCCTTCCTGGAATACGCGGCCAAGCACTTCGCCCGTCTGGAGGCCACCGCGTCGACTCCGGAGTTCATTGGCTACTTGAACTTCTCCGAGTCCCCCTCACCCTGACCCTGCGGGACAAGCCCGCAGGGAAGCTAGCTTCGGATGCGCGCGCCGGCGGGGTCGTAGAGAGGCTCTTTCGTGACCCGGCCTCCAACCCACTTGCCGAAGATGTCCACCTCGACCGCCGTGCCGGCCGCGCAGCCGGCCGGGACGTATGCGTACGCGATCGACCGGCGGACCGTGTAGCCATAACCGCCGCTGGTCACTCGACCCACGATGCTGCCTTCGATGCGCACCGGCTCCGAACCGAGGACGACCGACCGAGGATCGTCCAGCACCAGGCATGCCAGGCGCGTCGATGCAGGTGAGTCGCGTTTCGCCAGCAGCGCGGAGCGGCCGGTGAACTCGCCCTTGTCCAGCTTGACGCAGAAACCGAGACCGGCCTGGTAAGGATCGACGTCCGGAGTTATGTCGGCGCCCCACACGCGGTATCCCTTTTCGAGCCGGAGCGAGTCGACTGCCTTGTATCCGCCTGGCGTCAATCCCTTGTCGTGACCCGCTTCGCGGATCGTGTCCCACAATCGCAACCCGAACTCGGCGGGGCAGTAGAGCTCCCAACCGAGCTCGCCGACATAGGTCACGCGCAGCGCCAAGCAGGGCACAGGTCCGATTGCAAGCTCGCGCGCGGTCATGAACGGGAAGGCGTCGTTGGTGATGTCGGTAGGGGTGAGCGTCTGGAGGATGGAACGGGCCGCCGGCCCCCACAGACCGACGCACGCGTAGGCGGACGTCACGTCTTCGACCTCGACAGAGCCATCGCTCGGTGCGTGGTCGCGGATCCATGACAGGTCGTGCATGCCGAATGCGGTGCCGGTGATCACCCTGAAGCGCCTCTCACCGAGCCGGGTGATGGTGAAGTCGCACTCGATGCCGCCGCGTTCGTTCAGCATCTGCGTGTAAGTCAGCGCGCCGACGGCGCGCGCGACGCGGTTGTCGGCCAGACCCTCGAGAAACTCCGCCGCGCCGCGGCCCCGTACCTCGATCTTTGCGAACGACGTGAAATCGAAGATCGCGGCGGCCTCTCGACAAGCCGCATGCTCGACGCCGATTGCGGGTGACCAGAGGCGGCCGGCCCACCCGTGCGGGCGCAGCGACGTGTCGCCGAGGGTGCCGTTGGGCTCGAACCAGTTGGCGCGCTCCCATCCCGACTTCTCGCCGAACGCGGCGCCGAGCTCCGTCAGGCGTGAGTAGATCGGCGAGAGCCGCAGCGGCCGGCCGGCGCTGCGCTCGTGGCCGGGGTACTTGACGTCGTAGTAGGTCGAGTAGACCTCTTTGGTCCGGGCGAGCGTGTAGTCGCGGCTCGTGTAGTGACGGCCGAAGCGGCGGGAGTCCATCTCCCACGTATCGAGGCCGGGCGTCCCGTCCACGATCCACTCCGCGACGAGCCGGCCCATGCCGCCCGCGCCGGCGAGGCCGTGGGCGCAAAAACCCGCCGCGACCCAGAAGCCGCGCACCTCGCTTGGTCCCAGGATGAATTCGCCGTCGGGCGTGAAGGCCTCTGGCCCGTTGACCAGCCGCACCACCTCCGCGTCCTTTAATGAGGGCGTCCGGACGACCGCGTTGGTCATCAACGGCTCGAAGCGTTCCCAATCCGGCTCGAGCAGCCGGCCGTTGAAGTCCGCGGGTATCCCGTCGAGACCCCACGGCGCGGGCTCGCGCTCGTAGCCGCCCATGATCAGGCCGCCCGATTCCGGGCGGTAGTACACGAGCAGCGAAGGGTCGCGCATGGTGGGCATGTCGAGAGGGAGGCCCGAGGGCCGCGTGATGAGGTACTCGTGCGCGAAGGGGATCAGGGGAACGTTGACGCCAGCCATGCGGCCGATCTCGGGGGCGAACATTCCCGCGGCATTGACAACAAGCTCGGTGCTGATCTCGCCGCGATCGGTGAGCACGCGGCGCACCTGCCCATCGGTCACCTCGACGCCGGTGACCCGGGTCTCTTCGCAGATCTCCGCGCCGCGCCGTCGAGCGCCCTCGACCAGCGCAAGCGTCAGCTGGCTCGGGTCGATGTAGCCGTCGGTCGAGAGGTAGCCGGCGCCAACCACCGCCTCGGTGGTCATGGGCGGGAACATGCGCTGGGCCTCGTCGGGTGAGATCAGCTCCAGCGGCAGGCCGAAGGTCTTCGCCCAGGCGGCCTGGCGCGTCAGCTCCTCCATCCGCTCCTGGCTCGAGGCGAGCCGCAGCGAGCCCACCTCGTGCCAGCCTGTTTCGAGACCGACCTCGTCGCCCAGGTTTCGATAGAGGTCGACCGAGTTCATCATCATCTGGGTCAGGCTGAGCGAGCCGCGCAGCTGACCGACGAGACCGGCCGAGTGAAAGGTCGAACCGCTGGTCACCCGCGCGCGCTCGACCAGGACCACGTCGGTCCAGCCGAGGCGCGCAAGCCAGTAGAGGATCGCCGCGCCGCCGACACCTCCGCCGATGACGACGGCCCGGGCGTGCTGCTTCACACGCCCCTCACCCTGACCCTCTCCCCGAGCGGGGAGAGGGGAGAGCGCAAGCTATTACGCGCGTGCTTCTGCGGGGGCCATGGTCGAGGTGTCGGGCGCCTTGCGCTGGGCGAACGCCCAGTACACGACGCCGACGAGCAGGATGATGCCGAGGGTGAACTCGAAGATAGGGATGCTGCCCAGCAGTCCCCCGATGGTGACGTTGGGAAGAGCGCTCAGCGGAGGGTTCTGACCACCGACCGCAGCGTTGCGCGGCCACAGGAAGTTGATCTCCATCGCAACGCCCCACACCAGGCCCAGGATGTTGAGGATCACACCCCAGCTGCCGAGCTTGAATGGTGCGCTTTCCTTCGGCCAGCCTCTGAGCCGGGCGATCAGGATCGCGACGTTGCCGAGGATGTAGGAAAGGTAGATCATGCCGGTCGCGCCAATCGCGATGGTTGCGGCGCCGGCGTAGTAGAGCATCGGCAGTGCCGCAAGGACGCCGATCGTGATGCACGCGCCGATCGGCGTGTGAAGGGTCGGGTGGACTGTGCTCAGCACGCGCGAAAGAGGGAGCTTGCGATCGCGCGACATGCCGAAAGCGAGGCGGATGGTCGACGTCTGGATGGCAAGGCAGCAGACGTAGATGGCCGCAAAGACGACGAACAGATAAAGGTTGGCCGCCCATCCCGGGAAGTTGGACTCGATGATGGTGATCAGCGGGAAGGGATATTTGCCAGCCCCAGTGTCTGTGACGAACTTGCCCATGTCTCCGGGGATAGCGATGATCACGGCGAACAGGAAGATCGTGCCGATGATCGCGGCGCCGATGACAGCAGCGACGACCGCTCGCGGCGCTTCACGCCTTGGATTCTTTGTCTCTTCCGCCAGCGTGCTCGCCGTGTCGAAGCCGTAGATCACGAACAGCGACATGAACATCGCTGCCAGGAACGTGCCCGCCTGGGTACCGAAGCCGGAGCCGAGGTAGCTGGTATCGGTGAACGTCGATAGCGACTGGCGGTGATAGAAGAGGATCAGCACAAGGGCGAACACCACCATGCCGAGGATCTCGAACACGACGCCGGTGTTGTTGACGAGGGCGACCAGCCGGACACCGAAGATGCTTAGGAGCGTCGTGCTCAACAGAATCAGAAACGCCGTGTTGCGCTCCGCGTCAGGGGTGTTGGGGATGTTGATGCCGAGGTTGTTCAACAGTGGGATCAGCACCTGCGGGATCGTCCAGACCACGGCCGCGACCGTGAGGATGCCCGCGAACAGATAGATCCAGCCCGTGAACCACGAGTACGTCCGGTTGGACAGGTACTTCGTCCATTGATACACCGAGCCCGCGACCGGGAAGTGCGAGCTGACCTCTGCGAAGTTGAGCGCGATGATCAGCTGGCCGATGACGACGATGGGCCAGCTCCAGAAGAAGAACGGGCCGGCCAGGGCGATGCCAAGGATGAACAGGGTGAAGATGCCGGTGGACGGCGAGATGTAGGAAAAAGCGACCGCAAAGCTCGAATAGACGCCCAGGGCCCGGCGGAGCTCCTGCTTGTATCCGAACTTCGCCAGGTCCTGGACGTCAGCCTGTTGTGTTTGTTCCTCCAACGCTTCCCTCCCCTAAATCTGAAACGGGTTGTTCAGGCGCGAAGCTATCACTCGCTCGGTCAACCGTCAACGAGGCTGCGGCCGGACGAGCATCCAGAAAGCACAGGCGAGCCAGGCGCCGGTCAGCCCGAGCAGCGTGCCGACGAAAAGGGTGAGGACCACCGGGAGCGCCCCCTGGTGGTCAAAACCCATGATCTCAGCCAGGCTGACCGAGGTCGGGCCGAGGCCGTAGCGGAGCTGGGCGGCGGCGAGAGGTAGCAGCCATGCGAGCAAGCCGCTCACCGTGCCAAGGGGGATGGCGACTGCGGGACGGTGGATGAGCAGGCCGAACGCGGCGCCGACGAAGAAGGGCGTCCACCACGCGCCGAGCAGGACGCCGAGCAAGGCGACGATCACGCCGGAGAGCACGAGGACCGTGATCCTCACGGCCGCAAGCTCCAGGTCTTTGTGCCCGCTGCTGGTGCGGCCATATCGGCGCTCAGCATCGGGTCGAGCAGTCCGCTCCACCAGGTATCGACCCGGTTGGTGTACCAGGCTGAGGCGGGGTTCTCGCTCTGTCCCCCCGGGTACACGCCCTGGAACGAATGGGTGCCCCAGTCGACCACCATCCGCCAGCTCGGCCCATGGGTGGACGGATAACCGCCCGCGGCTAGCGGTGTGTTGCCGTCCCCGCGATCTGGGCGGGGCCCATAGTTGAGGCCTGTTACATGGGCTACGTTCTCGAGCACGCGTTGGTGGGCACGCCCGTAGGTCCAGGTTCGCGGATCTGGACCGTACATCTTCACGAGGTCGCCGATCAGCTTGTGAAACGACTTGCGCTCCGCGTCGCCCGCCGATCGAGAACCGATGCCGGGCGCGCTGAAGACGCGGTTGTTCGGGTCGCGGAGCGTCCACGTCTCGAGGTCCTGGGTCAATCCGTCCCAGACCTCTCCCATGTCGACCCCGATCCCGCGCGACTTCCACCACGGTTGGAAGGTTTCGGTGAGGTACCAACCCCAGTAATGCCACCAGATCGTGGCGGCCACTGAGCTGGTCTCCATGCGGTAGTCCCACGAATGCAGGAAGTCGACGGCCGTGGCCTCGGTCGAGGTCAGCTTTTCGCCGGACAGTGAGGCGAGCAGCGCGGGCACCATTTCGGCGGCGAGGAAGTCACGGGTGTCCGTTTGCAGCGCCTGCATGTCTGTGGCGCTCAGCTTGCCCGGCTGACTCAGAACGCGGTGGATCTCGTTCGCGCGATAGCCAGGGTCGAAGAAGTTCGACGCGGTGCCGATGTAGTACGGGTACGACGCGGTTACCTGGCGCTGGTTTGCCGACCAGATGATGTGGTCGGGTGGGTTGTACACCTGCGGGATCTGGTCGTAGGGGATGGTCCCGGTGACGTCGTCCTCTCCGGTTCCGGGCATCGGCAGCCATGGCTGACCATGCGCGACCAGCGGGTAGTAGCCAGCTGAGATGAGACCGATATTGCCCACGTCGTCGGCGTAGACGAAGTTGTGCGTCGGCGAGTGCCAGTCACGCAGGGCGTCGCGGAACTGCTGGTAGTTCGCGGCCTGTCCGACGCGGAAAAGGACGCCGAGGTCCTGCGACGGAAGGTTGCCGGCCCACCACACTGAAGTCGTCTGCCCGCGCTCAGAGATCACCGGGCCATGGATGCTCAGCTTCACATCCAGGTGAGTGGCCTGTCCGGCGAGGACCGGGATTTCATAGCTGACCGTCCTGTACTTCTGCCAGGCGCCGTTCCAGAAGTACATTCCGGGATGCGCCTTGTCTTCCTTCTCCGAATAGAAGAACGTCTGCTGGTTCTGGGCGTCGGTCAGGCTCCACGCGATGTGCTGGTTGTGGCCGATCAGCACGACGGGAGTGCCGGGGAGGCTCACCCCCGCGACGTGATAGCTCGGCGAGTCCATCGTCAGCTGGAACCAGATCGCGGGCAGAGTGAGGTGGAGGTGGGGGTCGCCGGCGAGCAGTGCTCCGCCGCTCACGCTCTTCGCGCCCGCGACAGCCCAGTTGTTGCTCGCGCCACCCTGCGAGATGAGGCCCGCAGGCAGAGCCGCCAGCCGCTGGTAGAGCGCGTCCGCCGACTGCGCCGCGGCGTCCGTGACCTGGCCCATCGTCTCAATGGGTGCCGTCGACGCCTTCGGGTATGGACCCGGGTCATACGGCGCCTGCTGGTTCGGCGGCAGGACCGGGAACCACTCCGACGTCAGGTCGGCTCCAAGCGACTTGTTGAGGAGCGCCATCACCAGGGGCGTGTCGGTGAAGTTCAGCGTCTGCGTCATATCGCCCTTGATCAAGAGCGAATCGATGGGTGACCAGGGCTTTGGCTGGTAGCCGAGAAGCGTGAACATCGCATCCAGCTGGTGCGCCGCTTCGGCTTCGTTGATGCGGTCGTTCACGCCCTGCGCGTAGGCGATGAGGGCGTCGCGCGACGGGTCGCTTGCGGAAAGCTGGCTCCATTCAGCCTGGGCGGTACGGAGCAGCCCAAGCTGCAGCTCGAAGCGGTCCGTGTCGAGCGCTGCCTTGCCGACGATCTCCGAGAGCCGGCCCTCGCCCTGGCGTCGCATCAGGTCCATCTGGAAGAGGCGGAAGCGGGCGTGCACGTAGCCCGTCGCAAGGAACAGGTCATGGTCGGTTTGCGCGGTGATGTGCGCGGTCCCGTTTGCCTCGAACAGCACGCTGACCGGTTGCTGCAGTCCGTGAAGCCGCAATGCCTGATTGCCGACCTGCGCGTCGGCGGCCATCGTCCATGCTCCGGTGGTCGGGTTGAAGGTGGGACCGAGCGCCGGCAGCGGGCCGGCGGGGAAAAAGGCGACGTACAGAACCGCCGCGGTTACGAGGATCGCCGCGGCGACGTTGATGAAAGAGCGAATCGGTGGCCGCCGTTTCGGGGCGCTCGCCATGCGGACAGCCGGTTGCTGTTCCGCAAGAGGCGGCGCGATCGTCACGGACGGAAGTCTGAGCCTATGCCTCCTCTTTGGAAGCTTCTTCCTTGCCGCGGCGGGCGAGCTCGGCGACCACCGTCGGGTCGGCGAGGGTCGTGGTGTCGCCGAGCGGCCGGTTCTCGGACACGTCGCGGAGCAGGCGCCGCATGATCTTGCCCGAACGGGTCTTGGGCAGCTCCGGCGTGAAGACGATGTTGGCCGGGGCGGCGAACTTGCCGATCACCTTTCCGACGTGCTCCCGCAGCTCCTTGAGCATCGCCGGCGACCCCTCTTTGCCGCCCTTGAGCGTGACGAAGGCGACGATCGCCTGCCCCGTCTGGGGATCGTTGCGGCCGGCCACCGCTGCCTCCGCGACCGCCGGATGGCTGACCAGCGCGCTCTCGATCTCGATCGTCGAGATGCGGTGTCCGGAGACGTTCATCACATCGTCGACGCGGCCGAGCAGCCAGAAGTCGCCGTCCTCGTCGACTCGGGCGCCGTCGCCGACGAAGTAGATGTCCTTCCAACGGCTCCAATAGGTTTCCTGGTAGCGCTCTGGATCGCCGTAGATACCGCGCAGCATCGCAGGCCACGGTTTGCGGATGACGAGGTAGCCGCCGCCCCCCGGCGGCACGGTCTCGCCCTGGTTGTTGAATACCGCGGCGTCGATCGTCGGGAAGGGCTGCGTCGCCGACCCGGGCTTGAGCGTAGTTATGCCCGGCAGCGGACTGATCAGGATCATCCCGGTCTCCGTCTGCCACCACGTATCGACCACCGGCGTCCGGTTGCCGCCGACGTGCTCGCGATACCAGACCCACGCCTCCGGGTTGATCGGCTCGCCCACCGTCCCCAGCACGCGCAGCGAGCTCAGGTCGTGGTTCTGGGCGTACTCCGGTCCCCACTTCATGTGGGTGCGGATGGTCGTCGGCGCCGTGTAGAGGATGTCGGGCTTGTAGCGCTCGATGATCTTCCACCAGCGATCTTTGTCCGGAAAGTCCGGCGTGCCTTCGTAGATGATCCCGGTGGTCCCGTTGGCGAGCGGGCCGAACACGATGTAGCTGTGCCCGGTGACCCATCCGATGTCCGCCGCGCACCAGTAAACGGAGTCCGGCTTGACGTCGAAGATGTAGTGATGCGTGGTCGCGACGCCGACCAGGTAGCCGGCCGTCGTGTGGATGATGCCCTTGGGCTTGGCCGTAGTGCCGCTGGTGTAGAGCAGGTACAGCAGGTCCTCTGAATCCATCGGCTCGCAAGGGCACGAGGCCGGGTCGTCGGACATGTCCTTCAACACGTCGTGCGCCCATAGGTCGCGGCCCGGCTGCATGGCCACGTCGCCGCCGGTGCGCCTCACGACCAGGCACTGCTTGACCGTGGGCGAATCGGCCAGCGCGGCGTCGGCGTTCACCTTCAGCGGGACCCTGTTGCCGCGGCGCCAGCCTTCGTCCTGCGTGATCATGAGCTCGCACTGCATGTCGTTCATGCGGTCGGACAAAGCCTCGCCGCTGAAACCGCCGAACACGACGGTGAAGGGCGCACCCAGGCGGGTGCACGCCAGCATCGCGATCGGAAGCTCGGGAACCATGCCCATGTAGATGCCGACATGCGTGCCTTTCTTCACGCCGAGCTTCTTCAGGCCGTTGGCGAAGCGAACCACGTCGCGCTGCAGCCGGCCGAAGGTGATCTCACGACGGTCGTTCTCGGGCTCGCCTTCCCAGAAATAGGCGACCTTGTCCCTCAGGCCTGAATCGACGTGCCGGTCGACGCAGTTGTAGCAGACGTTGAGCTTGCCGCCGAGATACCACTTGGCATACGGCGGCTTCCATTCGTAGAGCTCACTCCAGGGCTCGAAAAACGCGATGCGCTTGGCTTCCTCGGTCCAGAACTCGTCGAAAGCCCTGCCGTAGATGTCCGGTCTGGCATTGGCCTGCCGGCTGAACTCGGGGTCCGGCTTATAGCGGCGCTTTTCGACCTGGAGGGTCTCGATCGCGTGCTCAGTCGACCTCTCAACTCCCATGCGGCTCCTACGAATCGTATTCCGATTGATTTTCCGTCTTCAAATCCGGCAAGGCGGCTTCAGGGCCGCGTGGACAGGCTACCCTTGAGCCCGGGCGGGGACGTCGGGGGATCGATTCGCCCCTGCCTGAAGGGAAGGAAACGGATGCAGCCAGGCATTGTCGGCCTGAGGGGGGCGATCGCCGCCGCATGGGAGGAAGACCTGCGCGCCGTGCGCCAGGACAGCTTCGACGTGGGGCGAGGTCGCGAGGCGCTCTTCTTCATCCAGCGGTTCTATGGCCTGATCTCCGGTTTGCGGCCGCAGATCCAGCGGGCGTGGGGCCCGGGCGGGCACGTGCATGTCGTCGACTCGCCCGAGCTCGGCGGGCCCGGACCACGCGTGTCGCAGTCGCGAATCCGGCTGCGCAATCACGGCGAGCTGGTGGTGGTCGAGCTGTTCTCGTACATCAATGGCACCTCGCAGCCCAATCACGAGGCAGGACTGGACCGCGAGATCCGCGTCGCGGACGTCGAGCCGCTTGTTTTTGTCACCGAGCTCTATCGCGCGGCCGTGGACTTCCTGCAGGTTGCGCTGAACCTTGACCTCTTGCTGGGCGGGTCGGCGTGGCTGTACGAGCACGTCGCGGCGAACTACTTCGTGACGACGGGGAAGTGGGCTTCGGTCGGAGAGGTATACCGGCGGGCCACCCGGGAATTCGCGGTCGCCGACAGCTTCGAGAGCGTGCTCTCCTCATTTGGGCCGAAGCCAGGAGTCGAGTCTCCGGGTGGCTCGAATGGTTCCAACGGTTCCAATGGCTCGGCGGCTGACAGCGAGGAGATGCGGTTGTCGATCGAGCAGCTGCAGCGATTCCTCGAGACACAGGCCGACCTGGACAACTTCCTGCGCGTGGTCCAGGTCGCGGTCGCCGCCGACCAGGAGGACCGACCGGTCACCAGCACGGAGATCGCGGACTCGCTCGGCCTCGACTCACTCGCCGTGACCAAGCTCGGCCGCCTGCTGACCGAGTCGCCGGACGTTTGTCGCGAGGGAGAGTTCGAGCCGGACTACGACTCGTGGGCTTTCCTGCCTTCGTACAACGTGCACTTCTTTCGCCGTGTCCATGCCGTGGACGATTTCCTGGTTGTCGAAGCCACCCTTGTGCCGCGGGCGGCCGTCGAGGGCACGACCACGACGTCGCCGGGCACGGCGTTCAAGGTTGAGGAGGGGGCGTCGCTGCCGGACGGAATCGTCACGTTCCTGATGACCGACGTGGTGGAGTCGACGCCGATGTGGATCCAGAGCCGGGCCTCGATGTACCAGGCGATGCGGCGCCACGACCAGCTGCTCACGTCCGCGATCGAAGCCAACGGAGGCATCGTCTTGAAGGAGCGCGGCGAAGGCGATTCGTTCTTCGCGGTCTTCCCCCGTGCCACCGACGCGGTGGTTGCGGCCGTGGATGCGCAGCAGGCGGTCCAGTCCGAGCCGTGGCCGGACCGGTTGTCGCTCTCCGTGCGCATGGCTGTGCTGACGGGGGAGGCGGACGCCGCAGACCGCGACTACCGCTCGCCCGCGGTGAATCGGTGCGCAAAGTTGAGGCGACTCGCGGTGGGCAACCAGGTCCTGGTCTCGGAGACGACCTACTCGATCGTGGCGGACATCCTCCGCGATGACATCCGCCTGGTGTCGGTGGGGAAGCGCCGGCTCGAGGGCCATGATCGGCCCGAAGAGGTGTACGTGATGCAGCATGCGGAGGTCCGCCTCGAAGCTGAGGTGCCGCAGGCCGAGGTCCTGGCCTAAGTCCCACCCGCGTCCATGGAATAGGCGCCTCCCGGAACCGGATACCCTCATGAGGTGAGTATCTCGAGACCTCGTTCGCGCTTCCTGGAAGCGGGTTCAGTGGCGTTGGTCAGCCTGGCGGCTGCCCTATGGGCATTCGACGCCTACTTCCGCCCCGGGCTCACCAAGCAGCTCAGCTCGGGCCAGATCGTGCTCGTCGAGGACCTACTCATCAGCCTGTGTCTGGTGCCGGTGCTGGTGGTCAACGCCGCCTCACTTCGCCGCCTCAGCGGGCGCCGGTGGCTGGCCCTGGCCGCAATAGCGATCGGGCCGCAGGCGGTGGCCACTGTGCTCTTCACCAAGGCCATCGGGTACTCCTTCAGCAACCCGGCAGCGCCCAACTTCGACGTCCTGCACGAGGTCTACCTGCTTTACCTCCTGCAGCCGGTATTTGGGATCGCTTTCGCGCGCATCTTCCTTGGGGAGCGGCGCAAGCGCAGTTTCTGGCCGCTGGCCGCCATCGCCCTGGTGGGCGTTTATCTGATCGTCTTTGCGGACAATCCGGCGGCGCCGTGGCAGATCCGCCACCCCGAGCTAATGGCCGGGCTGCTTGTGCTGGTGGCTGTGATCATGTGGGCGGGTGGGACGGTTCTCGGCCGCTACGCGCTCGAGGATGTGAGCTTTCCGGTCACCACAAGCATGCGATTCGTGCTGGCTCTGCCGGTGCTGGTGGTGATCGTGCTTCTGGACAAGGGCGGGGCTGCGTTCAGCGGTTACTCGGTGACCCAGCTGCCGAGCTTCCTCGGCATTGTTCTGGTGCCCGGACTGCTCGCGATGTTGCTCTACTACCTGGCTCTGTCCAACACGCCCGCGTCGCTGGCGACCGTCGCCGAGCTCGGTTATCCGCTCGCGCTATTCCTGATCTTCTCGCTGCCGCCGCCGGTCGGACAGGGTGCGCCGCTCCGACCTGTTGAGCTCGTTGGAGCTGCGCTCCTGGTGGTGGGCGTGGTTACTCTCAACTTCCTCAAGACACGGCACATCGTCGACGTGCCGCGTGAACGCCTGGCCGGCTCTGGACACCGGCAGGTGCCCGACCCCGCGCGATCAGCCTGAGGAGATAGATCGATGGCCCGTGAATACGGCACCTCGGTAGAAACGACCGCATCGCCGGACAAGGTCTGGCGGGTCTGGTCTGACATGACAACGTGGGGCGATTGGAATCCCAACGTCTCGACCATGGAATGGCAGGGCGGATTCGTCTCCGGATCCGCCGGCGTCATGAACACCAAAGCCGGCCAGCACCACAACATGCAGCTTGTCGATGTTCAGCCGGGCCGCGGCTTTGCGCTCCTGACGAAGGTCGTTCCCGGCACGCAGTTTCGGTTCAACTGCCGCATCGAGCCCGCAGGCGCGAAGACCAAGATCAGCCAGATGGTCGAGGTCGGCGGGCCGCTGGGGCCGGTGATGGGAGGCATGCTCGGCCCGCAGGTTTCTAAGGAGTTCGGCACGCTGCTGAGCAACCTTGCCCGGAAGGCCGAGTCGACCTAGACCCGATCCGGCCTACATAGATATATAAGGACGCGACCTTAGGTGTGGCTGAGCCGTTCCTGAAACGCTGCTGAAGACCTGCGCCAGCTCACCCCGATTCCGGCGACCATCGCGAGCAGGAAGACCGCAAGCGCGAGAGCGAGGACAGAGGGTCCGATCTTGCCCGCGGCGATCGCTGAGGTGAGGGGCCCCCAGTCGACTGTTGCTGCTCCATTGAGCCAGGCGATCAAACCCGTCCCGAACGCGAGCAATGCCAGTGTCCAGCGCTTTTCGCCGTTCGACATCTGATGCATGTCGAAGCGCCGCTGGCGTGGCCTCACAGGCACGGTGCCCAACCGGGTCAGCAGCACAATCCACACGACCAGCATCACCAGTCCGATCGCCAGCGCGATCCACGGGTACGCGGTCTTGTCGATAGGTGAGAGGTCGGCTGAGCCCGCCCACGCGGCCATGGGCAGCGCCCAGATGAGGCTGGTCAGCGCGGCAAACCCAGTCCGGCCGAAGCGATCAACGAGTCCCTTCATCACGGTGCATATTTCTCCTGCAGGTATTGATCGAAGGTGATCTTGCCATCTTTGTGTTCAGGGCAGGTAAGCATTCCTTCGGCGAATTGCCGGCTGAACCTGAACGGTAGCTTGAGGTTGATGAGGCGGCGATTTCGCTTGCGCGCCTTGAGCCAGGACTCGGCGATGCTCTCGAAGTCCCGGACCTCGGGACCGCCGAAGTCGGGCAGCATGCCTGCAGGCTCTTGCAGAACGACATCGACGACGCGCTGTGCGACTTCTCTGGTGTCCACCGGCTGAAACTGCCACCTGAAGGGAATCGCCGCCACGCCGGGGAGCCGCGTGAAACCGCCGAGAACGATCTCGATCAAGTCGTGAAATTGCGTGGCGCGCAGGATCGACCACGGGACGACGTCTTCTCGAACGATCGCCTCCGCGCGGAGCTTGGTTCGGTGATACGGGTAGGTCGACTTATCGATGCCGACTATTGACACGTAGACGATGTGCTTGATGCGCGCGTCGCGGGCAGCGTTCAGGAGTCGGCGTGTTCCACCGACGTCGGCTGCCCGGCTCGCCATTGACTCCCGCGCTCCGGTCGCGGCATGGACGATGGCTTCCATTCCCATCACCGCCTTGCCCAGCCCCGTGCCGGTCTTGAGATCGCCCTGCACCGCGTCGACGTGGCCGCGAGGCTCACGGCTCAAGATGCGGGCGCGATGGCCCGACTGACGAAGCAGCATCACGACGTGGCGACCAAGCGTTCCGGTTCCGCCGGTGACCAGAACATTCATCGCCGGGATCTAATCCTTGTTGCCCAGTTTCTCTCCGAAGAAGTGCAGCACGCGGTTCCAGGAGTCATCGGCTGCTTCCTTGTTATATGAACGTCCGGTGTCATTGAAAAATGAATGATGCGCGCCCGGATAGACCTTGATGTCGTGCGAGATGCCATCGCGCGTGAGTGTCGCGTCCAGCGCGCGGCCGGCGCGCGCGGTGAAATCTTGCTCGGGGTAAGAGCCGACGACAGGACATAGGCGGCTCACGACGTCGAGCGGTCGCGGGTTCGAGGCGTAGAACGGCGCGATCGCTTTCAACCGCGAGTCGGTGCATGCCCAGGCAATCGCAAAACCGCCGCCCATGCAGAAGCCGATGGCACCCATTCGCTGCGCGTCGACCTCGTCCAGCTTGGCGAGGAACGTCAGGCCGCTCTTCAGGTCGTCGATCCCATATCGGTTGACGGAGCCGATCAGCATGCCGGCCATGTACCGCGACATACACACGGCGCGATTGCGCCCGCTGAACAGATCAACGGCGAGGGCCGCGTAACCCGCGCCGGCAAAGCGACCGGCGATGTCCCTGATGTGGTCGTTCAGGCCGTAAGCCTCGTGGATCACGACGACGCCAGGATGTGGGCCATCGCCATCTGGCAGCGCAAGATATCCGCCGCCCTTCAGAACGCTCGTCGCAATATCGCGTGTTTGCATCTTGTGATTGGGGCCAACGGAGATGGTAGCGGTGCGCGAAAAGGCGGTGAGGGCGGACGGTATCCTTTAGTCGAACCACTCGCAAGGCGTGGGCCCGTGGCGCAGTTGGGAGCGCGTCTGACTGGCAGTCAGAAGGTCAGGGGTTCGAATCCCCTCGGGTCCACCAATTCGCGAGTTGCACAAACCCGTGTCTCCAAGCGTTCTCGCTTTTATGAGAGTCGCGGGACTGCCGCTACTCGTGCTTGCATGCTGTGCAGTCATCGCAGCGCAGGGTTGTGCTCAAGATGCGAGCTCGCAAGGGCCCGATGCCGCGCCTCCAACCGGCCTCCAGCCCGCGATAGCGGTCGATGACACGTCGACCTGGCCGCAGACCGATCCGAACTCGGACCCCAACGGACCGTCGCTTGACATGATGATCACCAGGTCGATGCTGTACGCAGCCGGCTTGAAGCACGGTGTCAATCCATATCTCGTCATGGGTCTGGCCTGGCATGAGAGCGGATGGCAGCCCTCAGTCGTCTCCTCGGCGGGTGCGGTCGGGATCATGCAGGTCATGCCCTCCACGGCTGCCGCTGATGGGCCGGCGCTGCTCAATCGCAACGTCAATCTCTACGATCCGGGAGACAACATCGACATGGGAACGGCCATCATCAAGAGCAACCTCAACCGCTACAACAACGACCTGGCCAAGGCGCTCTGCGCCTATTACGCCGGCGGGGGAGCCGTCACCGAGTGGGCGAACATGAGAGCCGACTGCCGCCGCTATGTCTGGGCCGTCTACAACGCGGCGATGTTGTTCAAGGAAGGCAAGGGCCCGGTCTAGCCAGTCCCCACCGTCGACGCGCGTAAAGCGAGCTCGGGCCCCAGGATCATATGTTGTGGACCTTCGCCTCTTTTCGACGCCAGACTGAGCACGAGCCGCGCCATCTCGCGGCCCATCTCCTCGATCGGTTGCCTGACGCTGGACATCGGCGGCTGCGTCGCGGCCGCCACCGGGGAATCGTCGAAGCCGATCACCGCTACGTCGTCGGGCACCCGACGCCCAAGCACCTGCAGCGCCCACATCGCGCCGGCAGCCATCTCGTCGGATGCGGCGAACACGGCATCGATGCGATGCGTGGAGGCGAGCAATCGCTCCATGGCGACCTCGCCGCTATCGCGCCCCAAGTCCGCATGCTCCACCAGGTCGGACCGCAGGGCGGCCTTCCACATCGCTTCGCGGAATCCGTGCAGTCGATCGTCAGTTGCGTGCAAACCTCGCGGTCCACTGATGTGAGCGATTACGCGACGGCCCTGCTCGATCAGGTGCTCGGTGGCGGTCCGCCCGCCGGCGTGATTGTCAACGTCCACAAAGCTCACCTCGATCGAGCCGCGCGGCCGGCCGCCGAAAACGGTGGGGATGCCGCGGGCCTTGAGCCGCGCGGGTAAGACATCCGACTCGTGAAGCGTCAATAGCAGGACGGCGTCGACGTGGCCGCCGGCCAGGTACTGCTCGAGCCGCTGGAGGTCGGTCGGTGACTGCGGAGAAAACAAGACCATCTGCAAGCCGCTGGCCGAGAGCTCCTCGCCGACGCCGCGCAGGAGCCGCGGGAGCAGCGGGTCGAGGAACAGCCGCGACCCCGGCTCGGGCACAACGACGCCGACGGAGTCGCTGCGCCCTCCAGCCAGACTTCGGGCCGCACTGTTGGGAACGTAGCCCAGCTCGGCCGCGGCCAGTTCTACCGCCCGACGCGCTGCTTCGCTTACGGCGGGGTTGCCGCCGAAGACCCGGGACGCGGTCGCTCGCGACACGCCGGCTGCTCTCGCCACCTGATCGAGCGTCGGCTGAGTTCGTGAAACCGCTTCCATCGGCGTGCATAAGTAGACAGCGATGGCCCAGCGCGGTCAATGGAGATGTTCCCCAGCTCGAGCGGGGTCGGTCGCGAGTCCGATCACGTCCGTCTCGGGATGCGGCGACTCGGCCTTGGATCTATCGACCGAGTTTGGCCCGGCGCCATGCAGACTTCATGGCTCAAGCGAGCGACGCTGGTGCGCGCCGCCGAAGCTCTCGAACCACTACTCCCGGCGACCTCTCAAGAGGCAAGTTGTTGCGATGATCGAGTGAATCCGCCGACTTCATAACTGCACACAAAGCGCAATCGAAAACTTTCCACTTGACAGTGCCTTAAGGCGCGATGAGAATTCCCTCCTCGACCCGTCGGATGGGAGTACGGCGTGGTCAAGTCACTGGCTTCTAGACGAAGGAAGGACATTTGTCTTGTCGCGGACGCCGAGCGCCGGCGTGAGCTCGTAAAAGTGATCCCCGCCAGATCGACCCAACCCGCGCCGGAGGACGCACAGTGAAGCCCGTCCTCTGGGTCATTGGGTCCAAAGTCTCGTTCGTGGCCGCTTTCGCGGCCGCCGCAATCGCGATCCAGTCCGCCAGCCAGTTTCTCCCGAATTCCAATCCGTTTGGGCAGGTCAGCAGCGGTCCTACCGCTGCGACAACGACCTCTAACGTGCAGTCGGCCTCGATCGTCGCGTACCGCGAAGGTCCTGGAGCTGGACAACTGACGCTTCAGATGAGCCGTCCGTTCTCAGACGGCCGTGCGTCCGAGATCAGCAGCCAACTCGGTACTGACGTCGTCACGGCCTTCCCGGCATTCGGGACTTACGTGCTGGCGCTCCCGCGAATCCAGGTCACGGTCGTGGATGAGAAGTCCGCCGAGGTTTTCTTTCCGAAGCTCATCACGCACGACCAGATGCTGCAGTACCTGCGCGACAACCAACTTAGCTTTATCCGGTGGGCGCGCAACGTGGACGGCAGCGGCCGCATCGCCGAGGTCGCCATTCCGCGTATCCAGCTGCAGCTCGTAGATCCATATCTGGGGATTTTTGCGGCGCGAATTCCGCGGCATCTTGATTCGATTCGAGTTGGCGATTGGGCGAAGAGCCTCAAGATGGTTGTGGTCAGCTACGACCCCGACACGGGCGATGCACGGCTTCAGATGGCCGAGCTGGTCGGCCTCAATGAGCTCGTCGGCCGGCTACGAAGCCTGAGTGCGACAACTTCTGCGCGGGCCGCAGTTGCGCCTACACCAACGTACGGCCCGCCGAACTCCCTGCAGACGCAGCCAACGGGAACTGGTGTAACTCTGTCGTGGTTGGCCGGCGTGAATGCGACTGCGTACGCCATTTATCGGTCCAGCACCGTCGCAGGCACCTACTCCTACATCGGTCAGACGACGACCCTTACCTACGCTGACAACGCGGCAGCGGCCGGGGCGACCAGCTACTACCGCGTTATGTCAATGCATGCATGCCCAAGCAGCGGGCTTGCTGCGGGCGGCTGCGTGAGTGGCCAGCCAGCTCTAGACGCTCGCTACATCACTGACCCCGTCTCGGTAGCTGTGCCCGCGGCGTCGGCGACAACCACCACGACGACAACTCAAGGCACCGCCACTCAACCTGCTTCGACGGCAACCTCCACTACGACTACGGCAACCACCACGACGACTGCAACAGGAACCACCGCCACTCAGACCGACTCGACCACGACCACTACGGCCACCACGACGACAACGACAACCACGACCGCACAACCGCCTCCTCCCGCACCGTCAACACAGGTCCAGGCGATCGCACAGGACGGACATGTCCAGCTGACCTGGTCTGCCGTCGCCGGCGTCGGCGCGTACCGGATTTATCGTTCCGAGCCGGGCCAACAACCCGTACTCGTGGGATCGACGTCGGGCACATCCTTCCTCGACTTCGGTGGCAACGCGGGCGTCACCTACACCTACTTGGTGGTCGGCGACGATCCGGCCGCCACTCCCGCGGCGCCACTAGGTACGGCAGCAGCATCATGGGTCGCACCCAGCAGCGAGCCGACGGTCCTGCAGGTGATGCCGGGTGGCTCGACGGTTGGCGGCAACGTCATTCTCAGGCTCGACGCGCGAACCGGCGACGGGAGGGGAACAGTCAGCTGGAGCGTTGACGGTGGCTCGAACGTTGGCATGGCTACGGGCACCGCCCTCGGTGGCGATCCGCAGGCCTGGACGTCGAGCGTGGCGTGGGACACGACGACGGTTGCCGATGGAACGTACACGTTGACAGCCACCATCACTGATGGCGCCGGTCACGCGGCGCGGCTGACTCAGACCTACCGAGTCAACAACGCCGCGGCCCCCGCGCCGACCGCGTTCACCGCGGCAGGCGTTTCGGGCGCCGTGGCGCTGACCTGGCAGCAACCCTCGTACGGTGGCGCTTCGCTGTACCGCCTCTTTCGCGATCAGTCAACTGAGCCACTTGTTGAGCTGAATGCCGACGCGAGGTCGTATGTCGACACCACCGCCGGCTCGGGACTTCACAGCTACACCCTGGTTCTGCTGGCACGGGATGGACAGCAGAGCAACCCCGTTACGGCCAGGGCCGCCGCCGCCGGTGGGGTCGTCAGCCGGGTTGTGACCATCGGAGCGCTCCTGCCTTCCGGTGAACCGATTGCAGCAGGCGCGATCGTCGCTGGGCGGCTCCTCCTTCAGGCAGCAGTAACGCCCACCGCCGGTACGACATTCGACTACAGCTCAAACGGCAACACGTGGTCAGTGGTCCCGGGTCACGTCGACTGCGACAGCGGCGTTTGTAGGCTCGATTGGAACGCTGGCCAGCTCGCGGCGGGCCACTACAAGCTGCGTGCGGCAACTGCTGATTCGGTCAGCCCGACGTTCGAAGTAACGGTCGGAAGTCCACCGTCAACGATTGCACCGGCAGGCGTCGTGGCGGCCACAGCGCCAGGCGGCGTGGCGCTGCACTGGCAACCGGCGGTGACTTCGTCGCGGACCGTGTACTCCGTCTGGCGCCAGGGATCACCCGAGTGGCAATTGCTGGGACGGACCAGCGACAACGATTTCATCGACACGGCGGTGGTTGAGGGCGCCACGTCGACCTACCGAATCGACACGGAAGACGCAGACGGCTCGGGAGGCGCACCCTCGCAGCCGACGTCTGCCGCGACCCAGCTAGCACAAGCCCCAGCCGGCATCATCGGGCACACGCTCGCCCGGCCCGACGGCTTGGGCGCTCACTCCAGTCGGGCCGGAGTGACCCTCACGTGGGCAGCTTCTGCCGGGGCGACCACATATGTGGTGGAGAGAGGGTTGTCGGCGGCAGGTCCGTTCGCCGACGTTGGGACGGCCGCCTCAGCTCGCTACGTCGATCGCGGCGGCACAGTCGGTGGACAGTTCTTCTACCGCGTCGTGGCCAGGGCAGGATCCGCATCCAGCGAACCGTCTGCAACCGTCAGCGCAACTTACGCGCCGGCTGCGCCGGTGTCCGCTCCGGCGACGTTTGTCGTTGCGGCGGGGCCACCACCCGCATTCCAGCACGACGTGGTGCTGACGTCTGGCCCAGCGGCCGTTTCGGCCCCGTCTCTCGTGAGCGTCAGCGCCTTGCTGGCTGTGAGCGGGTCGTCGACCGCGATCATCGGCTCGGCGAAGATCGAAGTACAGGGTGTGACCGGTGGGTGGCAGCAGCTCGCCCTGCTACCGGCATCGGCGACGGCCAGCGGGTGGAGCGCTCTTGGGCGGCTCATCACCTCAGCACTCCCGGCCGGTGACTACTCAGTCCGGGCGGTTGGGCTTGCCCCGAACGGGTCGATACTGGAGACCACAGCGTCTGCACCGATACACGTTGTCCACTCAGCTGTCGCGCCGGCCAGTGTTGCAGCCCAGGTCCTGGGCGACACCGTCTCGGTGTCATGGTCAGCACCAATGAGCGACCTCCCACTAACCTTCTCGGTCTACCGCTCAGAGACGGGTGCGACCGGGTATGCGCTGGCGGGGTCAGGTCTTACGTCCACTACGTTTGCCGATGCATACCTGCCGGGTGGGGCGAACGTCAGCTACGTTGTGACCGCCACTGATCCGGTCGGCAATGAGAGTGCCTTCTCGGCGTCGGCGCATGTCAGCACGCCGGCCGTATGGAACCTTCAGGCTCCATCGGTCAGCCTGCTGCCCCTGCTCGGAACCGGCTCAAACACGATCGTCGCTGCCAGCGCCGCATCGTCGAGCGGGATAGCCTCGGTGCTGTTCGCCTACGCCCCAATCGGCAGCGGGGCTTGGTTGAATCTGCCGCTTGCCCTACCGCTGCCGAGCTCGGCGGGCGCAGGGCCATCGTTGATTCAGCCGCCAGGCGCGACGTGGGCTGCCCGATGGGATACGAACAACCTCACCGGTGTTTTCGCTGTTAAAGCGACTGCGACAAGTTCGGCAGGAGTGGCCTCGGCCCAGGTCCTCAACGTGACCTTCGGCGACGCTGCGCCGCGCGGCCCGCCAGGAATCACCCTGACAGCAACCCCAATCGCCGGCGGTGTGCGGCTGACCTGGCCCTCCGCTGGCGTGACTTACCAGGTTCGCCGGTCGACAGTTGGTTTGACCGGGCCGTTCAACCTCATTGGCTCAACAGCTTCCGCTGCATATGAGGACCTCGGCCTCGTTCCCGGAGCCTCCTACTCCTATCAACTCTCGACACCGGCGGGCGCCGCGAGCGGTGTTGTGTCGGCCATTCCTCCCGCTGAATCGGAGAGTCTGGCGATGGTCACCGCCGGAGGCGGCGGGACCGCCACCAGCGCCGACGGCACCGCGAGCGTCAGCTTCGCCCCCGGCAGCGTCAGCAGCCCTGTATCGGTGTCCGTATCGCACTCGACGGCGGGCGTTCCACTCAACCTGCAGGCGGTCTCACCGGTGTTCGAGCTCAACGCGGTCGACGCGTCTACAGGGGCCCGAGTCGACACCTTCGCAGCGGAACCCACGGTTACCGTCCATTACGACCCATCGGCGCTGCGGGCGCCGAGCCTGTACTACCTCGATTCAGTCAACGGCGCGACGGCCATCCCGGCAGCGATCGATCCGGTCGCTCACACGTTGACCGCCGCGCTGCCGCACTTCAGCACCTACGTGGTGGCGCTCAACGATCCGACGGCTCCTCAAGCGGGCAACTACACGCTGTCCTATTCGAGCCTCGTAATGAGCCTGAGCGGTCCGGGATGTCCTTCCGATCCGGGCTGTTCAACGACGCTCACGGCGGACACCGACGCGGCGACGGTCACGCTAGCGACTGCTCATGACCTCACCATCGGGGATCTCACCACCTACAACGGAAACCTAACGATCAACGGCTCTGGCGTTGAGACTGTCGAAGTCGGCCGCGACTTTGACCTGAGGGTCGCGGGCTCGACGGCAGCTGGCTCGTTGACGATCAGCAGCGCGATGCCAGTCATCGCGCTGAGCGGCATCAAGCTCATCAAGCTGACCAACACCGGTACCGGCGATCACATGCTTGACGCCTCAGGCTTCGGTGGCGATACATGGCTGGTCGCGGGTCCCGCCAATGACACCCTGCTCGGCGGTACGGGGGCCAACAGGTACAAGTTCAGCGAAGGCAACGGCACTGACACCGTGACCGGCACGGGAACCGGCATCGACACGCTGGACCTGACCCAGCTGATCAGTGCGCAGCTGACCGTCACCGCGGACAAGAAAACGATCACCGAAGTCTCAGGCGCGAATACCAGGACGATCAGTCAGACGGCCAAGATCGCGCAGCGTGTCGATGTCTCGTTCAGCGGGTTGACATCGCCAGTCGCCCAGCTGCTGGACCAGATTTCGACGTTTGCGACCCAGCTGAAAGACAACATCGGAGAGCTCTCGAACGTCCTGCCGCTGCTCGACGCCGGCAAGGTCGGCGCAGGCCTCAACGCGCTGGTCGGCTTCGCTGACAAGGTCAAAGCGGTCGCCGGCGATCTCAAAGCGAGCCTGGGCGCTCTCTCGACGCTGTCGGCGGCGCTCGACGCCCTGCAGAACCACTTCACGGCCTCGGCCGGCAATCCGTTCACGCTGACGTTCGACACCAGCTACCGGCGCAGCGCGGCGTCCGGTGGTGACCTCGAAGCGCTGATCGACGTGACGCTGAACGAAACGACCCTGGCCAACATAACCGGCATCAAGCCGAACCTGGGTCAGCTCGGCCAGCAGCTCGGCATCCAGATCGATCCGGGGATCAGCTTCGGCCTGACAGCCACCGTCAAGGGCCACCTCGACGTCGGAGTGGTCGCGGACTCTGTGAACAGCGGGACCCCGCTCGTCTTCGTGGCCTCGGACGATCCTTTGTCGCCGGCTTTCACTCTGAAGGTTTCGGCGGATACCCCCGATCTCGGCAACATGTCGATCGGCGTAAGCCTCCTCGAGGCCACGTTCAGGACAGGATCCACGATCCACGTGGGCGGAACGCTCACGCTCAGCCTCAAAGATCTCGGCACCAAGCGAATCACCGTGAGCGACCTGACCAGCAACACGCTCAGCAGCCTCGTCGACGTGGTCGACGCGGGGAGCTCGACAACGCCGGACGTGAACGTCGACCTCACTGTCGACGTGAACGCCGGCATCAGCGTGATCCACAGTGTCGGCCAGGCCGGGGTGAAGCTCGCGACCGCGAGCTTCAAGGTCAAGGTGCCGAAGCTGTTCGGGGGCTCTGGCGGCGCCGCGCAGCCAACCATCGACTTCAAAGCTGACGCAACGCCGCTGACGAGCGCCTTCAGCGTCTTCGACAACTTCAGCAAGGCGGGACCAAACGAGATCCTGGGCATGCTCGGCCAGGTCGCCCAGCTCTTCTCGTCGATCGCCCAGTCCTCCGCCCTGGCCGGGGTGAAGATCCCGTTCACCGACATGACGCTCGGCGATGCGATCAACTACGCCACCGTCTTCAAGCACCAGATCCTCGACCCGCTGTTCAAGAGCGGTGACGCGACCAAGCCGGACGCAAACGGCGACGGCAAGGTCGACCTCCACGACCTCAACTTCAACGGCATCCAGAGCCTTCTGAACCGCCTGGAAAATGCCGTTGGGCTGCCTGACAACACGCTGACCGCAACATTCAACGACACCACAAACGAGTTGAAGTTCAACTTCACGCTCGACCCCTGGCTCGGGCTGTTCACGTCGGTCAAGGTCATCACCGGCCCGAGGGCGGTGGTGACGACGATCGTGAACGGTGGCAGCGCCAAGAACGAGGTGCAGGAGCTGGCGATCAACGCGACTGGCGGCGTCTTCAAGCTCAGCTTCAAAGGCCAATCGACGGGTCTGCTTTGCGCCGGCACCGTAGGTCCCGTCTGCACCGGAGGTGCGATTACTGCCGCTGACCTGGCCAAGGAGCTTGCCAAGCTGAGCACCATCGGAAGCACGGGATCGACGCCGAATGTTTCGGTCGCTCTCGACGGCCCAACCGGCATCTACACGATCACTTTCGATAAGGCGCCTTTTGCTGGCACCAACGTGGATGAGATCGGGGTCGACCTTGGCGTGCTCGGCCTGGCGAACCTGGGCCTTTACAACAAGGACAGCGCGCGCGAAACGATCATCGTCCCGGCCAGCTCAAGCACTTACTGGCTTGCCTACCCCGACGCCACGAACAAGCTCGACCTCAGCGACCAGCTGCAGCCTGACGCGAGCACCTCGGACACGACGAGGGCGACCAACATGCAAACGGTCCTGAGCGGCCTGTCACCTATCGGCAGCGGAAAAGTGACGGTCGCCGCGCACTCGTCGACCGGTGGCCCGACGACCTACGCCGTCACCCTCACGAACCCGACCGCGGACGGCCTCAAGCCCGACTCGATCGTCGCCGCCGGCGGCCTCGATCTGAAATTCGGCGCCAGCCTCGGCACCCTGGCGGGGATCCAGACGAGCGGTAGCGTCGTCCCCCTCCTCGGCCTCTTCGCGCACGCAAGCTTCGGCATCAATCTGAACGACCCGAAGCAAAGCGTGCAGACGACGCCGGGCTCCTTCAACGCAGGACCGCGGGTCGACGTGATCACGACGCAAGAGGGCGGCAAGGCTGTAAGCGCGCGAACCGTCCAGCACGGCGACGGTTCGGCCGTCCCGACACTTTCGACGGTTCAGGTGTTGACGGTGCGGGCGAAGTCGGGCACTTACACCCTCAAGACGAATTCGGGCAGTGCCGCCACGCTCAACGTGACCGATGGCGACCCCGCTCTGACCTCAGCGATCGAAGGCCTCGGTGGGATCGGGGCAGGGAAGGTCACCGTCACGCACACGGTCCAGCCGGAAGGCACTGCCTACTGGATCACTTTCGACTCGAGCCTGAACGATGTGGACCCGCTGACGACTGACGGCACCAACCTGGTCGCCAGGGATGAGGTGCAGCAGGTCAGCGTCTGGAACTCGAATTCCGGAACCTACACGTTGAAGGACGGCACCACAGTGGCGTCGGCCTGCACAACGGCCACGCACACACCAGGTACAGCGACCATACCGTTTGACAACGGCGATCTCAGCCAGCTCAACTGTCTGGCCGGCGGAGACGCGGTCCACTCGTCGTCGACACTTTCAGCGGATGGTCTGTCGCGTACGTTCACGTTGACGTTCTCCGGTACGTCGGTGACCGGCAAGAACGTAGACGCGATCGTGGCGGATGCCAGCAGCCTGAAGGGCGCGCTGCAGAACGGCCAGCTGCTTGGCGACGTCCACTTTGGCGCGACCCTCTACAACAGCCCGGCCAGTGCGGTCCTCGTGACGCAGGATGCTGCCGCAAGCGCCAGCGTCAGCACAGTCGGCCAGGGTGGTCAGTTCACCAACGTCGAGCAGACGACTGCCGGTGTCGCCGGTGTGCCCGGTGTGAACGCAGTACAGGTTGTGACGGTGCGGGCCGGAGGCGGCACCTTCACCCTCAGCTACCAGGGTCACCCCACCCAGGCGATTCCTTACAACGCCTCGGCGACCGATGTACAGCGAGCGCTTGCCGCGATGGCGACCGTCGGATCGACTACGGGAACCTCGAACTTCGCCGTCGACGAGAGCGTCACTCCGGACGGGACCCTCTACACGGTCACTTTCGTCAACACGCTCGCTGGAGCGCCAGTCGACCTGCTGACCATCAGCGACGCCGGACTGTCGGCGCGCAACGAGGTCCAGAAAATCACAGTCCACGGCGCCGTCAGCGGGACGTTCAAGGTTCACCTCAACTACGCGGGACAGGACACGTCGACCACGATCAATGTCGGCGCACCCGCGCAGACTCTGCCCTGCCCGGCCGCCGGAGCGACTCCTGATGTGGAGTGCTCTCTGGCGGCGCTGGCCAATATCGGCGCCGGGAACGTCGCCGTGCTGCAGTCCGGCGAGAGCTACCTGGTCATGTTCATCGGAGGGCTGGCGGGTAGGGACATCGCCTCGCTCACGATCTCAGGCCCCGACCAGAGCTTGACCGCGCAAAACGAGCTGCAGACGCTGCAGCTTCTGAATGCCACCGAAGGCTCGTTCACCCTGAGCGCAACCTTCGGCGGCAAGACGCAGAAGACCGTCGACATTCCGTATGGATCGGCGGCCAGTGTGGTGAAGACCGCGCTGGGCAACGTGCTCGCCGGCCTCGGCCTGGCTGGCGGCGCAAACGACCTGAACATTTCGCTCTCCGGCACGACCTACACGATCGAGTTCATCGGTGGCGGCGCCGGCGGCCTTGCCGGCAAGCACATCGAGCCTCTCAGCACCGATATCGGCAAGCTCCGCAACACCAACCCGCTCGGATCGGTCAACGTGATCCAGCCGGCCTGCCAGACGACCGGATGGACGGGATCCTGCGGAACTGCACCCTCTCCGAAGCCGGCTGCCTTCTCTTCGCCGCTGGACCTCGTCCAGCAGCTGCAGGACAACATCAATGTGGCACTGGTCAACGCAGGGCTCACCCCCGGCTTCATGTCCACCGGCTCGGTCTCCGTAGGCGGCAGCTTCACCGCAGGCGCGGTTCCCTTTGGAGCACCGGACTTCATTCCGCAGGGCAACCACATCCACAACGGCGAGACGGGTGACCTCTCTTGCATGGCGCCGCCGGTCTCGACTACTAAGGAATGCGACAACCCTGTAGTAGGTGCGGTTTCAGCCGTGGTCGTGCATCCGAACACCTCGGATGTCGTGTGGATCGGCACCGTGAACGGCGGAGTCTGGCGCGCAGACAAGGCGTGGACAGGCGGCATCGGCCTCACCACGTGGACACCGCTTCTCGACCTCGGGCCGAGCATGTCGATCAGCGCGCTGGCGCTGGATCCGACCGTGGCTCTTGCCGGCAGCAGCTTTGACAAGGCGGTCGTTGTTGCAGGCATCGGCGACATCAGCTCGTTTGGCGGAAGGGGTGGTCCGCTCAACGGCATCATCCGCTCGACGGACGGCGGGCAGACCTGGGACCAGCTAGGTCTCAACGACCTGAGCGGTCTCACGGTGTCTGGTGTTGCGCCGCGCGGCAACGTCATCGTGGTCGCCGCCAAGGGCGGTGCGGGCGGAGGCATCTGGCGCAGCACCGACACGGGCAAGACGTTCACTCACATCTCAGGTGACACCCGGCTGTACGGACTGCCCGCGGGGGACGCCTTCGACATGGTGAGCGACCCGAGCAATGTGAACGTTCTCTATGCCGCGCTCGTAGGCGGCACATTCCAGAGCCAGGACCTGGGCGCGACCTGGCAGCAGATTGACGGCGCATCGACGACCACCACGGCCGCGATTGCGTCGGGGGCCATGGTCAACGCGATCACGGTGGCGCCGGTGCCCTACGCCATACCAGGTGGCATTCAGGTATTCCTCGCAAATGGCGCCGCCCTGCAGACCTTCGTCACAGCGGGGCTGACGGCGCAGGGCGCGGTCAGCATAAATGTGACCCCACAAGGCGCGAATGCAGCCTACCCGGCCAACACATCTCAGGTCTCCTGGTACGTGTTCCAGCCGTATCTCACGGGCGGCCCTGTCGACGCCACTCATAACGCCGGCGGCGCCGTCAACATCAAGCTCTCGGTTCATCATCCGGCCGGCGGCGCCAACATCCTGTACGCGGTCGTGGCGAACAACCTGACGGGTTGCCAGGATCCGAACTCCTGTCAGCTCGCGACCATCTTCCGCTACAACGTCGCAACCGCCACGTGGCAAACCCTCGCCCGCCCAGGCAGCTGCGAGGGCACGGTGGCCGGCGCGACCAACCCCGCCGGACTCTGCCCCGGCGCGGGAGTGTTCGTCGGTCTCAACCCCGGAACCCAGGCGGCCACCAACCTGACCATCGCCGCGGACCCGAACGACAGCACTCGCGTATACGTCGGCGGCGATCGGCAGCCCCTGACGGGACCGGACGGCGTCGAGAGAACCGCCGATGACGCCTGGCCCAACAGTACCGCCGGCTCGACTGCGTATTTCGGCCGGATCTTCCGCTGCAACGCGACGACGAACCAGTGCGCCGCTATGACCGGAACCAACGCACCGAACCCCGCGACCAACGGCGGCGGCGCTCCACACGCCGACTCGCGCGCCATGACCTTCGACCACGACCACCACCTGATTGAGACGGACGACGGCGGCATCTACGAGTTGTGCCAGGCCCAGGCGCAGCAGTGCTTCGTGCCAGTCACCAACGGGCCTTACTGGGTCTCCTTGAACGGTGGCCACCGCTCACCGCGTCTCCAGGTCACAGAGTCGCCGATCTGTGCCTACGACAGCGTCGCCAACATCATCGTCTGTGCCAACCAGGACACCGGCGCGATCGAGCAGGCGTTCCCGAACGACAGCCAATGGCTGTCGCTGCTCCAGGGCGATGGTGCGCTGGCGGGGGTCGATGAAACAGGCGCCAACTCAGTGCGGTACGTCTCCAGCCAAACGCTGGCCAACATGCTTCGCATCAGCTGCGACAACGCCAACGTCTGCCAACCGACCTCCACACAGGCCAACCCGTTGGGATGCGCTGCCTATGGCAACAGCGGATGCGGCAACCCATTGGCCGGTACGCGGGTCAAGTTGCTCGACGACGCAGGCGCGCTGGATCCGTGGAATGGTCTGGACATACGCACTGTCGACCCGAGCCTGCTCGGGACGCATGCCATCTTCAATGTCGCGTTTGCGACCAACGCCGTCGTAGGCGGGCAATTGCTGCTCGGCACGCGCAACCGGATCTTTGAGTCGACGGACCAGGGAGACCACGTGCGACCGATCATGCTGCCCGGTGCCGGGGGCCTGGTGACCGCCCTGGCCTATGGCGGCATGGAAGGCGGCGCGACGAAGGGTGATGTCGTCTACGTAGGCAGCGAGTCGGGCGTCGCGGTACGCATCGCGGGAGGTGGCGTCTACGGCGCCCTCGCTGCCAGCGCCTCGTACACGGGTGGCGCTCCCGTTGCGATCATCCTGGACCCGTCGAACTGGAAGACCGCCTACGTGATGGACGGCAAGCAGGTCTTCAAGACCGTCGACGCCGGCGGTCTGGTGCCGTGTCCTGTGGCCGGCTGCCAGGACTGGACCAACATCACAGGCAACCTCCTGACGCTTGGCGACCAGACGCTGATTTCGATGGCCTTCGTCCCAGACCCCAACAGCAGCAACTACGCCCTGCTGACTGGAACGGACGTTGGCATCTTCGCCACGCTGTCGACGACGCTTGGCACGTGGGCCCCGTTCGGGACGACGCTCCCGCACACCTACGCCTACAGCCTCTCGTACAGCAACCACCACACTCGCGACACGCTTGTCGTCGGCACCCTTGGCCGCGGCGAGTGGAAGCTCGACAACGCGAGCCAGGCGATCTTCGGCCTCAGCCATCTGTGGGGCGCGGCGCCCGCCGACCAGGCGTTCGAGATCGACATTCCTGTCGCCCAGGCGCCGCAGGGCACGGTCAAGCTGGATGAGCCGCAGGGCCAGTTCACCGTCGCGATCGATATCAACAAGGATGGCCAGATCGAGGGCTCCGAGATCACCGCCCCTCTCGACCTGACCTCCTCTGGCAAGGATGTCGAAGACGCGCTGAAGGCACTTCCTGCAATCGCAGCGAACCTCACCAACTGGACGATTGCGGTGGCGAAGGCCGACACGACGTTCACGTTCACCGTGGCCGGGCCAAACGCTGTCACCTCCGGCCAGCTGCACGTGAACCTGGTTGTCAGCGGGGTGGTGCCGCGCACCACGATAGCTCCGCAGAAGGCGGTCTCGACCTCGAGCTCGGCTCTGCTCACCGCGGCGAACGGCAGCCAGCAGGTGTTCACGCTGCCCCCGTCGTCAGCCCCCTTCTTCATCGGGCTCGGCTACGACGCCAATGCCGATGGATTCGTCGACAGCAACGAGTACGCCTACACCTCGCTTGTCCCGGCAGGCGCCCTCGGCGGCGCCCTGCAGAACGCGCTCAACGGGCTATCCACCATCTCGGGCATCGTCGGAGCGAACGCGGCGGCCGTCCGGAACGGCGACACATTCACGGTCACCTTCAACGGCCTTCCGAACCTCATCGCCCCGCTCCTCGTGCTCAACTCCGAGACACGAATCTCGCAGGGCATCGCGAAGCCGGGTGGCTTTGTCGCCGCGCTGCAGGCCAATGCCAACGCCGCGCTGAAAGCAGCGGGCCAGACGCTCACGATCACAGCGTCGCTGGTTTCCTCCGACATCGGCTCATCGCCCGGCTGCGCGAACGCGCTGCCGCCGACATGCGATGCCAACGGCGATGTTCCCTCGGATCCGCCGGCGACCGACCGCGGCCGGATCAAGATCTCGGTGCAGGGCCAGACCGGGCAGAGCCTGACGCTGAAGTTCGTCTCGCTCATCCAGCCCGAGGCGGATGCTGCGCGCTTCGTCCTCAACACGCCGCCGGTGGAAGACACCTTCGACGTCTCGCAGCCGGCGGTTCAGGTCAACCATCGGCTGGACATCAACCTGCGCTGGAAGGATTCCGCGTTCCAGGAACTTGGCCTGAACAGCTCCCCGACGGCGTTCGACTTCACGAAAGACCCGAGTAACACGCAGAACTACGGGGCCAACCCAGTCAACCCGCCGCAGCCGATCACGACTGACGAGGTCGTGTTCACAGTCTTCATCAACGGCCACGAGATTCCCGTTGAGGTTGCTTCCAGCAGCGTGTTCGGGCGCCTTGACCAGCCGTCGCCGGCAGACCCGACGCACAACCTGATCGACGCCCTGCAGAAGGCCATCAACGATGCCATCGCCAAGTACGGCGAAGGCAAGGTCAAGGCTGACGACGTCATCGCCTGCCGGATCAACCCCGACGTCCCCGCGACGGACACGCGGTACTGCAAGGGCCTCGGCAACACGATCAACCTGATCAGCAACCAGGCGACGGGCCACAGCGTCAACTCGATCGCGGTCGATGTGCCGTGGCTGATCGACAGCACCAGCACGTACCCAGGAAACATCAACGGCGCCATCACCGAGCTCGGCTGGAAGCCGGGGCACAGTGAAACCCACAGCAAGAAAGCCGGCACTTTCTTCCTGGAAAACGTCAACCTGACGGGTCGGGTCGAGGTCTACGTGCCGGACGCGCTGGCGACCGCAAACCTCAGCTTCCTCAAGGTCAAGGTCGAGGGCAACGGCACCCTCCCTGGCGGCGCCAACCAGTCCGGCGGCGACGTTGATACGCGACTGATCAACCTCGCGCTCAACGTCTCGCTCAAGAACCCGCGCGGGACCGCGGTCAGCACGGACCCGACCAGCACCACGGGGACCCACGGCCACACCCAGACGGTGACGGTGCCCGCCGGCTTCGAGTTCGCCCTCGCCTACCCCACCGCGGACGGTGGACGCTGGACCGACCAGATGAAAGCGGATGCGGCGGGCACCGACGTCAAGGCCGCGCTGAACACCTTGATGGTCGGGTTCACGAACACGACCACCGCTCCGCAGGTCACGTCTGTGACCAAGGCGGTAACGGGCCCGGGCACAGATTGCGCGACTCAGTCGGCAGGGACGAGCTGTGTCTACACGATCACGTGGAACTCAGCGATCACCGGCGACATCGAGCAGCTCAGCGCGCGAACCGCCGGGGACGGGAGTGACGGTCGCCTCTACCTCGGCATCCTCGGCGCGGCTCTCGGAAACGGAAAATTCATCTACCGCGCTCAGGACGCCGGACCTAACAAGGGAAGCGACGACGTGCCGGCGACCGGCATCATCTCCGGGCAGCTGGTCGGCGGACTCGGGTTTGAGGGCTCAGTGGAGCCGGACGGCCACCTGAAGCAGCTGACCGACCTGCTCGGAATCACGGGCGATGCCAGCGCCTACCTCAAAGTCAACGCCACGAGCCCGGACTGGTTCACCAAGCCGGCGTTCCACCTCTGCTCCAGCGATGCGACCGAGCCCTGCATCCACGTCGACTTCGAGGGACCCGATTTCTCAGCGATCGCCAACCGCTTCAAGCACCTGGACTTCGGAACGATCATCCAGGCGCTCCAGCTGATCATCTCGTTCCTGCAGTCGGTGGACGGCCCGTCCGGGACCGGTATCGCAAAGGTCCTCGACACCAAGCTGCCGCTCATCAACCGCAGCTTCTCCGAGATCCTGGATCTCGCGAAGAGCGCCGCGGACAAGATCAACGAGATCATCCAGAACCCCGCTGCTTCAGTTCAGGAGCTCAACAACGCCCTCGTCAAGGTGCTGCAGCTTTCGCCGCCCAACGTCTCGATCACGTCGACCAATCCGGCGACCAACCTGACCCAGACGCTGACGATCGGGAATGTCATCGGCGGCTCCTATCAGCTGACATTCGATAAACAGACCACGACGCCGATCGCGTTCAACTGCGTCACATCGACAGGTGGCTCGATCACGTCCTGTGGGGCTCCCGGCAATGACTCGACGAAGCCGGCCGGCCTCGGCGTGAGCACAAGCACGACCAGCGGCACCCTGAAACCTGGCACGTACTACTACGAGGTGACGGCGGTCAAGAGCACGGGTGAGACCGTCGCGTCGACAGAGGTGAGTGCAACCCTCACCGCTGCCGGCACGATTCAGCTGAACTGGACCGCAGTCAGCGGCTCCGGCGTCACCTACAACGTGTACCGCGGTACGAGGCATGGTAAGGAGCGCGTGGTGTTCGCGGCTGCGACCAACAGCTTCACCGACGATGGCAACCAGACGCCGACCAACAATGCCGGTTCGCCGCCGAAGAGCATCCAGTCCGCGCTGGAAGCGCTCAAGAACATCGGCAAGGGCAATGTCACTGTCACGGGTCCGACCTGCGACACGGCAAATCCGCCGAATTGCTCCTACACGATCACGTTCCCGAGCACCTTCAACAACGGCGCGGTGACCCCGATCGTCGCCGACACCAGCCTGCTGACGTCGCATGACGTGTTGTCACTGGACATGAACACGGGCATTCTCTACTTCAAGCTCGACCTGCCCTTCAACGCGCAGGTTTCTCAGCCGTTTGCGCTCGACCTCAGCCAGCTGAAGAACCTGCTGCCGCCGGCTCTACAGCCGATCTTCTCGGCCGTCAACAGTCTCGTGAGCATCAGCGCCACGGGCAACCTGGCCGCCAGCGCATCCGCGACGCTGCAGATCCGGCTCGGCCTCGACCTTGCGGGTCCTGTCCTGATCACCACGGTTCGGCCGGGAGTCGCGGAGGACACATCGATCCCAGGGTCCGGCACCAGCGCCAGGCAGACCGTCCTGGTCAAGGCACAGGCCGGCACCTTCACGCTGAGCCTGGACAACCACCCGACCACAGACCTGGCCGTCGGAATCGGCGACAGCGACCTGATCGCCAAGCTCAACGCGGCCATCGCGGGGATCACCACGACCAGCGGAACCACCCCGACGGTCGACGTCCATCACACGACGGTGAATGGCGGTCTCTACACCCTGTACACGATCGATTTCCAGGGTGGATTGCTCAAACAGCCCGTGGACGACCTCAGCGCCAACACGAGCAAGCTCATCGGCGGTTCTCGAAGCTTCTTCCTGCAGACCGGCGCGAATGGCACCCAGATCCTGGCCAGTGCCAGCGCGTCCGCCAGCAACATCAACTTCTCGGCCAAGCTCGGGCCGTTCGGTCTGTTCGTCAACGGCGGCTCGGCGGCGATCGGCGGTGACATCCGGGTCGGCCTCGACGACATCACCGGGGACGGCAGGCTCGTGCTGGTCGGCTACGACGGAAGCGGCGTCACGTCCGACCTGGGCAACATCCTGAACTTCCTAGCGATCAACACGCCGGTGGCCGTCTTCGAGCGGCAGGCGGGCGACAGCACCAAGGATGAAGTCCAGGCCGTCACCCCGCTTGGCTCAGGCGGCAAATTCAAGCTCCAGTTCACCGACGGTGCCGCCCAGGTCACGACCGCGGACATCGACTTCAACGCCCCGGCCTTCGACCCGGCAAACACGAATTCGAACACCGTGCTGGCGAAGTTGCGGGCCGCCCTGACCACGGCAGGCAAGCCGACCTCTGACGTGAAGTCCGTGCTGCAGTTCGGCAATACCTACCTGATCACCTTCGCGGGCGCGATCGGTGGCGGCCTCAGCTTCGTGACGCCGAGCGGGATCACAGGCGTAGCCGGCGCGATCACGTTCAAGGGAACCGCCAACAACGCTGGTTGCGTGTCCCCGCCTGAGGTCGCTTGCCTTGACCTGCCGATCTTCGTCGGCACCCAGAGCAGCCAGGTTCCAATCGATTTCCAGGACGGCAACTCTGGCGCCGGCGGCATGTCGATCTCGACAACGAACACGACCAGCGGAGCGATTGTCACCGCGACCATTGATGTGCGGGCGAAGTCCGGCTTCTACACGCTCGAACTGCTCGACACCAACGGCACCAGCCAGACGACGGCGAACCTTCAGTGGAACGCCGATCCAAGCACCGGCTCGGGCAACCTAAAGGGCGCCCTCAACACAACGATCGCTCAGCTGTTCCCAACCGCGGCCTGCTTGCCGACGTGCGCGACGACGGTTACCCAGAGCGGGACCAAGTACACAGTCACGTTCGACTCCCGCGTCGCCATCGGAAAGCTCAAGTTCCACGACGGGGACCTGGATCGGGACAACCACCTGCGCGCCGACCTCAACGTGCAGATGGCGGCGCTCCTCAACGGCGACTTCGCCAACGCCTTCACCTACAACTTCGACCTGCCCGGCTGGGACCACTTCACCTTCGAGATCCCGAGCATCTTCGCCCTACTGTCCGACCCAGCCTCGTTGGTCGATGGCCTGGACAAGGTCCTGCAGACCATCCAGGAGGCCTTCCAGGGGCAGATCTTCGGCATCAAGCTTCCGTTTATCGGGGACGCCCTGTCCTCCGCAAACGGCGTCGCCAAGGACATCGAATCCTTCCGGGTGAACGTCCTCCAGAAGCTGAGCGCCACCATCCGGAACAACAACCTGGACCTCGATCACCTGACGCAGTTCTTGCAGAAGGCGATCTTCGATGGCCTGGCAGGCCTACACCTCCTGCAGCAAGTAGCTCCTGATGGAAGCTTGCTCGGCGCGGTCCAGACGCTGACGGACCCGGCCAAGCTCACCGCCGAGATCATGAACGCGGTGCCGCTCAGGTTCCTCGACGCCAACCGCAACCCGACTTCGATCTTCACCGCAAAGGCTGCGGAATTCGACCTGATTCTTCACAAGTCGTACACCTGGCAGCCCGACCAGCCGATTCATTTCGACGTCGGTATCCCGGCACTCGGGATCGAAGGCGACCTGCAGCCACGGTTCAGCGCGGATTTCGACATGCACTTCGGGTTCGGTATCAGCGTCGACAAAGGCTTCTACTTCGTCACATCGACGCCGACGGTCCACACCATCTCGCTTTCGCTGATGGCGACGTTCTCTACCGGGGCCGATTGCAAGACGACCGTCAGCCCCGCAAGGGTGAACGGAAAGCTGCTCTTCCTCGCCCTTCACCTGTCGGACGGCCTGGACCTGAACGGCGACGGCAAGGTGACGGCTTCGTGCACCGGTAGCACTCCCAAGCTCATCGTCACGCCGCAGACCGAAGAGCTGACGAAGCTCTACTTCTCGGGCAGCCTGGACATCGTCGACCCGGGCACGGGCACCGACAAAGACGGCATGCTGACGATCCCGGAGCTGCTCTCCAGCTCGCCGCTTACCGTCTTCCAGGCGGCGATGCAGGGCGGCGCGATGCTGCGGGCGAACGCAACGGTCGACTTCAGCACCCTCGGTGCGAACTTCGCCAACATCCTGCCGTCGATCTCGCTGAAGGTGATGATCGACTTCCCGTTCTCCTGGAAGCCCGGGTCCACGCTGAACATCGGGGCTCCGCAGATAGTGCTCGGCGACCTGACACTGGATCTGGGTTCGTTCATCTCCAGCTTTGCCAAGCCGATATTCGACAAGATCAACGACATCCTGAAGCCACTCGACTGGCTGATCGGACCCAAGGGCTTCCTCAACATGCGCATCCCGCTTCTATCTGACCTCGCGGGACACACGATCACTGGCAAGGACCTCATCGTCCTGTTCGACCCGGAGGACGGGCCGAAAGTCATCGCCTTCCTCAATTTCGTGGATCAGCTCTACTACCTGTCGGGGCTGATCAAGAAAGCCGCCAGCGAAGGAAAGGTCGGTCTCAACTTCGGCGACGTGGTGCTGTTCGAGAATTCTGCGCAGCGGTGCGCCAACGCGACCGCAACGGCCTGCACGCCTGACCTCAAGAAGATCGCGTGGGTCGACCATAAAATCGACTTCACCAGCCTGCTTGGCGGCGGTGTCAGCGACGTTCGACAGCTGGCGGACTTCAGCAACGTTCAGCTGCCGTCGAACGTCTCCGACATGATTCCGACGTTCGACGGGGCGATCGGATCGGCCACCTCGGAGTTCACGTCGGCGGTCAAGGGCAAGACCTCGATCCAGTTCAAGCTGCTGGACATCCAGACGATCCTCCACCTGGTGATGGGTCAGCCCGCCGACTTTGTGATCATCCAGCTGCCGCAGTTCTCCTTCAACTTCTTCTACCGGCAGGAATTCCCGATCATCGGACCGCTGGTCGGCACTTTCGCCGGCGGCATCGGAGCCACCATCACGCTGGCCTTCGGCTACGACTCACTGGGTTTGATGGAATTCCTGAAGTCGCACAACGCCATCCAGCTTCTCGACGGATTCTTCATCGACGCGCTGGACCCGGCAACGGGCAAGCTGGTCCCGCAAGCCACTCTTCACGCCGAGATTGCCGTCGGCGCCGCGCTTGACCTCGGCCTGATCGAAGCGGGCGTCGAGGGCGGTATCGCGGCCGACATTCAGTTCTTCCTGGACGACCTCAACAAGGACGGCAAGATCCGCCTGAGCGAGATCGAGGCCAACCTGATCGCAAACCACTTCAACCCGATCGCTGTCTTCGACATCTCAGGCGTGCTCACCTTCTTCCTGCGCGCCTACGTAACGATCAATCTCCTGTTCACGTCTTTCACCGAGACATTCGAGTTTGCCCGGATCAAGCTGCTCGATTTCACGATCACTTTCGTCCGGCCATCGATCCTGGCGACGCAGAGTGGTGGGGTCTTGACTCTAGCCATCGGCCCCAATGCCAAGAACCGCTTGCAGGGCAACCTGAGCGGAGACATCGACCAGACGATTCACGTCAAAGGCAGCGGGAGCGGCGACGTCAAGGTGTGGTCGGACCAGTTCAACGTGCCTGAAAGCGCGGCCCAGGACTTCACCGGCGTGACATCGGTCGTGGCGACCGGAGGCGCCGGCAACGACACGATCGACTTCAAGGGACTGAGTGACTCCACTGTCTCGGTCCTGGTGCACGGCGGCGGTGGCAACGACACCATCGATGGCCCGACACAGTCCGCGTGTGACAGCAAGACCGCCGTGTGCGCCCAGGTGTTCGGTGACGCGGGCAACGACAGCCTGACCAGCCGGAGCGGCCAGATAGACATGCTCGACGGCGGCGACGGGAACGACCTTCTGACCGGTTCAACCAACGCCGCGAACACCAGCATCCTGCGCGGCGGCGCCGGTGATGACACGATCAATGGTGGCCCCGGTGGAGAGACCATCGATCCCGGCCCGGGCAACGACCACATCAACGGTGGCGGCGGAGCGGACGACTATGTGGGCCTCAAGTCAGCGAGCGTTGTCGTGATCACGACCACCGACCTGACCGGCAAGGGTGTGCTGGACCTCACGGGACGCGCCGAGAACATCACCTTCACCGCTGCCGACGACAAGCTGCTTGCGGGTTGGGGTCCGCAGGATCCGACGGCGCACACCTTCATGAATGGTCCGAACGCGGTGGTCAACGACTACGCGCACATGATCGAGGTCCTTCACCTGGGCGCCATCGGGACAGTCCTCGGTGGGTCAGGCGCAGACACCTACAACATCTACCAGACCGGCACCGGGTTCACCACCGTGCTGGACGGCCAGGGTGGACGTGATACCTATGACTTCCACAACTTCGGGCACGGCTCGAGCATCGCCGCCAAGGTGATCGACACCGGGAAGAAGTGGGACACCGGTAACAAGATCGTGGTCGATGGCAGCCCGCTGGACGACACCATCGTCGCCAACACGTTGCCTTGCGGATCGACATGTATACCGGTGAACGGAACCGCGACCGCCGCAGACCTCACCACCCTGACCGACAGCAGCCAGTCCTGGACCTCCGGTCAGTGGGTGGGCCGCGTCGTGTCCTCGGTGAACATTTATGGCGCCTTCACCAGCCTGACCATCACCGGCAATACCGGAACCGTGTTGACCGGATCCGGCGGGTGGAGTAACGGGACGCCTCCTGGCACGAGCGCATACCAGATCGAGGGTGAGAAAGGTCAGGTGTGCTCGCCTGACTGCAGCGCGCCGCAGCAGATCGTGACGTACGTGACGCCGGCGCCCGACGACAATGCGGTTCAGCTTCAGATCAACGGCAATGCAGGCAACGACGCCATCACCGTTGCCGGCACCATCCCGGCCGTCCCAGTTCAGATCGATGGCGGCGCCGGAAACGATGTCATCAACGTCGGTGGGGGACAGCTCAGCGGCATCGAAGGCATCTCCCAACCGGGCCTGAATGCGCCTCTTGGTGTCGGGCCGGTGGTCGTTGCGGGTGGATCCGGGATCAACACCCTGATCGTCGACGACAGCAGCGACACGGTCGCCCGCACGGGGTTCCTGACCGCGTTTCTTGAGACGCGAACCACCGCGCCTAAGGGAGTCGAGGTCGGCGTGGTCAGCGGCCTTGGCAGCCGGCTTTATCCGGACGCAGCGACCTTCGCGGCCTCAGGCGCGGCAGGTGACGATCGGATCGAGTTCGAAGCCATCCAGGCGGTGAACGTGAAGCTCGGACAGGGCGGCAACGTCTTCTCGATCGGAGGCGACAGTCTCCTCGGGACTGGCGCGGGCAAGCTGCCGGCCGTCCGCCAGGAGCATGTTCTGCGCTTCATCCACACCCCGACGGCGATGGTCTCGGTTTCCGGCGGCAACGGAGGCGACACGCTGAGGGTCCTTTCCACCAACGCGGTCAGCCGCCAGACCTTGAATGACACCAACGGAATGCTTCGGGTGAGCGAAGTCGTGGCGGGCGTGCCCAACACCACGGGCGAAGTCCAGCACCTCGACATAACCGGCGGGGCGACTGACACGAGCGACACGTTTGCGCTCCGCTTCGGCACTGATTCGACCGGCCCGCTGAAGTTCAATCTCACCCCGGCCGACCTGCAGACAGCTCTATCGAACCTGCCCTCGCTGCAGGGCATCTCGAGCGCGGTCGCAGTCGCGCCGGGCGCGGGAGGCGGGTTCGACATCGCCTTCGACAAGTCGCTCGGGCACGCCGCGCTGCTGGTCGCGTCGATGACGACTCAGCTCGTGTCCGTCCAGGCAACGACGACCAACGGTGAAACGCAGCACCTCAGCATCCCGAACATCACCTCTAACGGGACCGACTGGATCGGCTACTTCACCCTCAAATACCACTACCAGGAGACGAGCGCGCTGCCGTTCTCGATCGATGCCGGCACCCTCGCCACCGCGTTGCAGGATGCGTTCACGCTCGTGGGCGCACGTAGCAACATCTCGGCGACGGGGAGCGCCGGACAGTTCGACATCAACTTCGATGCATCGCTCGGCACGGTGAGCACCATCGTCCCCGAGATCGTTCCACTTGTCCTGGCCGGGGGGACGGGCGCCGACAAGCTGCGCGTGCAGTCGCTCTTCGAGGACACGTTCTGGAAGGGCGGCGGCGGTGCGGACGACGCACAACTGAACCTGAATGCGTTGACGCTCGCGCCTTTCAACCCGACCGA
>VBGP01000166.1 GCA_005880795.1 Chloroflexota bacterium | reverse complement strand
GAGTGACCGCCTCCAGGCTGATGTCCGCCTCGGCCAGCTGCTTGAGCTGCCGTTTCGCCAGGTCGACGTTTTCATCGAGGCTCCGCCGCACCTCCCCGTGCTCGCGGAACGCGGCCAGCGTCTGAGGCGGGATCGTGTCGACGGTGTCCGGGCCGATGAGCTCCTCGACGTAGTACGTGTCCGGATAGCGCGGGTCCTTGGTCGACGTGCTCGCCCACAGGCAGCGCTGTGTGAGCGCGCCCGCCTTCTTCAGCTTCTCCCAGCGCGGCCCGTCGAAGAGCTCTTTGAATCGCTCGTACGCCAGCTTCGAGTTGGCGATCGCGGCCTTGCCGTACAGGCGCTCGAGCGCCTGCTTCTGTCTTGGGTCCGGCGTGGCGTTGATCTTTTCCGCCAGCTGCTTGTCGACTTTGGTGTCGACGCGGCTGACGAAAAAGCTAGCGACGCTGGCCACCTTCGCCAGGTCGCCTCCGTTGCTGTGCAGCTCCTCCAGGCCTGACAGGTACGCGTCGACCACCTCCGCGTAGCGGTCGACCGAGAAGATGAGCGTCACGTTGATGTTGTGACCCTTCGAGATCTGGTCCTGGATCGCGGGCAGGCCTTCTTTCGTGGCGGGGATCTTGACCATCACGTTCGGGCGGCGGCAGCGCTCGCGAAGATCCTCCGCCCACTTGATGGTCTGGCGCGTGTTGTTGGCGACGGTTGGCGAGACCTCGATGCTGACGAAGCCGTCCTTGCCCCTGGTCTTGTCGTACACCGGGCGGAAGGTGTCCGCGGCGGCCTGGATGTCCTCGACCATCAATCCCCAGAGCATGTCCGCAGGCCTCTTCTTCTCGCGCACGAGCTGGACCATCGCCTCGTCGTAATCGCTCGAGCCGCTGACCGCCTTCTCGAAGATCGTCGGGTTCGAGGTCACTCCGGTGAGGCCCTCGTCGCGCAGCCGCGCCAGCTCGCCCGAGGTGATCAGCTGGCGGCGGATGTTGTCCAGCCACAGCGACTGGCCGATCTCGCGAAGCTCCTTGATCGGACTTGGGCGGCGCTCAGTGGCGGTGGCCATCACTTCGCCGCCACGAGCTTGATGGCCGCGGCGACGATGTGCTTGCTCGAGATCCCCGCCGCGTTCATCAGCTCCTCGGGCTTGCCGGAGGTCGGAAGGTCCTTGACCGCGAGGTGGATCACGCGCGGAGCGGGATCGGCGGCCAGCGCCTCGAGGACGGCCGCGCCGATGCCTCCCTCCGGGTAATGGTCCTCGACCGCGATCAGCCTGCCCTTGGTGACCCTGGCCGCCTCGCGCAGCGTCTTCACGTCGACGGGCTTGACCGAGTACAGGTCGATTACCCTCGCCGGGATCTTCTTCGCGGCCAGCGCATCCGCCGCCGCCAGGCAGTTGTGCAGCGTGACGCCGGCGCCGATCAGCGCGACCTTGTCCTTCGGGCTCTGCCGCACCACCTTGGACCCGCCGATCTTGAACACCTCGTTGGCGCCGTACAGCGTCGGGTAGGCGCCACGCGTGGTGCGCATGAACACGATGCCGGGCGTGTCCGCCATCAAGCGTGTGAGCTTGGCCGTCTGGTTGGGATCGGAGGGATAGAGCACCGTCGAGCTGTGGATCGCGCGCATCGACGCCAGGTCCTCGAGCGCCATCTGCGACGGGCCGTCCTGGCCAATCTCGACGCCGGCGTGCGAGCCGACGAGGCGGATGTTGGCCTGCGAGATGCCGGCCATGCGGATGAAGTCGTAGGCGCGAGAGAAGAAGGCCGCGAACGTCGAGGCGAAGGGCTTGTAGCCGCGCACGCTCATGCCGACCGCAGTCGCGACGAGCTGCTGCTCCGAGATCCACATCTCGAAGAAGCGGTCAGGGTGGGCCTTGCCGAACTCATCGGCGTGCGTCGAGTTGGAGACCTCGCCGTCCATCGCGACGACCTCGGGAATCGCGGCCAGGGCCAGCAGCGCGTCGCCGTAAGCCTTGCGGGTGGCGACCAGGTCGTCCTTCTTATAGATGGGCAGGACCGGCTCGTTCTGGGTCGTGCGCTTGGGCGCGCCGGCGCGCTCCGGCTTTTGCGTCTTGACCTTGAGGTTGCGGATCCCGCCGAGCTCCTTTATCGCGCGCTCGGCCATGTCGGGGGGCAGCGTCTTGCCGTGCCAGCCGTCCTTGTTCTCGATCTCCGAAAACCCCTTGCCCTTGATCGTCTTCGCGATGATCACGGTCGGCTTGTCGGTGTTGGAGATCGCCTCACCGTAGGCGCGGTCGATCGAGCCGACGTCGTGGCCGTCGATCACGATCGGGAAGCAGCCGAACGCCTCGACGCGCCTGCGGTAGGTGTCGAGGCTCCAGCCGTACTCGGTTTCGCCCCGCTGGCCAAGCCGGTTGATGTCCCAGATCGCGGTCAGGTTGGAGAGCTTGTAGTGGCCCGCCTTGTCGATCGCTTCCCAGATCGACCCCTCTGCGAGCTCCGAGTCGCCGCACAGCACCCAGACATGAAAAGGCAGCTTGTCGAGGTACTGGCCGGCCAGCGCGACGCCGACGCCGATCGGCAGGCCCTGGCCGAGCGATCCGGTGGCCACGTCGACCCACGGGATGGCCGGCGTCGGGTGGCCCTGAAGGCGCGAGCCGAACTTGCGGAAGGTCATCATCTCGGCGTCGGTGATGGCTCCGACCGCCTTGAACATCGCGTAGCACAGCGGCGACGCGTGGCCCTTGGAGTAGATCAGGTGGTCGTTGTTGGAGTCCTTGGGCTTGGTCCAGTCGTACTGGAGGTGGCGCACGACCAGCACGGCGATGAGGTCGGCGGCTGACATCGACGAGGTGGGATGGCCGGACCCGGCGGCGGTGCTGCAGCGGATGGAGTCGACGCGCAGTTGCTGGCCGAGCTGGCGAGC
>VBGP01000078.1:13633-26253 GCA_005880795.1 Chloroflexota bacterium | reverse complement strand
CGAGATTCCGAGGCCGGGAATAACGCCCTTGGCTTGAGTCAAAGGCCGTCCGTCGATGTCGTGCTGCACAGCCCCCGTCGCAACGATCACACGTCCGCGTTTGCCCTGGTCCTCGAAGCCGCCGGCAAGTCCGATCGCGATCATGGACCGCGGTTTGAACACATCGCAGGTGTACTGGGCCGCCATCGCCGCCGCGACCTTGCCCACGCCGCTCACCATCACGACGAGTCCATCGGTCTCCCAGACCGAGAGCCGCGGGCCCACGCTCTCAGCGCGCGGCATCCTGCGCACCAGCGCGTGCGCCTCCTGGGCGAGCGCCGCGATCACCGCTACCGGGCGGACGTCAGTCATAACCGAGCATCATGAGGGGTGAGGGATGAAGCAGACCAGGATGGCCAGATCGCCTGACTTGACGGGCATCCATCCACTCGACGCCGAGGCGCTCCGACTCATCCATGCGTACTGGCGTGCGGCCAACTACCTTTCGGTCGGCCAGATCTACCTGCTGGACAACCCACTGCTGAAAAAGCCGCTTGGGTTGGAGGACCTGAAGCCGCGACTGCTCGGCCACTGGGGTACCACACCCGGGTTGAACCTCATCTATGCGCATGCGAGCCGCGTGATCAAGCAACGCGACCTCGATGCGATCTACATCATGGGGCCGGGCCACGGCGGACCCGCCGGCGTCGCGAACGCGTACCTCGAGGGCACATACTCGGAGCGCTATCCGGACGTGACGATGGACGAGGCTGGGCTGCGCAAGCTGTTTCGCCAGTTCTCCTTTCCAGGCGGCATCCCGAGCCACAACGCGCCTGAAACGCCTGGGTCGATCCACGAAGGGGGCGAGCTCGGTTACGCGCTGGTCCATGCGTATGGCGCGGCGTTCGACAACCCAAAGCTCACCGTCTTCTGCATCGTCGGCGATGGCGAAGCGGAAACGGGTCCGCTGGCCGCGAGCTGGCATTCCAACAAGTTCGTGAACCCCGCTCGCGATGGTGCGGTGCTGCCGATCCTTCACCTGAACGGTTACAAGATCGCTAACCCGACCGTGCTCGCCCGCATCCCGGAGAGTGAGCTCATCGAGCTGATGGAGGGCTACGGGCACAAGCCCGTGATCGTCAGCGGCGACGACCCGATGAAAGTGCATCAGTTGATGGCGGCCGCGCTGGAGTGGTGCCTGGACGAGATCGCGAAGATCAAGCACGGGTCGGATGGGGAACGTGCTGTGTGGCCGATGATCATCCTGCGCACGCCCAAAGGGTGGACCGGTCCCAAGACAGTCGACGGGGTGCAGGTCGAAGGCACGTTTCGCGCGCACCAGGTCCCGGTGACCGATTTCGAATCAGAGCCCGGTCATCTGAAGATCCTCGAGGACTGGATGCGCAGCTACCGTCCCGACGAGCTCTTCGACGGCTCGGGCAAGCTCGCTGACGAGCTGGCCCGGCTGCATCCACAAGGTGACCGACGTCTCAGCGCCAATCCCCACGCCAACGGCGGTGAGCTGCTCAGGGACCTGCGGCTGCCTGATTTCCGCGAATACGCGGTCCCGGTCGCGAAGCCCGGCACCACATCAGGCGAGGCGACTCGAGTCCTGGGCACCTACCTGCGAGACGTGGTGAAGAGCAACCCTGACAACTTTCGGATCATGGGGCCCGACGAGACGGTCTCGAACCGGCTCGGCGCGGTGCTGGACGCGACCAACCGGGCATGGGACGCGGAGGTCGTGCCCGGTGACGATCATCTCGGCCCGGACGGCCGCGTCATGGAAGTCCTCAGCGAGCACATGTGCGAGGGATGGCTGGAGGGTTACCTGCTCACCGGCCGCCACGGTCTCTTCGATTGCTACGAGGCGTTCATCCACATCATCGACTCGATGTTCAACCAGCACGCGAAGTGGCTGAAGGTCACTCGGACGATTCCGTGGCGGCGCCCAATCGCCTCGCTCAACTATCTGCTCTCCTCACACGTCTGGCGGCAGGACCACAACGGCTTTTCCCACCAGGACCCGGGATTCATCGACCACGTGACCAACAAGAAGGCGGAGGTCATCCGGGTCTACCTCGCGCCCGACGTCAACTGCCTGCTTTCGGTCGCCGATCACTGCCTGCGCAGCCGCAACTATGTCAACGTGATCGTCGCCGGCAAGCAGCCCGCGCTCAACTACCTGGCCATGGACGATGCGATTGCGCATTGCACCCGAGGTCTCGGCATCTGGGACTGGGCGAGCACCGACGAAGGCAGTGATCCCGACGTGGTCCTGGCCTGCGCCGGCGACGTGCCGACGCTGGAGACGCTGGCCGCCGCGGACCTGATCCGCCGGCACCTTCCTCAGCTTGTGGTGCGCGTGGTCAACGTGGTCGACCTCATGCGCCTCCAGCCGCCGACCGAGCACCCACATGGGTTGCGCGACGCGGAGTTCGACGAGGTCTTCACCAAGGACAAGCCGGTGATCTTCGCCTATCACGGCTATCCATGGCTGATCCATCGCCTCACGTACCGGCGAACCAATCACCCCAACATTCACGTGCGTGGCTATAAAGAGGAGGGGACGACCACCACGCCTTTCGACATGGTCATGCTCAACGACCTCGATCGGTATCACCTTGTCATGGATGTCATCGACCGCGTGCCGTCGCTCGGCTCGAAGGCGGCGCACGTCCGCCAGGAGATGGTCGATCAGCGTCTGCGCGCTCGGCAGTACACGCGCGACCACGGCCAGGATGCGCCGGAAATCGTGAATTGGGTCTGGCCACACTAAAGCTTTGCGCGTCCTCGTCCTCAACGCCGGGTCCAGCTCACTCAAGCTGAGCCTGGTTGACTCGGACGATCGCACCCTCGTCGATCGCGAGTTCGAGGTGGCGGAGGGCAGGCTCGATGAGGCGCAGCTCGCGGCCGCCGTTCGCGGTATGGAGGGCATCGAGGCGATCGGCCACCGCGTGGTGCACGGCGGTCCCCGCTATCCCGCGTCTGTGCGGATCGATGGCGGGGTCATGGGCTACCTGATCACGATCACCGACCTCGCGCCGCTGCACCTGCCCGGCGCGCTGGCTGGGATCGCGGCAACGCGCGAGCTGCTTCCGCGCGTGCCGGCCGTCGCGTGCTTCGACACGGCGTTCCATTCCCGCATGCCTGCCGCGGCATCGACCTACGCGATCCCGGACGAGTGGCGCGATCGCTACGGGATCAAGCGCTACGGGTTCCATGGGTTTTCCCATGCTTACGCGTCGCGGAGAGCGGCGGAGATGCTTGGGCGCTCACCCCACGAGCTGAAGGTGGTGACGTGCCATCTCGGCGCCGGCGCGTCGCTCGCCGCCGTGCAGGGCGGGCGTTCGATGGACACCACGATGGGATTCACCCCGCTCGAGGGACTGGTCATGGCCACGCGCTCGGGCACCGTCGACCCAGGCGCCGTGCTGTATCTCGAGCGCCATGCGGGATTATCTGAAGCTGAGATCACTGAGGCGCTCGACCGCAAGGGCGGTTTGCTGGCGCTGGCCGGCACCGCCGACATGCGTGAGGTTCTGGAACGCATCGCGGGCGGCGACGACGGGGCCGAGCTCGCGTTCGACGTCTACATCCATCGGCTGCGCGCGCTCATCGCGGCGATGGCCGCGGCGATGGGTGGGCTGGATGCGCTTGTGTTCACTGGCGGGGTGGGGGAGAACGCCCCGCCTGTGCGGGCGGCTGCGGTGGCGGGGCTGCGGTTTCTGGGGGTCGAGATCGGGCCGACGCTCAATGCGAGCCTGGCCCCGGATTGCGACATCAGCGCTCCTACGTCGCGGGTGCCGACGCTGGTCATCAAGGCGCGGGAGGACGTTGAGGTCGCGCGAGAGGTCAGGCGGGTGCTTTCGGCGCCGGCGAAGGCGGAGGCTCTGAAGGAGTAAGAAAGGGCTGGGAAGGGGGTGTGGGGGAGGCGTCTTGGTTGCCGGTGGCGGGGTGGGCTGGAATGGATTTGCGGGTTAAAAAGACTTGACAAATCGTACGTTTGTTTGGTAGACTTTTGGGCATGGTCGACGAGCTCGAAAGGCTGGAGTCTGCGGCTCGTGATTTCGACCTCTCGGCCGACCCCGACTTTGTAGATCCCGCCCGCCTGGCTGCGGTCATCGACCGGCTCCAGGGCGCGCTTTGCAAGGTGGTTGAGCGGGCTCGCCGGCGGGGCGACCAGCTGGCCAACGGGCACTACTCGGCGGTCTCTTTCGTCATGAGCACCTGCAACCTTTCCCAGGGCCCAGCCTCCGACCGGCTCTGCGTCGGCAAGCACCTGGAGTCGATGCCGAAAGTCGCCGGTGCTCTCTCCGATGGAGAGATCGGCTACCAGTCGGTGTCCGTGATCTGCCACCTGCGCGAGAAGCTGGGCAAGCATGCGGAGTTGCTGGACGAAGAGGAGTGGATCCGCTACGCGCGGGAGAACTCGATCAAGAGCCTGGGCCAGCTTTCCGACCACATGCGATATGTGATCGACCCGGACGGGTTCGACAAGGACACCGAGGAGAACTACGAAGAGCGCTTCCTCCACATCAGCGAAATGAAGGGCATGTACCACCTCGATGGCGTGATCGACCCCGAAGGCGGCGCCGCGCTCAAGTCGGCAGTCGATGCGCTGGCCAAGCGGCTCGGTCAAGACGACGTTCGGACATCCAAGCAGCGCCGGGCCGATGCGCTAACCGAGATCGTCTATCACGCGATGGAAGCGGGCACGCTGCCCCGGCGCAACGGGGCGCGACCGCACATCACGGTGACCACCACGCTCGAGGGCCTGAAGGGCGAGCTTGGCGCCGCCGCCTCGGAGCTGCAGACCGGGACTCCGGTCTCGAGCAAGACAGTCCAGCGGCTGGCTTGTGACGGGACGCTGTGCCGAGTCTTGAAAGCCGATTCAGTCGTGGTCGATGTCGGGCGGGCAACGCGGTCAGCCTCGCCGGCGCAATGGCGAGCTCTCAAAGCAAGACACCAAACATGTTCTGGGCCGGGCTGCGACCGGCCGGTCAACTGGACCAGTCCGCATCACATCGAGTTCTGGTCACACGGCGGGCCGAGCGACCTCACCAACCTGCTCCCGCTCTGCTACTACCACCATCGGCTCGTGCATGAGGGTGGATGGCAGGTGGTCAAAGCGGGCGAAGGTGTGAAGTTCATCCCGCCTGACCGAGTCATCGCGCGGCGTAACCGCGGACCCGGGATGCGCTGGGCCGCTTAGCTCGTAGCCTCACCTGAGTAACGAGAAGAAAGGGCTCGTTCCTTCAAGTATGGAAACCTCTGATTTGTCGCAGAGAGCTCGTGACCTGGTGAGCGGACGAATGTCCAGGCTGGTAAGGCCGCAGCGGCCGGTGAGACAGATCGCCGCGTTGTGGTTCGCGGCCGGCATTACGGTTGCCGCGGTGGTTGGTTTCTTCTTCGACAGCAAGCAGGGCGACGCGCGCCGCCACATGGCGTATGACAAGGTCAGGGCGAAGGGTCGCGACCTTGGTCGGTGGGGCGGCAAGAAAGGCAGGCACCTGCGGAACCAGGCGATGGGCACGGTGGCCGAGATGAAACGAAAGACAGACGACACGCCATCTGAGCCGACAGCAGGCACCGGCTCTTAATCATCGTCTCGGTTCACGGGCTCACCCGCCCAGTCCACGGTCCAGTCACCTAGCTCGACAACGTTGCCGTCCGGGTCGTCGACGAACAAGGACTGATTGCCGTGACCGAAGGTCACCGGTCCTTCGACGCGACGGCCCGCCTCTTCCAGCCTGGCTTTCCAGGACAGAAGGCTCCCTGGTGCTGCGTAGATAGCGAAGTGCACGTGCTCACCGCCCCGAGCCCCTGCAATTCCGACGCCTGGCCCACCCGACTTCGGGGGCCACAAGCCCAACACGGCATTTCGTCCGATCGAAAGCCAGACCCCCGGTCGCGGGTCGGACCAGCGCTCGACCTCGACGAGACCAAGCACTTCGCGATAGAACGCGACAGACCGGTCGAGATCGCCTACTTCGAGCACCAGCTCGAGCAATCCATGTGGATGTACGGCGAGGTCAGGGTTCGTCGCGGTACTGTCGCCGGCCAGTGGTGGGGTCCTCAAAGACGCGCGTCATCTTGCCTGAGGTCGGGTCCTTGAACACCTCGCCGGTGGGCTTGAATGATCCACCTTCCTGACCGCGATACCGGCGGTCCCAGATGAAGTAGCCGACGACCGCGAACACGAGAACTATCGCGGCGATCACCAGCTGCGGAGGAACGTTCACGCCGAGCTTCGCTCGATGATCGCCGCCGTCCCGTAGGCGACCACCTCGGTCATGGTCTGCCCCATCTCGGATGAGTCGAACCGCATCATGATCACGGCGTTTCCACCCATCGCGCGTGCGTTCTCCACCATACGGTCGATGGCGTGGCGGCGCGTGTCCTCAACAAGACGTGTGTACTCCACGATCTCGCCTCCGCCGAGCGCGCGCAGGCCGGCCATGATGTTGCCGCCAAGCCCGCGGCTTCGCACGACGACACCGAAAACCTGGCCGAGAGCCTGTTTGACTTCGTAGCCGGCGGGCCGCTCAGTGGTCGTGACGAGAACCGCCGAAGGTTGTTGCGCCATCGTCTTAACTATGGCGCCTTGTGTCTGTGGGGTGGCGCCCAAAAGACCAGCACACGGAGGTCCTCCTCGATGTCGTGGAATCGGTGCTCGACGCCGGCGCCGACGAAGACCAGAGTGCCTGCTTTCAGCTCCTGGTCCTCGTGTGCAACTCTGATCACACCTCGCCCGCTGATCACGTAGTAGACCTCGTCCTCACGGTGCGGCTGCTGGCGATCAGCTGCTCCAACAGGCCAGATCGCGAGGCCAACGCTGAGCTCCTTGGAGGCGAGGAAGTCGATGTACCCGTGCCCGTCCGCATCCCGCGGCTGCGGATCGAGGTCGGGAATCTCGTGCGCTTCCATCCGCGTCTCAGTCTGACAGCGGCATAAACGCCGCCGCGTCATAGTTCAACGTTGGGGCACGGCGCACATTCGAATCGGTGGAGGTAGATGAATGGCTGCGATCAGTAGGGCGGACGCGGTTTGGGAGGGCGACCTGACGAGTGGCAAGGGTCGGGTCAAGGTTGCCAGTGGGGCGTTCAACGAGTTCCCGGTCACTTGGGCAAGCCGCGCCGAGCGCACCCATGGCGGCACCAGCCCGGAAGAGCTGATCGCGGCGGCGCACGCGGCCTGCTACAGCATGGCCTTCTCCAACGGTCTCGCGAAGGCCGGTCACCATCCGGAGCGTCTCAACACCTCTGCCGAGGTCGAGTTCGTGCCCGGCACGGGGATCACGACCATCACGCTGTCTGTCAGGGGCCACATCCACGGCATCGAGGCCGGCGAGTTTCAGAAGCTGGCCCAAGAGGCGAAGGACGGCTGCCCCGTGTCTCAGGCGATGAAGGGCAACGTGAAGATCAACCTGAAGGCGGAGCTAGACCACACCCACTAACGCTTCGCAACCCCAGTCACGGTTGGGAAATCGACCATGCCCTGCATGCGCAGCTCGCGCAGCTTGCCCGCCATCCATTTCTTCGGATCCTTGACCGGCTTGCCGCCGTCGAGGCAGTCCCAGCACCGGCCGCCGACGTCGCGCGCGATCAATAGGAGGGGGCGGGGCTGCGCCACCTTCTGCCAGGCCTTGACGATGAACGGCAGCGAGATCGGCCGCGCCGGTGCCTTCTCGGGCAGCGTCACCTCACCCGCGTAGATCTCGTCCCCGCTGTGGACGATCAAGCCGCATCCGGCCAGGGTGCCGCCGAGGTTTTCGACCTGCACCTGGATCGACTGTCCGGGCGCGGTGAAGTCAGTGAAGGTGAGGTGGGGGACTGGCCGGGTGCTGGCCTCCCATCGGATGTCCGCCTGCTTGACCGAGCGGCGGGTGGCGCGGTCCGCCCGCGTGGCGAAAACCGCCGCCCACAGGGCAAAAAACGCCGTGACTGCGGCCAGGAGGACGAGGATTTGCGCTGAGCTCACTGCTTCTCCCGCTTGACGCTGCCGGCAGCCGGATCTGGCGCGAGATGGTACAGCCGAGCGTCGTAGGCGCGAAACGCGGGAAGCGCCAGGGTGCAGAGCACGCAGCCGATCACGCACAGCACGCCACCCGAGACGATCGAGATCCTGACGTTGAAGATCGACGCGACCGCGCCCGCTTCGAAGTTGCCCAGCGCGGGCCCGGAGGACCAGCTCAGCATCTCGATCGACGCGAGGCGTCCGCGGAGTGAGTCCGGGATTGTCTGGTTCCAGATCACAGACCGGAATACTCCGCTCATCATGTCCGCGGCACCGGCGATGGCAAGGAACAGCACCGCGAGCCACAGGCTCGGAGCGAATCCGAACCCGATGATCGCGAGTCCCCAGATGACCGCCGCCACCGCCACGCCAATGCCGTGCCGGTGGATGCGATTCGTCCAGCCGCTGGTCGCCGAGAACATGAATGATCCGAGGGCCGGCGCTGCGTAGAGAAGACCGAGCACCTTGGGCCCACCAAGACCCTGCGCGATGGCGGGAAACAATGCCATCGGCATGCCGAAGAACATCGCGATCATGTCGATGAAGTACGTGCCCAGCAGCTCCTGGCGGCTGCCCGCGTAACGCAGGCCTTCGAGGACGCGGCGGAGGCTCGGCCGCTCGGCGCCGACCGGGGGCGGCACGGCTTTCATCAACCACAGACACGCCAGGCCGACAACGAAGGTCGCCACGTCGACCATGTAGGTGAAGGACAGGCCGAGAGCCGCGACCAGCACTCCGCCCAGCGCCGGACCGAGGACCTGCCCCAGCGTGCCCCGGATGCTTCCCAGCGCAGCGGCCGCCGCCAGCTCGTCCTTGGCGACCAGCCGCGGCAGCATCGCGTCGAGCGACGGCCGCTGGATGGCGTCGAGCGCGCCCCAGGCGGTAGCGACGACAAACAGGAGCCACACCTGTGGATGCGCAATCGCCGCGTTGCCGGCCAGCAGCAGGCTGCACACCATCAGCGCCGCTTCACTCAGCAGCACCATCGACCGCCTGTCTCGTGCATCAGCCAGCGCGCCGCCCACGAAAGCGACGGCGAGGATGGCGGCGAACTCCAGCACCCCGAGCAGGCCGACCAGCAGCACGCTGTGGGTCAGCTGGTAGACCTGGTAGGGGAACGCGACGACGGTGATCATGCTGCCGAAAAACGACACAAATCGCCCGATGAACAGGAGGCGGAAGTCGCGATGGCGGCGCAAGGGCGTGATGTCGACGGTCGCCAGGTGCCACCAGCGCCTTGGCGGTCGCCCCGTTAGCGAATCGTCATCTTCGGGAATCATGATTTGTCCGAACTATCTTGGAGGGTGTAATGGAAAAGGCCACTTTTGCGGGCGGTTGCTTCTGGGGCGTCGAGCATCTCTTCAACCAGACGCCAGGCGTGATCGAAGCCGTCTCGGGCTACGAGGGCGGAAAGCTCGACAACCCGAGCTACGAGCAGGTCTGCTCAGGCCGGACGGGCCACGCCGAGGCCGTCGAGGTCACGTATGACCCCGCGAAGGTTTCGTACGAGCAGCTGCTCAATGAGTTCTGGAACATGCACGACCCGACGACCCTGAACCGTCAGGGGCCGGACATGGGCCACCAGTACCGTTCGGCGATCTTCTTCCACAACCCCGAGCAGGAGCAGGCGGCCATCAAATCGAAGGAAGAAGCGCAGAAGTTCTTCGACCGCAACATCGTCACGGAGATCGTCCCGGTCACTCACTTCTGGCCCGCTGAGGATTACCACCAGCGCTACTTCGAAAAGCACCCCGGGCACTATTCCTGCCACTACATCCGAGGCTGGGTGCCGGGCGAAGAAGCGGAGACGCCTAAGACCGCGTAATTCGGCGCCGGTCTCTATCCTTACGGCCCGTGCGATGCGACCACTGCTCCAACGACGTGCCGGATGGCGTGTTCTGCACCCGCTGCGGAGCACACCAGGGGACCACTGGCGAGGTTGCGAACCCGAAAAAACGCCAGAGCCGCTACGCGGCCCATCCGGCCGAGCACGTGGTGCAGCCGGCGATTTTCACAACCATCTTTCCGCACCTCGGCCATTCGAAGATTCACGAGTTTCGCTGGGCCTTCGCGGTCGGCCTCGCAGGAATCCTGATCCTTTACGTCGCCGGCCTTATCACCGCGGCGATTCTCGTCGCGATCTTTCTCGTGCCGGTTCTCTACTTGATCTACCTCTACGAGGCCCAGGTGTATCGCGACGAACCAGCGGTGGTCCTTGGCTTCACGATCGGGGGCGGCGCACTTATCGGCATCGTCCTGACGGTGATCGAGCGCATCGTCTACAACCCATACCCGAACATCGGGAACCCTCTGCGTGGCGCCGGTGTCAGCGTCGGCGCCCTACTTTTCCTCGGCCTTCTGTGGCCGATCGTGCAGGAGGTGCTGAAGCCTCTGCCTGCACTCTTCCTCCCGAACCGGGGTGACTTTCCGGAGACGGTCGACGGACTTGTCTTCGGCATCGCCGCCGGTCTCGGGTTCAGCCTGGCCGAATCGCTGGTTTCGTTTTCTACAGCTCTGACCAGCCTTCCAGCGCACATCACGCCGGGAAACTGGATCTACGACCTCACGACCCTTGCGGTGTTCCAGCCGTTGCTCCAGGGGAGCACCACAGGCATCATCGTCGCAGCCGTCTGGCGCTACCGGCGCGGCCGTCTGGGCCGCCTCGAGATCGGCGGCGTGGCGGCCGCGGTCGCCGCCCACATTGCGTTCTCCCTCGGCACCCAATTGTGGAAAGACGCGTTGCTAAGTCCGCTGTTCATCCTCGTGTGGCAGGCGGTGGTCGTCGGTACCGTGCTCGTCTACATCCGCTACCTGCTCCACCACGCACTGCTTGAAGAGGCGGCGCACATGGGGTATGCGGAAACGGTTTGCTCCAACTGTCACATGCACATCGTCGCCTCCGGTTTCTGCCCTAACTGCGGGATGGCGCTGACGGCTGCTCCTTCGGCGGTCAAGCGCGCCCGCAAGCCTCGCGCCGAATCGCCGACCAAGGCGAAGGCTTAGTTGGCGCTCGCGTGCGCCCGCTGCGGCGCCCAGAACCCGGACGGAAATCTCTACTGCCAGGCGTGTGGTGCGACGCTGACGGCACCAGCGCCCACTTCGCCGGCTGCGATTCCAGGGCCCCCTCCCGGCGCGGCGCCTCCAGGCCCACCCCCCGGCATCGCGCCTCCCGCTGCGGGGCCGGCCGGATATCAAAGCCCGTACTACGTGCCGACCGGCGCAACGGTTCCCGTGCACCGCACGCCATGGATGCTCATCATCGCCGGCGTCGTCGCCCTCACCGTGGTGATGGCCGGCTGCGGAACGGCCCTGGCGATTCTCGGCAACCGCAGCTCGAGCAACACGCCAGGCGGGGGCATCGCGGACGTTCCCAGCCCGACCCCGGCCACCTCCCCAAGTCCCATCGCGTCGCCGACCACCACCTCGAGTGGACCCAAGACCGAGTCCAACGACGCGCTCACCCTCACGGTCCCGACCGGGTGGACGGTCAACAACAAAGACCCCGAGTCGATCACGCTCCTGAACCCGAACAGCGACGGGACCGTCACGGCTGCCAGCGGGCCGTCCATTCCGCCTCAGACCGCTCAGAACAACAAGGACACGGTCGACAGCCAGCTGAAGAGCCAGTATTCGGACACACGCGAGTGCCCGAACACAAGCCCCCGCGCGGGCACCTTCAATGGCGCGAGCGGGATCGCCTGGACGCTGTGTTTCACGGTCACCTCCGGTGGCAACTCGATCCCGGCGGCGGCATCGCTCTTCGCCGGCGCCAACAACAGCGGCAGCGTCTACTACATCGTGATGGTGCTCACCAGCCAGAGCAACCTCCAGAACCTGCTGAACCAGGCCAAGCCCGTCATGCAGAGCGTGCACTGGAAGCTTTCGTAAGGAAGGGTGTGTAGGGGGCGTTAGGGGACGCCCCCTACGCTTAAGGGGAAAGGCCCGAGGTGGCGTCGGGCAACTTCAAAGATGACGCGGAGGGCTCACAGCCGCCTGAGACGAAGCTTGGAATTTGCTCAGAGAGGAGCCGCGCTCATGGTCTTGGCCCTCCTGGTGGCTTGCCAGCCTCCGAATGGCGGGCCGCCTGCGTCTCAGCCGGCCACAGGGGCGTGGAGCATGTTCCGAGGAGACCTCGCGCGCGACGGCCACCCGGGTGGCGCGACCCTGAGCCCGGCCGGGTCGGCCCGGCTCGCCCTGTCGTGGCGGGGCCAGCTCGACGGGGCGATCGATGGAACGCCGGTGGTGGCACGCGGCATAGTCATCGTCGGCAGCGCGGGCGGCACGCTGACGGCATTCGACGCGTTGACCGGCCGGATGATCTGGTCCAAACACGACCTCGGCGCAATCTCGAGCTCGCCGGCGGTGGATGGAAACCAAAGCCGCGTTTTCGTGGGTACGCTCACTGGCCGACTCTATGCATTTGGCCTGTTGCGCGGCGAACCAATCTGGCAGTGGACCGGTCCGCCCGATTCCGCGCTATGGGCGTCACCCGTCGCTTACCGGGACGAGGTGATCATCGGCATCGCGTCACCCTATGGCGATGTCCCGCTGGTCGCGGGTCGCCTTGTTGGACTCGATGCCTCCACAGGACAGGCGCGTTGGACGAGGTGCGTGCGCGCAGG
>VBGP01000078.1:0-13294 GCA_005880795.1 Chloroflexota bacterium | reverse complement strand
GACGTGGCCGATCCGATCTACTCCGCGCCCGCGGTCGCCAAGGGCGTCGTGATCTTCGGGACGGGCGCGGTCTTCGGCGACCTGAGCACGGGTTCCGTGGTCGCTCTCTCGAGCTCCGACGGTCATCGCCTGTGGAGCTACGACACTCATTCGGCCGTCCGCTCCGGGCCGGCGTTGGCCGGAGACCTTGTCTTCGTAGGCGACTCGGCCGGCGACCTGTTGGCGTTCCGCCCCAAGTCCTAACTGGCGCGGACGGCCCGACCGTGGTTACATTGCGCAGGTCGCGGTTGGGGTTTTTTCGAGGAGGTGCTCCGGGTGAGAGTCCGCATCTTCGGTTTGCTTTCCGCTCTCGCGTTCATGTTGGTGGCGGCCGTGCCGGCGTCAGCGGCCAGCGAGGGCCACAGCTACCTCGCGCTCGGCGATTCGGTCCCGTTTGGATTCAATCCCGATCCGGCGCTCTGGTCCCATGCTGGCAACTTCATCGGTTATCCGGAAATCGTTGCTCGGCGACTGAACATCGAGGACGTCAATGCGACCTGTCCCGGCGAAGCTACGGGCGGCTTCATATCGCTCACAGGCACGGACAACTCATGCCGTGGCTACCGGTTCGCGCTGCATGAGCCCCTCCACGTCACCTACGCCGGCACCCAGCTGGCTTTTGCCATCGGCTATCTAACGAAGCATCCGCGGACTCGTCTGGTAACACTCACTCTGGGCGCCAACGACTTTTTCAGGTTTCAAAAGGACTGCGCGGCAGGCGCGAATGTGGGGACGTGTCCGCTTGGCCTCGGAGGTGTGGCCGCCACGATGCAGGCGAACCTGAACACGATTCTCGACGCGATCCGGGCGACCGGCTACTCGGGTTTGATCGTCGCGGTCACGTACTACGCGCTCGACTACCGCGACGTTTCAGGCTCCGTCTTTCTCAACGCGCCGATGATCGCGGCTGCCACGGCTCACGGCGCGTTGATCGCGAGTGGGCTCACCGCGTGGGCTCCGACGGCCGCCGGCGGCTCGTCATGCGCGGCGGGTCTGCTCTTGCCCGCTTTCCCGCCCGGCAGTGTGGGCTGCGACGTGCATCCGACGCCACTCGGGCGCGACCTGCTTGCAGCAGCTGTGGTCGACACTATTGCTGCGAGCTGTCAATCCCACAGCGCGATCGGCTGCCTGGATCGCAGCCGGGGCTAGTCCGACTGGGAGACCAGTGGCAGCTCCACCTCGAAGGTGGCTCCGCCGCCGCTGGTCTCCTTCACATCGACGCGTCCGCCATGGGCTGAGACCACCGCGCTGACGATCGAAAGTCCGAGGCCCGCGCCGCCACTGTCGCGGCTCCGGCTGGGATCGGCACGGTAGAACGGCTCGAAGATCCGCTGGGCGGCGTCGGGTGCCAGGCCCGGTCCGTGGTCGGCGACTGACATCCGCGCGACGCTGTCAACAGTCGTCACTGCGACCTCGATCGGCGTCTTCGACGGGGTGTGCACCAAGGCGTTGCGTACCAGGTTGCCGAGCACCTGACGCAACCGGGTGTCGTCGCCGTCGACGACCACCGGTTCGGAAGCGTTCAGCGCGATCTCGCGCTGCGGCGCGACGGCTCGCGCGTCGTCAACCGCATCGCGGGCGATCGCCTGAAGGTCGACGGGTTTGGTCTCGAGCGGACGGCCCTGGTCGAGCCGTGCGATGAGCAGCATGTCATCCACCAGAGCCGACATCCGGACGGACTCCTCCTCTATGCGGCGGCGCGCGAGGTCGGAATCGGTGGGCGATTTCGATGCGCCGCGACGCAGCATCTCCGAGTAACCGCGGATCGACGTGAGCGGCGTGCGCAGCTCATGAGAGGCGTCGGCGATGAAGCGGCGCAGGCGCTGCTCCGACGCGGTGCGCTGCGCGAACGCGGCTTCAATCTGGCTCAGCATCGCGTTCAGCGCCACGCCGAGGCGGCCGATCTCCGTTCTGGACGTCGCCGGCTCAACGCGCCGGCTCAGGTCGCCGGCCGCGATCAGTCCGGCGGCGGCCCCCATCTTGCGCAGCGGCCGCAGGCTGATCTGAATGATCAGAAGCGCAAGGAATGCGGTCGCCGCCACGACTGCGATGCTGATGACTCCCTCCAGCAACAGCAGCTGGCTCAGCGTCGACTCAACATCGGTCAGGGGCATCGCGAGAACGACGATGTCGCCGTGGAAGGAGTCTTCGGGCCAATCCGTCACGCGAAATTTAGCGACGCCGTTGGTACCTGACACCGTGAACGGAGGGCTCGGTACGTCCGTGCCGGCATTGGGCAGGGATTTCGGGAGGACAGGTCTTCCTTGCGGGGGATTAGGGTCAAATGGTGGTGCCGTCACCTTGGCATCGACTACTGATCCGTCCTGGCCGAGAAGCTCGATCACAGTACCCGTCGGAAAACTCGAAGGAGGTCCCTCGCCCCGCTCTGGGCTTCCTAGCGCAATCCTCGCCTCGCCCTGACCTGACTTCAGCTGGGCATCGATTCGGCCGACCAGGGAATTCTGGAGAAGGGCATAGGTAGCGATGTCCGAGACAAGCAGGCCGATCACAACCAGTGCGATCACGCCGATCAGCAGCCGCCCGCGCAGCGACAGGGTCATTTTCTTGGCGTTCGGAGCACGTACCCCACGCCGCGCACGGTCTGAATCAGAGCCGGGTCGTAGCGATCGACCTTGCGCCGCAGGTAGCTGATGTAGGTCTCGAGCACGCTGGCGTCCCCGCCGAAGTCATAGTGCCAGACGTGGTCGAGGATCTGGCTGCGCGACAGCACGCGGCCGGCATTGATCAGGAGATACCGGAGCAGTCGATACTCGGTGTTGGTCAGCTCGACCACGTGGCCGTGGCGCCGGACCTCGTGGGCCTCATCGTCCAGCTCGAGGTCGGCCAGAGTCATCTTGCCTGTCTCGGAGTCATTGCCGTGGCGCCGGAGCACGACCCGGACCCGCGCCATCAGCTCCTCGATGCTGAAGGGTTTGGTCACATAGTCGTCACCGCCGATGGTCAAACCGTGCACCTTGTCTTCGGTGGCGTCCTTGGCGGTCAGGAAGATGATGGGCACCTTGTTGCCGGAGCTGTTGAGCCGCTTCAGGACCTCGATGCCGTCGATGTCGGGCAGCATCACGTCCAGGATCACCAGGGAGGGGGCGAATTGGGAGACGGCGCTCAGCGCGCCCCGGCCGGTCGCCGCGGTCTTGACGTTGAAGCCTTCGTAGCGGAGAGCCATGGCCACCAGCTCGGTGATGTTGGGCTCGTCGTCCACGACCAGGACCCGCGCCGCTCCGTCCTTGATCACGAGCTCACTTTGATCGAGTTTCCTGGGAAATTGCTCAGAGAACGTTGGGGGCCAGCTTCGAACTTGCTGGTTCTGGCCAGGCGCCAACGCGGGTGACCTGGCCCTCCCTGTCGACCAGCCGGGCCGCCAACCCCCGTGTCTTGAGCCACTCCACGGCGCCTTCTCCCATGACGATCGCGGCGGTGGAGGCGATGTTGGCGTCCACGCAGGTGCCGGCGGCCACCGTTGCCGTTCGCCATGGTCCGGCGACGGGTTGACCCGTCGCGGGGTCGATGATGTGATGCAGGACGACACCTCCGCGCGTCCAGCGGCGCACCGTAGTGCTCGAGGTGGCCATGCCGCCCGCATCGATGCTCACGGTCTCTTCGCCGTCCTCGATAGGCGCGGAGCTGTCCTCGCTGGCCTGGACGGACCAGCCGCCGGCCGGCGGGTCGCCCGCGACCGCGATATCCCCGCCGAGGCTGACCAGCACGCCGCCGCCTTCGATGACCTTGCTCGCCGCGGCCGCCGCGAGGTCGGACGCCAGGGCTTTGGCCGTCGCGCCGAGGTCGATCTCGACCCCGCGAGGCATCCAGAGCTGTCGAGTCGCGGCGTTGAAGCGGATCGCCCGCCAGCCGGGAATCCGCTCCGCATGGACGCGCAAGGGCCCACCTTCCTTGAGCACTGACGCGAAATCCGAGTCGTAGCCGGCGAGGCGGACCGCGGTGCCGACGGTCGGATCTACCGCGCCATCGCTCAGGTCGGCGCCGCGAAGGGCTGCCGCGATCGCCTGCGCGAGCATGGGGCTCACCGTCACCTGGCGTTCCGGCGTCGCGTTGATGCGGCTGAGCTCGCTGTCCTCGCGAAACCTGCTGGCGGCGCCATCGATGGCACTGACGACCTCATCCACCGCGGCCTTGGCATCCGCAAGCGATCGCGGGCGGGTGACGATGACGCGGAGTGTCCCGCCGAGGGCGCGATCGTCGGCGATGCCCAGCACGGTCGCGGTCACTTCTTGTGCTGGGTGCGGCGCATGGCGATTGCGAGCACCGGACAGTCCTCGACCGCGCGCTGCGCAAGGGGAATGAGATGCTCCGGAATCGGCCCCGGCGTGAGGATGGGATAGCCCCAGTCGTCCAGGCGGATCAACTCAGGCAGAAGCTCCGCGCAGAGCCCGCGGCCATCGCATGTCATGCGGTCGACGCTCAGCTCGAATTGCTTGCTCACGCGGAGCGGCTCATGTTGTGGGCGCGGTGGGCCGCGAACTCCTGCGCGAACACGTGCAGAGACGATGAAAGGAACATCACCGCGCCGTCCGGGTGGCGGCACGCTCCTCGCCCGCGCACCTCGCCCGCCCAGCGCTGCAAGCGCTTGATGTCTTCGGGATTCGTGCCCCGTTCCGCGACCCGCGTGCAAGCATCGGCCAGGGCGCGAAGCCCAAAGAAGCAAGGGCCGCACTGCGCCGAGCTCTCGCCGGCGAGATAACGCATGATGCCGGCGGTATCGCAGACCGGGCACCGGCTCGCCGGCAGCACCCCGATGACGCCGCAGCCAAGGCCCAATCCGTGACGGCGAAGAGAATCGGCGTCCAGCGGGAGGTTCCATGCGTGCTCGGGCTCAACCCATGAGCCGAAGTAGCCGCCGACGAGAATGGCCCGCGGCGCTTCGATCGCGCCACCGGCGCGCAGAACCGAGTCGCCGATCGTCGCGTGCGCCTCGACCTCGAGCACGCCGGGCCGCTTGACCGCGCCCGCCAGCGTGACCAGCGTGGTCTGTGGCGCCTGACCGGTCCTTGCCAGCGACGCTATGTGGGCCAGGGTCTCCACGTTCTGCACCAGAGTCGGCGCAGCGCCAACACCCCGTTCGAACGGGTAGGGCGGCACGTTGGTGGGGGTGGCGATGCCTTCGTTCAGGAAATGGACAGCGGCCGCCTCCGCTCCCGCGACATATCTGGCGGGAGCAGCGGAGGTGGTCACAAGGCGGCGCTCGGACTCCGGGCGGGCGGACAGCGCGCGCAGCATCGCGTTGCGAGCCGCATCATGACGCTCCCCGATGTAGAGAATCACGGCCCGCGCGCGCAGCACACGGGCGGCGATGAAAGCGCCGTCCAGCACAAGGTGCGGTCGTTCCGACATGAGGACCCTGTCCTTCTTGCTCTGGGGCTCGCCTTCGGCGCCGTTGACGACGATCACAGCGTCTCCGCGCGATCGCTGCGCGACGGCCCGCCACTTGGTCGCGACCGGAAAACCAGCGCCGCCGCGGCCGACCAAGCGAGAGCGCTCGATCGCTTCGATGATTTCGCTGCCGACTTTCGGCAGAGGACTCATCGCGTCAGCGGTGCCGAGCAAGCGGGTCATCACGCCTCGCGCCTGTCCACAGCGGACCGAAACATCGTCCGTGCGGCTGCGAGTGGATCCGCTGAACCCGAAGTCAGCCGAAAGAAGATCGCCATCCCGACGCCAGCAACGCATGCGGCCGTGATGGCGAGCATCCAGGCCGACCACGTGTCAGTCCCGGTGCCCAACCCATGCAGGAGTCCGACGGGCCACGCTGCGTAGGTCAGCCAGTGGATCGCGCGCCAGGCGCGATGGCCCAGCGCCCCGCGCACGAGGCTGGTCACGACGATCGCGGCCAGGAGCTCGAAAGAGATCACCCCGAGGCCGAGCCAGAACGTGCGGTAGACGGACGAGAAGGGGATGAGCGCGGCCGCCCAGCCCAGGTTGGTGAAGGGATCGACCACTGCGGTGACGATGTGGAGGGCGAGGAAGACCAGCGTCATCAGGGCGAGGTTGCGATGCAGTCCCGTGGTGAGGAAGCGAGGCCAGCTCGCGCTCTGCACGCGCAGCGTCGAGAGGATGCCGAGGACGACGACGCAGCTCAGCAGGATGAGCGTGACGGCGCCCGCGCCCCTGGTCGTATACCAGAGGACGCTGTTGGACACCGGTCAGGATCCGCCGGTGACGGCGACGGGGGTGCTGGACGAGGAGCTGACCCCGCTCGACGGCTGCAGCGAGCCCGAGGAGCTCGTGCCTGTCGACGACGATGTCGATGAGGAGCCGGTGGAGGAGCTGGTTGAAGAGCTGGCGGTCGTGTTCGATGCCTGCGAGGTCGAGGTTGACGTCCCGGGGATCGTAGCGGCGCTCACGGCGGCGAACACTCCGACGCCGGCGACCGCGCCCGCCGCAGCGCCGAAGGTCAGGCGCTGGAGCAATCGGAGGCCGGCGTCTCGTGAGCGGACCCTGGCGTGGGTCGGATTTGTGATTTCCATGGCGCCCACCTTGCGGGACGGGGTTAAGCCGTACCTAAGAGCAGGCTGAGAGCTTGCTGGGAACCGTGCGGCCATCTCATTCAGCTCAACGAGCCGATTGAGTCTCCTGTTACGTCGACAGGCCGTTTCTTAGACTTCTGGTGGCGCCCCCGTAGCTCAGGGGATAGAGCAGGACGGTCCTAACGTCAAGGTCGGGGGTTCGATTCCCTCCGGGGGCACTTTATCGAGGTCACACGCCGACGGCAGTCGACCGGTCGGTTCAGCCCGACCAGCTCGTCCCGGGCACCGGCAGGTACGGCATCGGATCTATGACCTGGTCGTTGACGCGCAGCTCGAAGTGGACGTGCGGTCCGGTCGAGAACCCGGTCGATCCCTCCAGTCCGATGACCTGGCCGCGCACGACTCGGTCGCCAACGCTCGCGTTCGTCTGCAGCAGGTGACCGTAAAGAGTGGCGATGCCTCCGCCGTGCGCGATCACGACGTAGTTGCCGTACCCGACGTTGGTGTGGCCGACCGCCACCACGAGTCCATCGGCAGCGGCCATCACCGGCGTGCCGAGGGGCGCCGCCATGTCCACACCAGTGTGGAAGTGCTTGTAGGGACCGAACGGCGGCTCGAGAACGACGTTGCTGGGACCGAAGGGTTGCGTGATCTCGAACGAAGCCATCGGCCAGGAGAGCGCCAGGCCCTGGATCGTCTTGCCCACCGGCAGCTTGTTGTTCACGAGCGCAAGGCCGACGCCTACCTGGGCCTGGCTCCACGCGGTCTCGTAGGAGCGCTGGACCAGGTCCTGCTCCTGCGCCTCGAGCAGCTGCGCCAGGCTGGTCGTGACGTCAGGCGGCTGGTTCTGGAGCTGGGTCTTCGCGGTCTGGATCTGCGATACGAGATTGCTCAGCTGGCTGCTGACGTCGTCCTGCTGGCTCATCACCTCTTGCAAGGAGCTGAGATTTGCGTTCAACAGGTCGAGGGTCCCGTTCTCGCGGTCGAGGTCGGCCTGGCGCGCGTCGCGGTCCGCCTGCAGCTTGGCGAGGTCGGCCTCAAGCCTGGTCTGCAGCGCATGCGCCCGCTGGCCCGCAACCACCGCGTCGGCCGTCGCGACAAGCGCCTCATGCAGGTTGCTGGATCGCGCGATCAGCAGCCAGAACGAGTCGGGCTGGCGGTAGATCGCTCGCGACACCGCGGCGAGCTCCTGCTTTTCGACGTCGATGCGCGCCTGCGTGTCGCTGATCTGAACGTCGAGCTTCGCGATCTGGTCCTGCAGGTTCGCGATGAGCGCCTCTTCCTGCGTGACCTGTGCCGTGAGCAGCTGCTCGGTGGCGGCGAACTGATCGAGCGTCGCCGCGACTCGCTGCTCCGTCTGGAGCGCGCGGGCGATGTCGCCACCCAGGCGCGACTCGAGCAGCGCGTAGGCGGCCTGGTTGGGGTTGGCGGGCGGAGCGGGACAGGTCACCCGACCGTCAGAGGCTGCGCTGGGGCTCGCGCAAGGCGAAGGGGTGGGATCGGTGGCGAAGACGCTGGAGGCCTGAAGGGCAAGCAGTCCTGTGACCGTGACGGCGGCGGCCAGGATGCGCCTCAAGCGCGGGCCTTGCGAAAACCGAACAGCGCGGTGCCGGTGCCCAGGACGAGGCCGGCCGAGATGACCGCGGCGAGCACGTACTGGACCGAGGTCGCGCCGACGCCGGGCAGCACCTGCACGTAGATGGCGTTCTCAAAACGAACCGCCAGCAAGTACGCGCCCGCGACCACCGCCGCCGCCAGCGCGCCGGCCAGGGCGCCGGTCATCAGGCCTTCGACCACGAATGGTCCTCGCACCATCCACCCCCGTGCGCCGAGCAGCCGGGTCACGGCCACCTCTTGCCGGCGCGAGGCGGCGATGCTGCGCATCGAGTTGGCGATCACGGCATATGCGATGAACGCGAACATGAGCATGATCCCCGCCGCGATGGAGCCGGCGATGAGCGCAAAGTGCCGCAGCCGCGAGAAGGTGTCAGGGTCATAGGAGGTGGGGTAGGAGGGATCGACCGCGGGATCGCTCTGCACCGATCTGGCCACGGCCGCGACCTGCGTCACGAGCTTGACACGCACGTCGAGGCTGGCCGGGAACGGGTTGGTAGAGCTGAGGCTGGCAAGGCTGTCGAGGCCGGGCCGCCTGCTCGCCTCGGCGAGTGCCTGCTCGGGCGTCAAGAACGTGACGGACGCCACGCGCGAGTCCGTCGCGAGCTTCGCCTTGAGCGCCGCAATGGCATCAGAGGTCGCGCCCGGAGCCAGGTACACGCGCACGATCGAGGCCTGGCTTGCCTGGTCTGCGACCGCACCTTCGACGGCAATGCCGACCAGCGCGAGCGTGCCGCACAGCATCAGGAGCAGGGCGATGGTGCCGATGACCGGCGTGGTCAGCCTGGAGTCTCGACTCCAGCTGCGCAGGCCGTTGAGGACGACCAGACGGTAACCGTTCGCCAGCAAGGCAGCGGAGCGCCGCCAGAGGGGGAGTCGGGGCGCCTGAGGCGCCTTGCGTGGTCGTTCGCGCGCGGGGATCGCCAGCCGCCACCATGCATGCGCGCTCGAGTCCCCATTGGCGTGGCCGTTTCCGTTGCCGTACGAGCCACCGTTGGCGTGCCCGTTCTGGTGTCCGTTGGCGTTGATCGCGGGGCGCCTCGCTCCGTTCGTCACCACCTTCTCGCTGGGCAGGCGGAGGATGCGGCTCGCAGCGAACGTATGCCTGTGGGTCGCCACGATGACAGTGGTGCCTGCCGCGGCGGCCTCTTCGAGTAGGTGAGTGATCAGGGCAGCGTTCTCCTCGTCCACCGAGTTGAGCGGCTCGTCCGCCAGCAGGATGCGAGGCTTGATGGCCAGGGCGCGCGCGATGGCCACGCGCTGGCGTTCTCCGGCAGACAGTTGATGCGGGTAGGCGCGCCGGCGGTCGGCCAGCTTCACCGACTCGAGCGCTTCGAGTGCGCGCTGCTTGATCGTTTTGTTGGGCACCTGGGGGTCGCGCACCTGGAGGGCGAGGACGAGGTTCTCGAAAGCGTTGAGACGCGGCAGCAGGCGCTGCTCCTGGAAGACGAAGGCAACCTCGCGCCGCAGGCCACCGAGTCCGCGGCGCCACCAGCGGTGGAGCCCACGGCCGCGGACCCAAAGCTCGCCTGCGTTTGCCCGCAGCTGGCCGTGGAGGAGGCGCAGCAGGGTGGTCTTGCCCGAGCCGCTGGGTCCGGTTACCTCGACCAGCTCACCGGCGGCGACGCTGAAGTTGACGCCCTTGAGGACCGCGCGGCGACCGAAGGACTTGGATACGGCGACGAGCTTGACTGCCGGCTCAGCAGCTAGCTCGCCGTTCGTCGCAGGGCGGTGCCTGATCGCCCCGTTCTTCTGCGCTGGCGCACCTCTGCCGTTCAGGCTCTTTTTCGACGCGCCAACGCGGCCAGATGTTGCTGGTCGGCTTCCCACCCTTCAGTTCCAGATTAGCCCATGCCGGTGCATTGGGAGAAAACTAATCTCGGCTCCTGTGATCTAGCTTGGGAAGGCTGGGCGCAGGGCGCGGTCCCTCATCCGCTCAGCGACTTACCAGAGCTTGCCGCCGCCAAGGAGGATGTAAAGGATCGGGCCGAGTCCCCAGAAGAAGCTGATGATGATCCACAGCACCTTCGCCACTCCGCCCATCTCTTTCCGATTGACAATGTCGATCACGCAGAGCACGAAAGCGACGGGGTGCAGGAAGATCGCCAGCAGGATCTCGACGATCAACTTGATCAATTCGGTGCTTAGTCTTTCACGAACGCGTGGAGCAGGCTCGGGACCCGTGGCCATCCGCCGGCGGGCGCATACGTTCCATCGGCCGACTGTTCGTAGGTCGCCTTGATCTTGCCGCGTGCAACCTGGCGCACCGCTTCCAGAAACCGGTCGACCTCCGCCGCCGTGTTGTAAGGAGCAAGGCTTGCGCGGACCGCGCCCGGTAGAGCCTTGCGCCGTCCTGCCGTGACCTCGCCCTCGACCGCGACGACCTCATCCCTGCCCATGTGCAGGAGATGGAAGACATACGGATTGGCGCAGAAACATCCGTGGCGCACCGCGATGCCCCACTCGTGGCTGAGCGCCGCGGCCACCAGGCCGTGGTGCAAGCCGTCGACGACGAAGCTGGCCAGGCCCAACCGGGCCTCAGGCGTGCATGCTTCGACGCTCCCAAGCACGCCGACCCCGCCGATGTCGCTCAAACCGCTGAGCATTCGCGATCCAAGAGCGGATTCGTGATCGAGCATCTCGTCGAAGCCGAGCTCGAGGAGCGTTTCGATGGCCGCGCCCATCGCGACCGCGCCGATCACGTTCGGCGACCCGGCTTCTTCACGGTCAGGCAGGTCGGCCCACACGGTGTCGTCCCACGTCACGATGTCGATCGCGCCGCCGCCCATGACCTCAGGCGCGCCGGAGAAGAATTCGCGGGGCGCGACGAGGACTCCGGCGCCGTACGGCGCGTACATCTTGTGTCCTGAAAGGGACACAAAGTCCAGGTGCCGCGGATCGTCCGCCGGACCCACGTCGATACGGTGATGGGGCGCCAGCTGCGCTGCGTCGACGGAGATCCGGGCGCCGTATCGATGCGCCAGCTCGGCCACGTCATGGATTGGCGAGACGAACCCCGTCACGTTCGAGGCGCCGCACACCGCCACCAGGCTGATCTTGCCGTTGCTTTGCTTCAGCGCGGCCTCGATCGCATCGAGGTCGATGTGCCCATCGTCCGACAGGCCGACCATGACATGGCCGCTGCGGTGCCGCCAGGGCAGGAGGTCGGCATGATGCTCCATCTCGGTGACCAGCACCTGGCGTCCGTCCAGGCGCGCCTCCTCGGCGGCGATCCGGTTCAGGGCGTCGGTCGTCCCCTTGACGAAGATGACGACCTGGTGTTTGTCGTCGACGTGCAAGAACCGGGCCACGCGCTCGCGAGCCTGCTCGTACGCCTCGGTGGAGAGCCGCGACTTGTAACCCGTGCCCCGATGGACGCTGGAGTACACGTCGGAGAAGCCGTTGACCAGGTCGCGCACGCGCTTCAGCGGCGGCGTGCTGGCGGCATTGTCGAAGTTGATCCCGGTGACGGTTCCACCCCCAAGGACCGGAACCGGCATGTCCACCCCGGCGAAGTGCTCGCGCCACTGACCGGAGTGTGTTGAGGACACCTTGCCGCCTAACACTAGCGCCCGCAGGGCAAAAAGCCAGCCTGTAACGGCCACACTAGCCATCAGGTCGTTCATTGTGTTATCTACACGAGACCTGGCATGAAGACGAGACGTAACGTGGCGGGCGTGCAGGTGACGACGGGGGTTCCCGACTCCAGCCTCGCCGCTCGGGAGCTGAACTTCCTGGTGCGCCTGGCCCAGGCCGCGGCCTCGACCCCACGTCCCGACGAGCTGCTCGAGCTGATCATCCGGGAGACCACCTCCGCCATCGGAACGGACGTGTGCTCCCTGTACCTGCTGACCGGCCGCGAGCTCCTGCTCACCGCCACCAACGGACTCAACGAGAACATGGTCGGCAAGGTCACCATGAAGGTGGGGGAGGGCATCACCGGTTGGGTCGCCGAGTCGCGCCGCCCGGCGGTGGTGCCCGACGTGAGCCAGGAGCCGCACTGGAAGTGGGTGCCCGGGCTCGACGAAGACCGCTTCCACTCCATGGCGTCGGTGCCGATCGAGTCGGGCCCCCGCCTGGTCGGTGTGATCAACGTGCAGAGCACGGAGCGGCGTGAGTTCAACTCCGGAGACATCGACTTCCTCCGCGCGATCGCCGCCCAGGTCGCCGGGATCCTCGAGCGGAGCGAGCTGCAGCGCCGCACCGAAGTGCAGCTGGCCGAGATCCGGCTCTCCCACGATATCCACGAGCGGTTCACCAACCTCTCGCTCGACGGCGCCGGCATTCATTCGATCCTCGACGCGATCGGTTCGCTCGCGGGAGGAAGGGCCGCGCTCTACTCCGCCGACGGATATCGCGTGCGGGGAGCGGGCGAGTCATCCGACGGCATGCCGCAGCGCATCCACCTCCCCGCGCCCGCGAGCGCGATCGGGCGCGAGCTGCGGATCAATGCGGGGCGGCCTCCGCGCCCGCTCGACGTGATCCCAGTTCGTGCCGGGGCGGAGATGCTGGGCCTCCTCGCGGTCGGTGTGGACGAGGAGAAGATGGACGCCGAGGGACGGGTCCGTGCGCTGGAGCATGGCTCGACCATCCTCGCGCTGGAGCTGGCCAAGGAGCGGGCCGCCGCGGAGGTGGAGCGCCGCCTGCGCGGCGACCTCGTGGAGGAGGTCCTGGCCGGTGGGCTCGAGGCGGAAGAGGCGGAACGGATCGCCCGCCAGGCCGAGCGCCTGGGTCACCGGTTGCCGCAGCGTGCCTGGGTCGTCGTGCTCGAGGCTGACGACGACAAGACCGAGGCGGCCCTCGCCGCGCGCGGTCAGCAGGATCGTCTGGACGGGGCCCTCAATGGGCTCGTCCGCTCTCGACTGCCTGGCGCGTTGACCCTCGTCCGCCCGGCGTCCGCCGTGTTCCTGGTGCCGGACGAGCTTGCGAACGACCTCGCGACGGTCGAGAAGCTGGCCGCCCAGGTCCTCGCCGCCGCCGCACCGGTGATGAAGCCAGGCTCAGGGTCGGTCGGCATCGGCAACATCGCCAACGGAGTCGGTGAGCTTGCGCGGTCGCATATTGAAGCGCGCCAGGCGCTGCGCCTCACCCGTCGCGCCGGAAGCCGGGGACGGGTCGCGTCCTACCGATCGCTCGGTGCG
>VBGP01000165.1 GCA_005880795.1 Chloroflexota bacterium | reverse complement strand
GTGACGGCCAGGGGTATGTGGGCGACCGCGAAAGACGCCCTCAGCCAGGAGTACGGCAACGTCACGGTGGACGACCTCCTGGCCCAGTTCGAGAGGCTCAAGCCGTAAAGAGCCCGGAAAACGGGGAAGCCCGCTTGCGCGAGCTTCCCAAGGCTGGGGTGGGGGCGTGGTGTCGAATCAGGTTGGCCTTCTACGGCCGACCATATGGTAGCACGGTCTTGAGCTGTCCACAAGATATAGACACCTGGGGAAAAGTCGGGTGAAGCTGCCCCTCCCCCTGGACATGGAACCCATGCTGTCGGCCATCTCGGAGGCCGGGATTCCCAAGGGCGATGGGTGGGAGTACGAGCCCAAATGGGACGGCTTCCGCACGCTCGTGTTTCGAGACGGGGACGAGGTCGCCTTGATGAGCCGGGGCGGCCGGCCGATGACGCGCTACTTCCCCGAGGTCCTGCCCGCCTTTCGGGCGCTCGCGCAGAAAAAGCTGGTGCTGGACGGCGAGCTGGTGGTGGTCGGCGCCAACGGGCTCGATTTCGGCGCCCTCCAGCAGCGGGTGCACCCCGCCGAATCCCGCGTCCGCATGCTCAGCGAGGCGACGCCGGCGTGGTTCATCGCATTTGACGTGCTGGCCGAGGGTGAGGCCGACCTGCGCAAGCTGTCCCTCGGAGAGCGCCGCAAGCGCCTCGAGAAGCTGCTCAAGGGGGTCAAGCAGCCGCTCTTCCTGACGCCTTACACCCGCGACCTGAAGACCGCAAAGGATTGGTTCGAGAAGTTCGAGGGCGCGGGCCTCGACGGAGTGATCGCGAAATCGTGGGACGGCGCCTACGTCCCGGGGAAGCGACATTGGGTGAAGATCAAGCACCAGCGCACCGCCGACTGCGTCGTCATCGGGTGGCGCAAGTCGAGCGACGGTTCGACGCTGGGGGCCCTGTTGCTCGGCCTTTACGACAAGAAAGGGACGATTCACTATGTCGGCCACACGTCATCGTTCAACGCGGCCGAGCGCAAGGAATTGATCGCGAAGCTCAAGCCGCTGCAAACCGAGATCCCCGAAGAGGAATGGCGCGCCAATCCTGGACGGATGCCCGGCGGGCTCAGCAGGTGGTCACGGGGCAAAGACACCGAATGGGTGGCGGTTCGGCCGGAGCTGGTCTGTGAGGTGACTTACGACAAGCTGGAGGCGGGCGAGCGCTTCCGGCACGCGACCGGGTTCCTGCGCTGGCGCACCGACAAGCCGCCGAAGAAATGCGGCTTCGACCAGATCGCGTCAACGGCCCAGTTCGACGTTCGAGGCATCTTCCGGAGCAACTAGCAGCGGGCGCGCGCCCGGGCCGCCCGGACCGTAGTACCTCATCGCGACTTTGCCCAGCCCGGTGACCGCGACCCAGTCGAATCCGGCGCCGACACCGATGCCGACACCAAGCGGAATCACGCGCGCGGCGATCTTCGAGGCTCCGGTGGTTGCCACGCGCGCAAGGATGCGGCCGGCAAGCCTTCCCCCACCGTGACGTAGGAGCAACCCTGGCAGCTGGCGAAATGCGGCAACCGCCAGTCGCTCGCCGCCGGCGACGATGACGTCTTCGCGCAGCTTGACCGCTCCGCTCGTGATGCCCACCACGACCAGCGCCTCGAGGACGCGGTCGTCAGACCCGCTGAGCTCGTGCCCATAGATCATCGCGATGCCGAGCACCAGCTCGATCTCCTGCTCGAGGGCGTACAGGGTCTGGCTCGTGATCGTTCCGATGGCCAACACGGTGCCGAGGCCAGGCGCGATGGACGCCGCTCCGCTCAGCGCGCCGGTCGCTGCGACGCGGCGGCGCGTGGAACGGATCAGCTCGCGGGCAAGTTGATCGCTGGTATGAGTCGGGTGGGCGGCGCGGAGACGCTCGACCTTCCCGCGAATCGCAGGCTCCCGGCTCTTGACCGCACTGTCCAGGGACCGGAGGACGAGGCGAAGCTGCGGGGGCAGGTGATCGAGGTCCACCGAGGCCAAGCCTACCTGAGCGTGCTTAACAGGAATCGGTCGCAGCGTGCGTGAGGTCAGCTGAATATGAGTTGCGACTCAGTCGCGATAAGCGCTAGGCTCAGCCGATGGCTTCGATGAGGGCGCTCCTCACCCAGTCATTCGACAGCGGGGAGCGGAGCCGGTTGGCCGGCCTGTTCGGATCGGTGGGCGTGCTTCATGTCGTGGGCTGGGGTCTTTTGCTGGTGTACGGAGCCAACCATCCCGGATTCATCTGGTTGGGGGGCGTCGCCTACATGCTTGGTCTGCGCCACGCCTTCGACGCCGACCACATCTCCGCCATCGACAACACGACCCGCAAGCTGCTGCAAAGCGGAAAGAAACCGCTTGGCGTCGGCTTTTTCTTCTCGCTCGGGCATTCCACGGTGGTGTTCCTGATCGCGGTCGCGTTGGGCCTGGCCGTCAGGTGGATCGTCCAGGGCGTCGTCGCCGACAGCGGGCAGCTGCGCAGCATCGGCGGCGCGGTGGGGACGCTGGTGTCGGGCGGATTCCTCGTTTTGATTGGAATCCTCAACCTGCTGGTGCTCATCGACATCGTCCGCGTCTACCGAAAGATGCGGCGCGGCGAGTACGACCGGCAGGGACTGGAGAACGAGCTGATCGCCGGCGGGCTGATGACGCGCATGTTCGGTCGCCTGTTTCGCCTCATCGAGCACAGCTGGCAGATGTATCCGATCGGGTTCCTCTTCGGCCTCGGCTTCGACACCGCGTCCGAGGTCGCGTTCCTCGCTGTCTCAGCCGGTGCTGCGGCGCAGGGTCTGCCGTTGGGCGCGATCATCTCGCTGCCGCTGATCTTTGCGGCCGGGATGTCGCTGATGGACACGATGGACGGCGCGTTCATGGCCAAGGCTTACTCGTGGGCTTTCGCCAGCCCGATCCGCAAGGTGTTCTACAACCTGACGGTGACGTCGCTCTCAGTCTTCGTCGCGCTGTTCGTCGGCGTGATCGAGCTGGTCCAGATCCTCGTCCAGGTGTTGGGCCTGCGCGGGGGTGTGTTCGACGCAGTCTCGCGATTCAACTTTCTCGGCGTCGCCGGCTACGTGATCGTGGCGGCGTTCATCGTCACGTGGGCGGGCGCCATCGTCTTCTACAAGGTCCGCCGAATCGACGAGCGGTGGAGCGCCGCAGTCGACAGAGTTGCCTGAGCCGAGACCGTTCAGCGCGTGACGGCGCAGGCTCCCTGGCCGCCCGCGGCCTCGTTGCTCCACAACGGCTGCACCGCGTAGTTGTTGCCGCCGAGGGAGATGTTCTGCAGCCCCGTCCATGCGCACTTGTCGCCGTTCTCGCTGCCACTGATATCGTTCCAGCCGTCTTGTGTCCCGAGCTGGTTGTCAGGATCGGTCACCGCTTCTGCGTACTCGTGGCCGGCGACGATGCTGTACCCGTCGAGGTAGCCGTGGCCGAACGCGTCGTTCTGGTTGACGGAGTTGGCCCCACAGCCGCCACCCTGCTCGGGCACGTAAGGCATGAAGGCGTACCTGACGCCGTGACCGCTCGTGTGCGCGGTCTCGGCGTGGTAGGCGCAGTAGACGGTGCCGTAGGCGGTGGCTCCGTGACCTGGCGGGGTGAGGATGAAGTACGTGGCGTTGACGTCGTAGCCGAAATGCGCCGCCGCGGCTACGGCCTCAGCCTCGATTGGATCCGTGGTCGCGTTCTCGGCCAGGCCGGTGGCCACGATGTTCGAGGGAACCGGCGTGGGATCGGTCCACGTGCCTTTCAGCTGTCCGGTCGGGTTGGTGACGAACTGCGCTGACGGCTGGCCGGCGCAGGAGAAGCTGGCGGCCGCGATGTTCTGACAGTACTGCGTCTGCACGCCCGCCCACGGGCTGCCGCCGACGTTGGTGAAGAACGAGTTCACGTAGTTCTGTACCGTCGTGTTGGTGTAGGTGAACGAACCCGCGGTGAACGAGAAACCCTGCTGCCACTCGGGGCCCCAGTAGACGAGATAGACGGACGGCGTCGTCTCGACCAGGCCACCGTGATAGATGAGGTTGTTGGGCGCCACCTGCGCCGCGGACGGATAACCCTGTCCCGTGCCCCACATCACATGTTTGGCGTTGACGACCGGAGGTAGGGTCGACGCTTCAGCCGCCGGGGCCGAGAAGACGACGATTCCGATAAGAACCGCAAGGGCGCCAAAGAGTCGCATGGACAACTCCTCCAGCGGCGAAACGCTTCAGCGGTGCGGGCTACTCGGCGCCGTGCTGTCCACTGCCGGGAGAATAG
>VBGP01000024.1 GCA_005880795.1 Chloroflexota bacterium | reverse complement strand
GCGCGAAATCGCGCGTCCGGCGCGCCGCCTCGCGCTCCGCGATCAGGCGCTCCACCTCCTCGGCGAGTCCCGGCTCCTCAGCATGGACCAAGTCGAGGTGCGCGTCGACCTCGTCGATCAGCCCGAGCAGCGAGGCCTTGTTGCGAGGCCCGACGCGGGCGGAGTCGAGGGCTGCATTGGCCTCGCGGATGAGGTCGAAGACGACGCCGATTCCCTGGGGAAGGTTGAGGTCGTCGTCCAGCGCTTCGCGATAGGCCGCCCGGACCGCCACCGTCCTCTGCTCGAGGTCCTCATCGTCCGAGCCTTCAGGAGGCGTCCGCTCCACGCGGTCGAAAAACTCACGCAAGCGCCGGACCTGCTCAGCCGCCGCATGCAGCGCCTCGGCGCTGAGGCGCAGGCGGGAGCGATAGTGCGCGTTGGCGATCAGGAAGAAGCGGATCGCGAGCGGATCGTGTCCGGCTTCGACCAGGTCGCGAAGCGTCGTGAAACCGCCCGCGCTCTTCGACATCTTCTCGCCGGTCGCGTCGAAGAGATGCTCCGAGTGCAGCCAGACGCGCGCGAACTGCTGGTGGTTGGCCGCCTCGGATTGGGCGATCTCGTTCTCGTGGTGCGGAAACATCAGGTCGACGCCGCCGGCGTGGATGTCCAGCGTGTCGCCGAGGTATCGCTTGCTCATCGCCGAGCATTCGATGTGCCACCCGGGCCGTCCGCGCCCGAACGGGGCATCCCACGCCGCGCCGATGTTCTCGTCCTCCGGCTGGGCCTTCTTCCAGAGCGCGAAGTCGCTCACGTTCTCCTTGTCGTACTTGTCGGTCGCCACGCGCGCGCCGGCCCTGAGCCCGGCTCGGTCGAGGTGCGAGAGCTCGCCGTACTTCGGAAAGCTGGCGATCCGGAAGTACACGTCGCCGTCCGCGACGTAGGCGTTGCCGCCCTCGAGGAGGGTCGCGATCATCTCGACCATCTCGGGGATGTGCTCGGTGGCGCGCGGGTAGTGCTCGGCCCGTTCCGCGCGCAGGGCCGCCATGTCCTCGAAGAAGGCGGTGGCGAAGGGCTTGGTGTACTCGCCGATCGTCATTCCCGCGTGCATGGCCTGGTCGAGGATCCGGTCGTCGATGTCGGTGAGGTTCATGACGTGCGTGACCCTGTAGCCCGACACGCGCAGGTGGCGGCGCACCAGGTCGTAGAAGAGAAACGAGCGCAGGTTGCCGACGTGGGCGTAGTTCCAGATCGTGGGACCGCAGGTGTACATGCGGACGTGGTCCTTCTCCAGCGGTTCAAAGGATTCTTTGGCGCCGGTGAGCGTGTTGTGGAGGCGAAGCGGCACGGGGTTAGTCTCGCGGAAATCGGGGAGAAGGGCTGGGAAGGGGGCGTTGGAGGTGGGTCTGGCGGCCTCGGGGAGTGCTGGTCTGAATTAGAATTGCTAATAATTTACTTGACACCTCGTACGTTTGTTTGTATGATTTGGGCATGCTCCAGTCGGCGGTTTCGAACCAGGAGATCGCCCAGGAGCTGGTCTTTCTCGAGCACCAGATCTCTCTCCTCCAGCTGGAGGCCTCGATGCTCGTCGCCGAGCTGGACAGCTCCGGCTTCCTGGAGGACGCCGGCTACAACAGCCCCACCGACTGGCTGCGCTTCAACTGCCACCTAACGGACAAGGTCGCCGGCGACCGGATCCAGGTCGGCGAGCACCTGGCCGAGATGCCGATGAGCGTGGATTACATGCGCGACGGCCAGATCGGCTACAGCCACATCAGCGTGATGGCGCGCACGGCCGAGGCGGTGGGCAAGTCCTTTGACGAGCGCAAGCTCCTCGGGCTGGCCCTCGACCTCACCCCGGGCAAGTTCTATTACAAATCCCTCCACTACCGGCACTCGGTCGACCCCAAGGCTTATGCCGAGGAGCAGTCCGAGCAGGCCATCAACCATCACCTGTCCTTGAGCATGGGCGAAGACGGCCACCTGCTGATCAACGGTGTGCTCGACCCGGTAGGCGGGGCGGCGGTGCGCAGCGCGCTCGAGCCGCTGGCCCAGAAGTCGGGCGCCCACGACGACCGCATGCTGCCTCAGCGCTACGCCGACGCCCTGGTCGAGCTGGCCTCCGCGGGCAAGCCGGCCACCCTGCAGGTCACCGCCAGCATCGAGACCCTGAAGGGGCTGGCCGGAGCGGCGGCGGGTGAGATGGAGTTCTCGCTGCCGATCTCCTCCACCGCGATTCAGCGCATGGCCTGCGACTGCAGCGTCACCCGCGTCCTGCTCAGCCAGGAGTCACTGGTGATCGATGTCGGTCGCTCCAAGCGAGTGATCGGAGGAGCCATCCGAAAAGCGCTAGCGATGCGCGACGGACACTGCCGGTGGCCGGGTTGCGAACGTCCGGCATCGCGGTGCGACGGCCATCACCTCACGCACTGGATAGAGGGCGGCCCGACCGACCTCAACAACCTGGTCCTGTTGTGCCGGCGGCATCATCGGATGGTGCATGAAGGCGGCTGGCAGGTAATCAAATACGAGGACGGCCAGATCTCGACCATCGCGCCCACGGTCACATTCGGGTTGCCGAGAGGGCCGGACTAAATTTCCTCGAGAGTCGCCACGGCCTGCGCCGCGATCCCGGCGCCCTGGCCAAGCGCTCCAAGCCCTTCCGGGGACTTGCCCTTGACGTTCACGTCGACGGTGCCGAGCTTGCCGGCCAGATTGGCGCTCATCGTCGCCAGGTGAGCGTGCAGCCGAGGTTCTTGCGCGATGACGGTGCAATCCACGTTCACAACCCGGTAGCCGGCGTCGGCCAGCAGCTTGGCGGCCGATCTCAGCATGTCGAGACTCGAGGCGTTCCTGTATCTCGGATCGTCCGCGGGAAAAAGAGTCCCTATGTCGCCCAGCCCCGCCGCGCCGAGGAGCGCGTCGATCACGGCGTGGGTCAGGACGTCGGCGTCGGAATGTCCGTCGAGACCGGTCGGATGCTCGATTCGCACGCCACCGAGCACAAGCGGACGGCCCGGCACCAGCGGATGCACGTCGTATCCAATTCCCACCCTCACCGATCCGCGGTCTCGTGTTCCCTGATCAGCGCCTCCACCACCTCGAGGTCCTCTGGGGTTGTGAGCTTGATGTTCGCCGGCTCGCCGGGCACGACGGTCACCACGTGCCCCGTCGCCGCGACGAGCTGGGCGTCGTCGTCGCCGACCAGCCCGGCGTCGGCGGCTTCGCGGTGGGCGCGCGCGAGCAGCTCATAGGAAAAGCCTTGCGGCGTCTGCGCGAGCACGACGCGCGAGCGATCGAGGCTCTCGACCAGGCGGTTGCCTTCGACGCGCTTGACCGCGTCGCGCGGCGTGATCGCCGGAAACGCGGCCCCGGACTCCATCGCGGCCGCCAGCACCCGTCGCACGAGAGCCGCCGTGGCGAGGGGTCGTGCGGCGTCGTGCACGAGCACGAAGTCGCAGTCGCCGAGCGCGGCCAGGCCGGCGCGCACCGACGCCTGCCGGCTCTCCCCCCCCGCCTTGACGATCACAGGCTTTCGAGGCAGCAGCGCCTCCACCTCATGCTCGGCGATTTCGAGCCTGCTGGGCGGGCCGACCACGACGATCCGGTCGACCTCGTCTAACGCAAGGAAGAGCTCGAGGACGCGCGCCAGAGTCGTCCGGCCGTTGAGGCGGACGAGCGCCTTGCTTCCGCGGCCCAGGCGTGAGCCGGTCCCCGCCGCCGCGACGATGGCGCCGACCGAGGGCGCCAACTTACGCGGACTCCTCGCGCGGCTTGACGCGATTGGGCTGCCGTCGCACTTCGCCACCCGCGGGTTCGGCAAAGATCATCCGCCCGGCCGACGTCTGGATCACCGACGTGACGACCGCGGTGATCGTCTGGTTGAGCAGGCGCCGCCCGTTCTGGACCACGACCATGGTGCCGTCGTCGAGGCTGCCGACGCCCTGCCCCGGCTCCTTGCCCTCTCTCGCCACGGTGACGACGATCTCCTCGCCTGGAATCGCGATCGGCCGCATGGCCTGGGCGAGCTCGTTGAGGTTCAAGACCGCCACGCCCTCGAGGCGCGCGATCCGGTTGAGGTTGAAATCGTTGGTCATGATCGCCCAACCCTTCCGCTTGGCGGTGCGGACGAGATGCGCGTCGATTTCGCCAGTCGGAGGTGTCTCGTCTTCGGTGACCTGCAGGTTGATCGACGGCTCCTTCTGCATGTCGGTCAGAACGTCGAGGCCACGGCGGCCGCGACGCCGGCGCGTGACGTCACCGGAGTCGGCAACCATCTGCAGCTCGTGCAGGACAGAGGACAGGATGATGAGCGGCATGTCGAGAAAGCCAGTTTTCGCGATGTCGAGGATGCGGCCGTCGATGATGACCGACGTATCGAGCAGCACGGCGGGCATGCGGTGGGAATCGACCTCGGCATTGCCGCCGAAGAACAGCGACGTCAGCTCTGCGCGGCGCGTCAGGCCAACCGACGCGCCCTGCGCCGCAAGAAGAAGCGCGAGCACCGCCGACAGGTCGTAGCCGTACGGCAGGTCGCGCACGAAGAATCCGATGAGGACAGCGATGACAAGACCGACGATCATGCCCAGCAGTCCACTCAGCAAATCCGGCAGCGGGGTGCTCGTCAGCCGGAAGTTGAAATTTCGCCACCCGCCCAGCACGTACGGCGTGCTGAGGTAAGCGAATATCAATCCTTCCAGCGTGGTCAGCCCGATGATCGCCCAGCCGGGATGAGCGCTTCCGCCCAGACCCCGGACGATGAAATAACCGAGCAGAAAACCACCGATCACTCCGAGCCCGGCTCCGGCCCAGCGGGCCAGATACTCGGAACGTTTCACGGGTTACCTCCTCAAGAGACCGTTAGCCCGGCCTCCTTGATCAATGCGCCGGACTGGATGGGATTAGGAAACGCGGCGGAGACTGCCTCCGCCACCGACCGAACCTCGACGACGTCGAGGCCGGATGGCCGGCCGGCGCGAGCGCCAGCCGGAATCAAAGCGCGCGTCAGGCCATGCCTCGCCGCCTCATGAAGGCGGCGCTCGAGTTGGCCCACGCGGCGCACTTCGCCCGACAACCCCAGCTCGCCGATCACGATCAGGCCGTCCGGCATTGGCCTGTTGATCTCGTTGCTGACGATTGCGAGGGCAAGACCGAGGTCGGCGGCCGGCTCCGTGATTCGGATGCCGCCCGCCACGCTGACGAAGACGTCGGATTTCGCGAATGAGAACTTGAGTCGCTTCTCGAGCACGGCGAGGATCATGTGCAGGCGATTGACGTCGATGCCGTTCGCGATTCGCCGCACCATCGCGTTCTCGTTCCTGTTGACGAGGCTCTGAACCTCGACGAGAAGCGGCCGGGTGCCTTCGAGTGCGGCGACGATCACCGTGCCAGGAGACGCGGGCGCGGCAGTGGCGAGAATCGCCGCCGACGGATCCGGCACCTCCTCGAGCCCGGCCTCGCCCATGGCGAAGACGCCGATCTCTTCGGCGGAGCCGAAGCGATTCTTGGTGGCGCGGAGGATCCGCAGCTCCTGCCGGCGGTCGCCCTCGAGGTAAAGCACGGTGTCAACGATATGCTCCAGGACCCTGGGTCCGGCTATGGAACCGTCTTTGGTCACGTGGCCCACGAGGAAGATCGGCACCCCGATCTCCTTGGCGAGCCGCATCAGCCTGGCGGCCGACTCCCGAACCTGGGTCACGCTGCCGGCGCTGCCCTCCAGCCCGGCGTCGGAGACGGTCTGGATCGAGTCGACGATCGCCAGCCGAGGGGACTCCGCCCGGATTGCCTCGCAGATCGCGTCGAGGTCGTTCTCCGCCAGGAGCAGGATGCCCGGCTCGAGGGCGCCCAGGCGTTCGGCCCGCATGCGCACCTGGTGCCCGGATTCCTCCCCCGAGACATAGAGCACCGGTCCGCCCCTGGCCACCTGCGCTGCCGCGTGCATCAGGAGCGTCGACTTGCCGACCCCTGGCTCCCCGCCGATCAGGACCATGCTCCCCGGCACGATCCCGCCGCCCAGGACGCGGTTCAGCTCGCCCCACGCCAGGCGCTGCCGCGGGGCACCTTCGACCGAGATCGATTCCAGAGGTTGGGCGCGGACCGGCTCGAGCGGCCTCGGCTTGGAGTCCTTTGCCGCCTTCCTGACCTGGAACTCCTGGAGCGTGTTCCAGGCGCGGCAGTGCGGACACTGGCCGGCCCAGCGGAGGCTCTCGCCGCCGCACTCGGTGCAGACAAAGGTGATGGTCGATTTCGGCATGGGGAGACTGTGGACCCATGATCGGGGTTTTGACAAGCACGCCCGTTACCGTTTACAGCCCCTCGCGTTTTATCTGGTGAGCGTCAAGGCGCCGCCCTGACTACCCCCGGGGCGGCCCTGCTCCTCCCCATTTATGGGGAGGTGGCGCGAAGCGCCGGAGGGGCCGGGTGATGCCAAGCTCTAAGCTCCGCGGAGGTGGACGCCTCGATCTCTCTCGACGACATCCGCGAAGCCGCGAAGGTCGTCGACCCGGTCTTCCTCCACTCCCCTGAATTCGTCTGCGAACCGCTGAGCGCGCATCTTCGCGTCACCACCGTGCTCAAAGTGGAAACGGTCAACCCGATTCGCACCTTCAAGGGCCGCGGCACCGACTATCTCCTACATCGACTAGGAGATGGCGCGCAGGGACTCGTCTGCGCGTCGGCCGGCAACTTCGGCCAGGGCATGGCGTATGCCTGCCGCAAGCGTGGGCGTCCGCTCACAGTCTTCGCCGCGCGCGCAGCCAACCCGCTCAAGATCGAGCGCATGCGCGCACTCGGGGCCAAAGTCGAGCTGCAAGGGGATGACTTCGACGAGGCCAAGGACGCGGCCAAGCTTCACGCACAGCAAAACGGTGAGGTGTACGTCGAGGATGGCTTGCTCGGCGCGATCGCGGAAGGCGCCGGCACCATCGCCGTAGAGCTCACGCACGAGACCGAGCCCATCGATGCGGTCTTCGTTCCGCTCGGCAACGGCTCGCTCGTCAACGGGATGGGGACCTGGCTCAAGCATTCCGCGCCGAGCACGCAGGTCATCGCCGTTTGCGCGAAGACGGCTCCATCGATGGCGCTGTCGTGGAAGGCGGGAAAGCCAGTCGCGGCTCCCAGCACGACGATCGCCGACGGCATCGCGGTCCGCGTCCCGATCGCCGAAGCGGTCGGCATCATGCCCGGCACCATCGACGAAGTGATGCTGGTCAGCGACGACGAGATGCTCGCGGCCATGCGGGCTCTCTTTGCGGACGCGGGTCTTGTCGTCGAGCCCGCCGGCGCGGCAGGCGTCGCGGCCATCGCCCAACGCGCACACGAATTCGAAAACAAGCGCGTCGCCACGGTGCTGACCGGCGGCAACCTGACCGAGGATCAGATCCGCAGCTGGCTTTATTGACGCTCCAGGTCAGCGAGGTAATCCAGCGCCGCCAGGGGACCGTGCTGGTTGAACACATCTGGCGCCGCCGCGGAGAGGCTCGCCTGCACCTGGCCGGCAAGCTGGGCGCGCATCGGCACCGGCAGCTCCGGCCGCCGTCGCGCGTATGAGGTGATGAACCGCCTCAGCTCCGGGTCAAGACTGCGCAGGATGACCTCGGCCTGGGTCGCGGGAGCAAAGGGCAGCACCTGCGCCGGCACAGGCGGCGCACCTGGTGGAGGAGGAGGGGTCGAAGGCACTGATTGAACGGTGGCTTGGCCGCCCGCCAGCTGCCAGAGCCCGATGGACTCGGAATCCTTGACCACGATGGTGCCCGCTGCAAGGTCACCGAGCCGCTTACCTTTGCCGTTGACGAACAGGACGACGAGACCGACGCCGTAGCCGTACGGCAGGAAGTCGACGATCCGTACGACATTCCGGATGCCGGCCTGCACGAAGGTCATCGGCTCGCCCCGGTCCCCCACCGCCCGGAGCCGGAAAACCTTCTTGCCGATCGTCTGCCCCGACCAGAAGGCCTCGGACGCCCAGAAGTAACCGAAGACGACGACGAACCCGCCCAGGATGGCCAGCAGGTATGCGACGACGTCGAAGCCTGCCTGGCCGATCGCGATCGCAGCGAAGGTCAGGCCCAGCAGGACTCCACCCAGGATCAGCAGGTCGAGGATCTGGGCGATCGCCCGCGTGCCGAGTCCCGCGACCTGGTAGCCGAACGACACCCGTTCGGGCGTCGCGACGACCAGGTCGGTATCAGGTAGCGGCTCCTGCATGTCTTGTTAAGTTACTGCTCAGGACCATGAGAGCAGAGGACTTCGTCGCGTTGAGGAGAAACGACTGGAACCGGCTCGAGGACCTGCTGTCGCGCGCGGGCGCCGGCCACCTCAACGCCCTCACGCCGGCCCAGGTGCTGACCATGTCCGCCCTGTACCGCCGCGCCACGGCCGACTTGGCGCGTGCCCAGCGCGACTGGCCAGGGGAGCCCGTGCATCGCTACCTGAACGGCCTGGTTGCGCGCGGTCACGGCATCGTCTATCGCCGCGGCGGCGAGGTGTGGAAGCGCATCCGCGGCTTCTACGTCGAAACCCTGCCTCGCACGTACCGGCGGTCTTGGCCGTTTCTGCTCGCGTCGGCAGCCCTTCTTTTCGTGCCGGCGCTCGTCAGCTTCTTCATCGTCCTCGCCCAGCCGGACGCGGCCTATGCCATCGCGAGCCCTCGCCTGATCGACCAGGTCCACCATCACCAGCTGTGGACGAACATCCCGCAGGACGAGCGCGTGCAGGCCGCTGGGCTGATCATGGTCAACAACATCTACGTGGTGATCCTGGCCTTCGGCTTCGGGGTCGCCTTCGGCCTCCCGGTGATCTGGGTGATGATCTCCAACGGCATCAGCCTGGGCGGGCTTTTTGGCCTGACGCAGGCCTACGGGCTCGCCGGCGGCCTGTTCGAGTTCGTCATCGCGCACGGGGTGCTCGAGCTGTCGATCGTGATCACACAGGGCGCGGGCGGATTGATGATGGGCTGGGCCCTGGTCTCGCCAGGCAACCGCAAGCGCTCCGATGCGCTTGTCATCGCGGCTCGTCGTGCATTCACGCTGCTGCTCGGGCTCGCGCCTCTGTTGGTGGTCGCGGGGACGATCGAGGGCAACATCTCGCCGTCGGGCGCGCCGTTCGTGCTCAAGGTGTCGATCGGGCTCGTGACAGGCGCGCTGTTCTACTCGTACCTGCTGCTCAGCGGCCGGCCGCGCCGCGTGACGTCAAAGGAGCGCGCGCTGCTTAAGCTGCAGGTACCTCTCCACTAGAGCCGGGCGCGCGCAGGGCGCACTTCTTCCCTAAAGAAGCGCGCGCTCTTTCAGTTCCAAATATCGCTCGACGAGGGCCGGAGACAGTCGGCCGGCGACCACGTCGAGGCCGAGCACCCCGCCCCGACGAAGGATCTCGAAGCTCTCCCGCCGGCTGGAAACGAACTCCTCGGCCGCGGCCCATTCATAAGCACGGCTGGTGCTTACGATTGGATCACCGCGCGCGCTGAGCACTGCGGGATCGGACATCGCTACGACGAGCACGAGGTGGCGCGCGGCCAGCCGCAGCGCGTGCGCGACGAGCTCGCGCGACGCCTCGGGGTCCTGCACGTCCGTGAGCATGACGATCATCGAACGCCGCCCGACCCGCAGCGCGAGGTGCGTCATCGCGTGTCCGAAATCGGGCTCGACGTAATCCGGCCGGATCGCGTAAAGCGCCTCGGTGATGCGGCGCAGCTGGATCGGGCCCCGCTCGGGCTTGATGAAACTCGTGACCCGATCGTCAAACGTCATCAGACCGACGCGGTCGCCGTAGGCCTGCGCGACCCAGGCGAGCATCAGCGCCGCGTTCACCGCGTGGTCGAGCTTGTCGAGGTCGCCGGCGGGCGCGGTCATCAACCTTCCGCAGTCGAGCGCGATGATCATCTGCTGTCCTCGCTCCGCCTCGACCTCGACCACCACCGGGCGGTCACGCCTTGCCGTAGCCGTCCAGCTGACGCGCCGCACATCGTCACCACGGACGTACTCGCGCAAGCCCGCGAACGCGGTGGATGCGCCCGGCGGCCTCGCGCGACGCATGCCGGCCATCGCTCGCAGCCCGCGCCGCAAAGACAGCTGGATGCGTTTGATCGCCACCACGTTTGGAAAAACCGCGACCTCCTGCGGGTCAGGCAGCCGGACCTGGCGGCGCCACCACCCGTCTTCGCGCCAGACCTGCAGGTCGACCGGCCCGAACGCGTAGGCGCCGCGCCGGGGCGAGTACGTCCTGTAGGAGACCTTAAGCAACCCGTTGGAATCGAACTGGCCCGGGAGCTCTCGCGGCGTGGGACGCAGCCCACCCGGGGCATGGTCCGCGACGTTCGCCATCAATCCCGCAGCGGAGCGATTCTGAATCACCACCGCAACCTCTTCCGGCTCGCCAAGGGAAAAGGGTTCGGGCATGCTCCGGCGGACGCTGTACCCAGACCGGCCCGGCAGGAGGGCCAGGTCCCGCGCCGCGATGATGACCAGCCCTGCGTTGTAGACGGTCGCGATGAAGCCGATCAGGGGCGAGGCGACGGCGAGCGCGATCAGCCCTGCGCCGATGGCGACCCCCCAGATGAGCCGTGGCTGCGGCGCCAGACCTCGAGCGAAATCGAGGGCGCGCCTCAAATTGATCAGCGCGGCGGTACGACGCGACTGGCCACGGCGTCCAGCACGCTGTCCGGGGTCTGGCCGGCCACCTCAGCCTCCGGACGAAGGATCAGGCGATGCCGAAACGCTGGCCCGAGCAGTGCCTTGACGTGGTCGGGCGTGACGAAATCGTGGCCGTCGAAGGCCGCATAGGCACGCGCCGCCAGCATCAGCAGCACCTCGGCGCGCGTGCTGGCGCCGAGCGCGATCTCGGGCGCGGCGCGCGTTGCGGAAGCGAGGTCGACGATGTAGCGCCGGATCTTCTCGTCCAGCACAACCTTGCCGACCTCGGCGCGGCACTCGTCGATGTCCGCCTTGCCAAGGGCCGGCTCGACGCCCGCTTTCGCCGGGTCACGCAGCTCGATGCCCGACTCCCAGCGACGAAGCACCTCCATCTCGTCCGCGGGCGTGGGGTAATCGAGGCGGACCTTGAAGAGAAAGCGATCCTGCTGCGCTTCGGGCAAGGGGTACGTGCCCTCGTACTCGACTGGGTTCTGCGTGGCCAGAACGAAAAACGGCGGGGGGAGCTGCAGCTGCTGTCCCTCCAGCGTCACGCCGCGCTCCTCCATCGCCTCGAGCAGCGCCGACTGCACCTTCGCCGGCGCGCGGTTGATCTCGTCGGCGAGCAGGACGTTGGTGAAGATCGGTCCGCGGCGGAGCGCGAAGGTTCGCGTCGTCAGGTCATACACGGACGTGCCCACGATGTCGGCGGGCATCAGGTCGGGCGTGAACTGGACGCGGCCGTAGTCGAGGGTGAGGGCGCGGGCGATGGATTTCGCGAGCAGCGTCTTGCCGGTCCCCGGCACACCCTCGAGCAGCACGTGGCCTTCGGCGACGAGCGCGATCGCGCACAAGCGAATCGCCTCGTCCTGCCCGACGATCGCCTTCGTCAGCTGTTCCCGAAAACGCGCAAAAAATTGCGTCGCGACAGTAGCTGTGGTGTCCGTCATCTGCGGACTGGGCGGGGCGTTGGGTGAGCGATTTCATGCAAGCTGCGAGCCGCGTTCAAAAGATCGCGCTCGTTGTTCGAAGCCGCGTAAAGCGCCGTTTCTATCTGCGCCAGCTCGCCTGCCACCTCGGGTGCCCGCACCCAAAGAGCATTCCAGAATCGCTCGCGCGGCTGCAGGGGAAGTCCCGTGCGAGCCGCCACCGCACGCTCAGTTGCCGCCGCAAGCAGCCCGAGCGTGACCCCTCGCGCGCTCGAACGGCGCAGCAGCTGGCCGACGGCGACCGACCACTCCGCGTCGGAGCGAGCGACCTCGGCCGGCCTCCCGAGGAGCGGCCCAAACCGCCTGCCGCGCAGCAACAGGCCGAAGAACACCGCGACCAGGAGCCAGAGCAGAGCGGCGCCCCAGGGGGTGGTGATCCAGGCCTGCGGCGCAAAGTCGCTGCCCGTCAGGCCGTGGTGGTACTCGTCGAAGGCCACGTGCGAGCTCGGGTCGACGGTGCCGATCAGGTCGGCGAGCAGCCTCCCGTTGTCAGCTTTTTCCAGGTATCCGTTGCACAGCACCAGCGGATCTGCCAGCACGATGACCCTCCCGAGACCGATCTTCTCTATGTAGCCCGCGGCGAAGCCTTGTGTGGTGCGCAGGATGGTGACCTGGTTCGGTGACGGATCGAGGGGGATGAGATCGCCGTTGGTCCCGCCCACCGTGCTCACTCCCGCAACCGCCGGCGTGGCTTTGTAGTTCCCGCCCGAGACGTAACCGCCAAGCCGGTTGACTCCGAGCGACCGGTCGAGCTGGGGGTCGCCTTGCTCCGAGGCGTAGACGAGCACGCCACCGAAGCGCACCCAGTCCCGGGTATTGGCCGCTTCGTCAGCGGTGTAGGGGCTCGTGGGCGAGAACACGAACATCATCGAGTACGGGGGCGGCGCTGCAAACGAGCCAGTGATCTGATCCGCCGGATGGCCCATCGCCTGCGCAAAAAGCAACGCCGCGGAAGCGCCATTGGCCGCGTCGCTGTTGGAGCTGTGCTCAGGCGAGTCTTGCTGAGGCTGCAGGAGGTACGCGGCGCCCGCGATAAGGATCGCGATTCCGGCGGCGATGATCCAGCCGCGCGCGCCCTTCACGCCGCCACCTCCACCGGTTGCCGGTACGTGGCGGCGATCCGCGCCGCCCGCGCGTACGTCGCCTCATCGACCTCACGACCGCCGTAGATCGCCGCCTCGAAGGGCAGCAGCAGTGGCCGCAGGCCGGCGAAATCCGGCGCGCGCTGAAATATCTCGCGCACTGTCAGCGGGCTTCCTTCCCACGAACGCTCTCCGGCAAGGGTCGCGGCCACTGCGGCGCAGAGCGCGCGGATCGCATTGACTCGATCGCCCCTCGCGGCCAGGCGGTCGGCTTCGGCGAAATAGTCAGCCGCCGGCCGAGGACCGTCGGACGGCACGCTGATCGAACCCGTGAAGCGACCTCGTGCTGCGCGGACGACGACAACGACGACCGCGAGCAAAACAGCGATGCCGATCGCGTAGAGCCAGAGCGCCGGCGGTTGGGCGCCTCTTCCGTTGCCGAACAAAAGCCGCAGCAGCGCGGTGATCCGATCCTGCACCCATTGGCCGAAACGGTCCAGCAAAGACGGCGGACGGTGCAGCGCGTCGTAGCGGCTCATCGACATCACGTCATGCAGGTGCTGGCGCGCGAGGGCGGGATCGGTGGTGGTGATGGGCTGGCCGAGCGCCTCGAGCAACGAGGTCAGTCGCTGGCTTGCATCCGCGTAGAGGGGCGGCCGGGCCCTGAGGTCGTTCAGGATCTCGGGTTGGCTGTAGCCGGTGCCGGAGATCAGGACTTGCGTGGCCTGTTCGGCAGGGAGCGGATCCAGCGGCGCCGCGTCCTGGATGATGTCGTGGGCGCGCTGCGCCGCCTCGATGTAGCTCGGCGGCGGCAACGGGTCGGCGGACGCAACAGTAGCCGTGGCCGGCAAGAGCATGAGCGCTGGCACAAGCGCGACCACGATTCGCACGACGCTGGAGGCTTTCAGGATGTTGCCGGGGGAGCTGACAGCCGGTGCGCCATCTGGAAAAGGTCCATGCCTTCCTTGCGCACGCGAAGGTCGAAGTAGATCAGCACGATCGCGATCTGCAGGATCGGATTGACCACCGCGCCGACGATCTGGCCGCTGGCCGCTGCGATGGCCGCCGCCAGAAAAGGCGACACGAAAAGCTGGAGCAGCAGCTGGCCCAGCTGAAGGAAAGCCCCGAGCGCAATTTGCACAACCCACCAGAGGATGACCATGAGGAAGAGGATCAAGAACGTCCTCCACCAGCGACCCTCCACCAACCGCCAGCTGCGACCCATCGCCGCACCGAGGCCGATGTTCTCCACGAACATCGCGGGCGTCACGGCGATCCACGACACGAAGATCCAGATCCAGAGGATGACGGGCAGGATGCACAGCGCGAGCGCGACGTATAGGGAGAAGAGGAAGAGCCCCCAGTAGCCGAGGAGCGGGAAGTAACGCCGCATCACGCCGAAAAAGACGCCACCCGCGGTCACCGGCCGTCCCAGCGCGGACTCGCAGGCCGCGTACATGACGGCTCCCATCGTGAAGGGCAGGATCACGATGCTGACCACAAGACCTGCGGCGAAGGCTGCCAGCAGGGGCGCGAGAAAGCTGAAGTCAGTCACGGCGCCGTTGGACTGCTGCAGGACTGAGCTGAATGAACCCAGGAGCAGCGCGAAGAGCGCAGCCGAAGGGATGGAGAGAATCGCCGAGATCCCCGCGAACAAAACGAAATGGCGACGGTACATGCGAAAGGTCTCGTCCAAGAGGTCGCCGATCTCCAGCGGGCGCAGCCGGAGCGGTGCCGATACGCTCACGTATCAGATCCCAACAGTGTCATAAAGGTCGAGGCAAGCGTTGCACAAAGGTAAAGGATGAGAAGTGAATCAGCGCGTGGCCCCCGATGCGGATGATGTAAGGGTCCTCTTCGTTGAGGACGATGCATCAGTCGCGCAGATGTACCGGCTCAAGCTCGAGCTGGACGGGTATACCGTAGATGTCGCCGGGGACGGCCTTGTCGCGCTGGAAAAAGCAAGGACGCTGCATCCCGACATCATCTTTCTGGACATCAGGCTGCCGAAACTCGATGGCCTCGGAGTCCTCGAAGCTCTGCGCGCCGACGTGACGACCGCCCCGATCCCGGTCGTCATCCTGTCCAACTGGAACGAAAAAGAGCTGGTCGAACGCGGGGTGAAGCTGGGAGCCCTGGACCACCTGATCAAGAGCCAGACCACGCCGGCCCGCCTGTCCGAGCGCCTGAAAGACTGGCTCGGCCCCTAAGGGCCGCGCGGCGGCCGTCCCTACGGTTTTGTCGGACCCGGCGCCGCGGCCGCGGGCTCCTTGTGCCGGTGCTTCGTCGGCGTGAACTTCAGCGCATCCTCGCCTTCGACGTCGATCTGCACATCGTCACCGCGCGAGATCTTGCCGCGCAGCAAGTGCTCGGAGAGCTGATCCTCGATCCGGCTCGTGATCACGCGACGCAGCGGCCTCGCCCCATACGTCCGGTCATAGCCCTCTTTCGCCAGCAGGTCCTTCGCGGCATCCGTCACCTCGATCGTGATCTGCTGCTCGGTCAGGTGCTTGCTGAGACGGTCCAGCTGCAGGTCCACGATCTCGCGGATCTGGTGCGTGGTCAGGCTCTTGAAGACGACCACCGCGTCGACGCGGTTCAGAAACTCGGGGCGGAACATCCGCTTGAGCTCGTCGTCGATCTTCTGCTTCGTGTTCTGGTGGCGGCGCTCCACCTCTTCTGTCTCGTCGACCACAGCCGGCTGGAAGCCCAACGCCGTGCCCGCCTGGTTCACATCGCGAATGCCGAGGTTGGAGGTCATGATGATCACAGTGTTCGCGAAGTTGACGATCTTGCCCTTCGCGTCACTCAACCGGCCGTCCTCGAGGATCTGCAGCAGCATGTTGAAGACCTCGGGATGCGCCTTCTCGATCTCGTCGAAAAGGATCACCGAGTAAGGCCTGCGCCGCACCGCTTCGGTTAGCTGCCCGCCTTCGTCGTAGCCGACGTATCCAGGAGGCGAGCCGACCAATCGAGCGGTCGTATGTCGCTCCATGAACTCCGACATGTCGAGCTTGATGAGAGCGTCCTCGGAATCGAAGAGATACTCCGCGAGGGCGCGCGCGAGCTCGGTCTTGCCGATCCCGGTCGGCCCCAGGAAGATGAACGATCCGATCGGCCGGCGCGGATTCTTCAGGCCCGCACGCGCGCGGCGCACCGCCTGCGAGACGGTGATGATCGCCTCGTCCTGACCGACCATCCGCTTGTGGATCTCTTCCTCCATGCGCAGCAGCCGCGCGCTCTCTTCCTCGACCAATCGAGAAACAGGCACGCCGGTCCAAGCGGCGACGATCTGCGCGATGTCCTCCTCACCCACCTCGGGCACGGTCTCACCGAGCTTGTCGCGCCACGCTGCCTCTTTCAAAGCCAGCTTGTCTTGCAGCTTCTTCACCTTGTCGCGGACGCCCGCAGCCGCCTCGAAGTCCTGCTTGTTGACCGACTCGTCCTGCTCGGCGCGCTGCCGGCGGATCTCCTTCTGGAGCTCCTTCAGGTCATCCGGTGTCGTGGTGAGCTTCATGCGCACCCGCGCCGAAGCCTCGTCGATCAGGTCGATGGCCTTGTCGGGCAGGGCGCGGTCGCTGACATAGCGGTCGCTCAACACGACGGCGGCATGGACCGCCGCGTCCGTGATGGTCACGCGGTGGTGCTTCTCGTACAGCGGCTTGACTCCGTTGAGAATGTCGGTCGTCTCCGCCAGCGAGGGCTGGTCGACGAACACCGGCTGGAAGCGGCGCTCGAGCGCGGCGTCCTTCTCGATGTACTTGCGGTACTCGTTCAGCGTGGTCGCGCCGATGCACTGGATCTCACCGCGCGCGAGCGCGGGCTTGAGGATGTTGGCGGCGTCGATCGCGCCTTCGGCTGCGCCGGCGCCGACGAGCGTGTGCAGCTCGTCGATGAACAGCACCACCTCGCGGCTGGAGCGGATCTCGTCCAGGATCTTCTTCAAGCGCTCCTCGAACTCGCCTCGGTACTTGGTACCGGCGACGAGTGCGCCCATGTCCAGCGTCAGCACGCGCTTGTGCTGCAGCGACTCGGGCACGTTGCCGAGGTTGATCTGCTGTGCGAGGCCTTCCGCGATGGCGGTCTTGCCCACGCCGGGTTCGCCGATCAACGCCGGGTTGTTCTTCGTGCGGCGGCTGAGGATCTGAATCACGCGCTCGATCTCCGTCTCGCGCCCGATCACGGGGTCGAGCTGGTTGCGGCGCGCGAGCTCGGTGAGGTCGCGGCCGAACTGGTCGAGCAGTGGGGTCTTGGACGGCTTCTTCGGCGCCGGCTCGGCCTCTGTCTCGGCACTTGAATCGTGCAGCAGGCGCTCGATCTCGCCACGCACCTTCTCGAGGTTCGCGCCAAGGTCCTCGAGCACGTGGGCCGCGATGCCCTCGCCCTCGATGAGGAGACCAAGCAGCAGGTGCTCGGTGCCGACGTAGTTGTGGCCCATGCGCCGCGCTTCCTCGAAGGAGATCTCGATGACCTTCTTCACACGCGACGTCGGGATGATCTGCTGGATGATGATCCGCTCGTTGCGACCGAGGACGGACTCGATCGTCTGGCGGACTTTGCCGATCTCGACCCCAAGGTTGTTCAGAACCTTGGCGGCCAGGCCTTCACCCTCACGGAGCAGTCCGAGGAGGAGATGCTCTGTGCCGATGTAACTGTGGTGCGATCTTTCTGCTTCTTCCTGGGCGAGCGTCAGAACTTTTTTGGCCCGCTCAGTGAATCTTTCAAACGGATACAAGGTCCCTATCCTCCTGGACTCCTTTCTCGAACTTAGGTGGGGCCAGCACCTCCTCTAACGTTGCTTTGGTACCTAGCGGTACCTCCGCACCTAATATAACGTCCAACTCCGGCAGTCGATTTCGGTTAAGAGTAGGCGGGTGCAACGCCTTCTCGGCCGGCTTAGCGGCTTCCTCCCTGCGGTGGTCGCCGGTCTCCTGCCAATCGTCTTTATACCCACCGCGAGCGATACCTACATCCTCCCTCGCGCATCGCTCGTGATCGCGGGCGCGTGCCTGGGTGTCGGACTCGCCCTGCTGACCCAGGCCGGCCCCCGCCTCGGGCCTCTGCGCTGGCCACTTCTGGCGGCAGCCGCGACGGCCGCCCTGGCGTTCGCCTTCTCCGTCTCCTGGCCGCTGAGCCTGGCCGGCTCTTGGACACGATACGAGTCTTTGCCAATGCGCCTCAGCTACCTCGGGCTGCTGGCATCAGCGGTATGGCTGTTGCGCGAGCAGAGACACCGCGACTGGGTGGTGGCGGGATTCGTGTTCGGCACGTGCGTGGCGTCGCTCGAGGGAGTGCAGCAGTGGGCCGCGCACGTGGCCTTCCGCCCGGACGGCAACCTGGGCAACGCGAACCTGCTGGCGGCCCTGGTGGCCATGGCGGTGCCGCTGGCGGTCGACCGGGCCCTTCGCGGTGGGGTCTTCGTGCTCGCCTGGGTGGCGGCGATCCCGGTCCTGGTGGCAGGACTGCTCGTCACCACTTCGCGAAGCGGCGACTTCGGCGTCCTCGCCGGCTGCTTGACCCTGGCAGTGTTCGCGACCCGCGGCCGCCTGGTGATAGGAGCCGCCCTGACGGCGCTCTGGATCATGGGTATCGGGGTGTTCGGGATGCTGGCATCGCCGGCACGGGTCCTCAACAACGACCCGCCGGAGCTGCGGCTCCATCTCTGGGGGGACGGGCTCCGCATGATCGCGGCGCGGCCCCTGACCGGGTGGGGCGAGGACGCCACCGGGCTCTCGTTCGGCCACTTCTTGAGCCAGGACTACGCATCCTTGGTGACATTCGACCGCATCCACTCCGGCCCGCTCGACATCGCGGCGACCGAGGGCGTTCTCGGCCTGGCTGCACTGGGTTGGGTGCTCCTGGTGCTGTCCAGGGGAGCATGGCGCCAGCGATTCGACCGTGATGTCGGTGCCCTGAGCGCCGCGCTGGTCGGCTACACGGTTTGGGTGCTCTTCAACTTCGACTGGGCCCCCGCCACCGGCATGTTCTGGCTCCTCGCCGGCACGCTGTGGAGTGCAACGGGCGTGGGAGAGACCCTCTCACCCAGGGGAGAGGGGCCCCACCTTCGTGGGGTGAGGGGGATCAGCGCCACGCTCCTGGTTTTGGTGGCGGTCGCGTTTGCCGTCCTCCCCGTCCTCGCCGACGTCTGGTACCTCAAAGGCCGCGCCGACCTCGCCGTAAGAGTCGACCCGCTGCAAGCCCGGTACCACTGGGCCATCGGCACGGTGGAGGAGTTGCGCAAGGCGGCGGACCTGGGCGAGACCGAGCCGGACCTGTACGTCCAGCTGGGCGACCGCGAAGCGCAGCTCGGCAACCGCGCCGCGGCACGCCGCGCCTACCAGCGCGCGCTACAGATCGACCCCTACTTCAGCCCGGCGGCGCAGCGCCTAGCGGCGCTGGGTGGGTGAAGCTCGGGGGAGGGGCTGGGACTACTCCTCTTCTTCTTCGGGGTACTCGTCCGGGCGGTGGTCCGTTCGAGCCCCGGCCAGACTCGCCGGCGGCGCCGACAGCTGCTTCAGGCTGAGCGAGATCCGGCGCCGCGCGGTGTCGATGCCAATGACCTTCACCTGCACCGTCTCGCCGACCTTGAGCACGTCCTCGGTCCGCTCCACGTGGTCCCACGACAGCTCGGAGATGTGAAGCAGGCCCTCGATGCCCGGCATGATCTGCAGGAACGCTCCGTACTTCTTGGTCTTCGTCACCTGGCCCTCGACGATCGAGCCCACGGGCATGGACTGGACCAGCCGCTCCCACGGGTCCTGCTGCAGCTGGCGCAGCGACAGCGAGATCCGGGTCTGCTCCGGGTCGAGCTTGATCACCTTCACGGAGACCTCCTCGCCCAGCTGCAGCACGTCGGTCACCTTGGAAACGCGGTCCCACGACAGCTCGGAGATGTGGATCAGGCCGTCGGCGCCGCCGATGTCGACAAAAGCGCCGTAGCTGGTGATCCCGGAGACCGTGCCCTTCACGGTCGACCCGGTCTGCAGCCGGCTGAACAGCTCTTCGCGCTTGCGTGCTCGATCCTCGTCCTCCGCCGCCTTCTGGCTGACGATCAGCCGGTTGCGCTTGCGGTTGACCTCCAGGATCTTGACCGGGATGCGCTTGCCGACCAGCGTCTCGAGGCTGCCGGCGTATGCACGCGCAACCTGGCTCGACGGCAGGAAGCCGCGCAGGCCGAGGATGTTCACGATCAGCCCGCCTTTGTTCTGCTCGCGCACGTCGGCGTCGATCACCGTTCCGTCGGTCTGCTTCTCGGCAGCGACGATCCACGTGGTCTCGGCCCGGGCGCGCCGCAGGCTGAGGACGACGTTGCCCTCCTCGTTCTCGGGCTGCAGGACGTAGACCTTGATCTGGTCTCCGGGCTCGAGCCCGACGGAGTCGAGGTCGCCCCGCATGCCGAGCTCTTTGCTCGAGATCACGCCTTCGGCCTTGGCTCCGATGTCGACCAGGACCTCGTCCGGGTCCACTCGCACAACGATCCCATCCACGATGTCCCCGTGGTTGGGGGTCTTGAAGGCCTCCTCCTCGTAGTGGAGGTAGTCCTCCATCGTCATCGATGCCGATGAATCCTGGTCGGTACCCTCCTCGTTTTCGGTCAGGACGACACCAGACTCAGTAGCCAAAATACGAACCCCCTAGAAATTATTGGTGTGGTATTGGTCGTCAAAACGGCCTCCGCCAAATCGAGCGTCAATATTACCGCACAAAAGTCGGTTACCCGGGAAACGCCTTTCCGAGGTCGTGGTTGTCGATCAGCCTCGTCTTGCCGAATCGGACCGCGAGCACCGCGAGCCGGCCAGGCGCCAGGAACGTCTCGGGATCGACGATTTCCGCGTATTCGACCTGCGCCAGGGGTTCGGCGTCGAGCCGGCTGAGCAGCGCGGCTCGCAGCACATTGTGGCGGCGCTCGCCCGCCGCGTACGCCTCCGCCGCGGCCCGCAACCCTGAGCTGAGCGCCACGGCGCCCCTGCGCTCGTCCGGCGTCAGGTACACGTTGCGCGAGCTGAGAGCGAGGCCGTCGGGCTCCCGCACGGTCGGGACGATACGGATCTCCACCGGCAGGTCGAGGTCGCTGACCAGGCGCTTGACCACCGCCGCCTGCTGCGCGTCCTTCTGGCCAAAGTAGGCCCGGTCCGGCTCGACCGCGGCGAACAGCTTGGTGACGACCGTGGCCACGCCCTCGAAGTGGCCTGGCCTGGCCTCTCCCTCGAGAGGCTCGGACACGCCGCTCACGTGAACGCGCGTGCTGGCTCCGCTCGGATACATCGCCTGGGTCGAGGGCCGGTAGACGGCGTCGACCTCGGCCCGCGCAAACAGCGCCGCGTCGTGGTCAGGGTCGCGGGGGTAGCGCTCGAAGTCCTCGCCGGGCCCGAACTGGATCGGATTGACGAAAGCGCTGGCCACCACGACGTCGTTCTCGCGTCTCGCGGCGTCAACCAGGCTCAGGTGGCCGGCGTGCAGCGCACCCATCGTTGGCACGAGGCCGATCGACTTCCCTTCATGGCGCCACCGGCGCGACGCGTCGAGCATCGCGCCGGGGGTTTCGATTACGACCAGGCCGTTATCCGGGGCCGTACTTGACCTCTTCGCGGTCCTTTGCCGGTGCCGAACCGTTGGCCGAGTACTCGTGCTCCGGCCCCGGGAACGTGCCTTTGCGGACGTCGTCCGAATAGCTCGTCGCCGCCCTGGAGATTTCCTCCGCCAGGTTCGCGTAACGCTTGACGAACTTCGGCGCCTTGCCGGTGGTGAGTCCGAGCATGTCGTGCAGCACCAGGACCTGGGCGTCGGTGCCCGGGCCGGCGCCGATCCCGATGGTCGGGATGTGGAGCGCCTTGGTTACGCGCGCGGCGAGCTGGCTCGGCACGCCCTCCAGCACGATGCTGAACGCGCCAGCTTGCTCGAGGGCTTTGGCGTCGGCCAGGATCTGCGCCGCCTGTGCGTCCGTCTTGCCCTGCACCTTGAATCCGCCCATCTGGTGGACGAACTGCGGCGTCAGCCCGACGTGGCTCATGACGGGAATTCCGAGCTCGGTCAGGCGCCGCGTGATCTCGATCACCCTGCCGCCGCCCTCGAGCTTGACCGCATGCATGCCGGCCTCCTGCACGAACCGGCCGGCGCTGGTGATCGCCTGCTCGACCGACGCGTGGTAGGACATGAACGGCATGTCGCCCACCAGGAGCGCCTGGCGAGCGCCGCGGGCGACCGCCTTGGCGTGATGCAGCATGTCGTCGAGCGTCACCGGGAGCGTCGTGGGGTGCCCCAGCACGACCATCCCGAGGCTGTCACCGACCAGGAGGACCGGGATCCCCGCCTCGTCGAGGATCTTCGCGGTCAGGAAGTCGTACGCGGTGAGCACGGCAAAACGTCGGCCATCGTCCTTGAATCGCTGGACGTCCAGCACAGTGGTCATGCGCCACCTCTCCTCCGGGTCGCTGCCACATGCCGGGTCAGCGCCCTTCTGGTCCGCTCGGCCGCCGCGGGATCGAGTCCCGCCTCCAGCGCGATCCGAAGCGCAACCAGGGCGAGCATACGATAAAGCTCAGATGGGGCCCCGCCGGAGGGGCTGATACCAAGCGTCCCCAGCGCCTCAAGATGCCGCGCCACGGTCTCAGCGTCCCCCCGCCGAATCGGCCCCGTGAGCGCTCCCACCACACCGCGCCGGCGGATGTTCGACACCGCCCCCTCCACCAGTGGCATCAGCGCCTCCGTGGCCACCCGCTCGGTCCAACCGATCTCACCCAGCAGCCGCACCGCCTCCGCCACCACCACGTCGACGAAGTTCGAGGCGTAGACCGCCGCGGCGTGATACAGGACACGCTCCCCGTCTCCGACGTGCCTGGGTTTGGCGCCGATCGCCCGGCCCAGGGCACGCAGCTGCCGCATCAAAGTCGGAGTAGTTGCATCGACCGCGACAGCGATCCCGCGAAAGGCCGATGGGTCGCGCGGCATCGGAAAGGACTGCAGTGGATGAAACGAACCGCGAGGGTTGCCTTCGAGGGCGCTGAGTGCGTCAAGTCCCAGCGCACCGCTCACATGCACGACGCCGAGCTCCGCCGGCGGCTTCATGCGAGCAATGCGAGTCGCCATCTCGCTGACAGCGCCATCGGGCACGGCCAGGAAAAGCAGGCCACGGCGCGGCATCCGGAAACCGGCTCGCGCAGGCACGAGGCGCGCGTGGATGGCGCGAGCCAGGCTGCGGCCGAGATTGCCTCGGCCTGCGACCGTGAGAGTTGGTTGTGGCATCACCGCAACCCCTCCCCGCTAGCCGGGGAGGGGACTGGGGTGGGGGGTTCCGAACAACCCTTCCCGACTCGCCGAGTGGGTCTCTACGAGGCTGACGAGCTGGCCGCGGCCGGCCGCTGCGGCACTGCGCCGTTGATGATCTCGTCGAGCTCCTTGCCGTCGATCGTCTCGACGACCTTCAGCCGCTCCACCACCGCGTCCATCTTGCTGCGCTGCTGCGTGAGGATGGTCCGGGCGGTCTGGTAGCCGTGGTTGATGATGGAACGGATCTCTTCGTCGATCACCGCGGCGATCTCCTCCGAGTAGTTCCGCTGCTCGCCGAGGTCGCGACCGAGGAACACGAGCTCCTCCTTGTGGCCCATGGTCACGGTGCCGAGCTTTTCCGACATGCCCCACTGCGTCACCATGCGGCGCGCGAGCTGGGTCGCACGCTGGATGTCATTTTCCGCACCGGACGTGATGTCGTTGAAGACGATCTCTTCGGCGACCCGGCCGCCCATGATGCCGGCGATCTGGTCGTACAGCTCGTCGCGCGAGACCAGGTACTTGTCTTCCTCGGGCAGGCTCAGCGTCCAGCCGAGCGCCATTCCGCGGGAGATGATCGAGACCTTGTGCACGGGGTCGGTGTGCGGCAGCGCCTTCATGACCAGCGCGTGGCCGGTCTCGTGATAGGCGATGACCTCCTTCTCCTTGTCCGAGATGCGGCGGCTCTTGCGCTCGGGGCCTGCGATGACGCGGGCGATGGCCTCCTCGAGCTCGTTCATGCCGATCACCTTCTGGTTGGCTCGGGCGGCCAGGATGGCGGCCTCGTTGATCAGGTTGGCCAGGTCGGCTCCGCTGAAGCCTGGGGTCTGGCGCGCGAGGACGTCGAGGTCGACCGTCGAGTCGAGCGGCTTGTTTCGCGCATGCACGTCCAGGATCTGGCGGCGGCCCTTGATGTCCGGCCGGTCGAGCGTGACGTGGCGGTCGAAACGACCCGGCCGCAAGAGCGCGGGGTCGAGAACGTCGGGGCGGTTGGTGGCCGCGATGACGATCACGTGGGTGTTGGTGTCGAATCCATCCATCTCCACCAGCAGCTGGTTGAGGGTCTGCTCGCGCTCGTCGTGACCGCCCCCAAGCCCGGCGCCTCGCTGGCGGCCGACGGCGTCGATCTCGTCCACGAACACGATGCACGGTGAGTTCTTCTTGGCCTGGTCGAACAGGTCGCGGACGCGGCTCGCGCCCACACCGACGAACATCTCGACGAACTCAGATCCCGAGATGGAGAAGAACGGCACCCCGGCTTCACCGGCGACGGCCTTGCTGAGCAGCGTCTTGCCGGTTCCAGGAGGACCCACGAGCAGCACGCCCTTGGGAATGCGCGCACCCAACGCGACGAACTTCTCGGGGTACTTGAGGAACTCGACGATTTCCGAGAGCTCCTGTTTCGCCTCATCGACGCCCGCAACGTCGGCGAAGGTGATGGCCGGCTTGTCACCGGCGATCAGCCGCGCGCGCGATCGCCCGAACGAGATTGCCTGGTTGTTGCCGCTCTGCGTCTGGCGCAGCACCCACCACATGAAGGCGGCGATCAGGATCACGAGGATGATGTTCGGCAGCAGGACGCTGATCAGGTAGCTGCCCGTCTGGCTCTTGTCGTACTTCACGTCGACCCCTGCGTTCTGGAGGTCGGTCACGAACTGACACTGGCCCGAGCAATCCGGCAGGACGACGTTGTGCTTCTTGCCGTCCGTGCTTGTGGCGATGCCATCGGTGCCGTTGATCTCGACCGCGGTCACCTGGTGGTCGGCGGCCTTCGTGAGCATCGTCGAGTAATCCCAGTCGCCCTGGTTCTGGCTCTGAAGCGAGGTCCAGGTGAACCAGAAGATGAGGCCGAGTACCACGACCAATGCGAAATAAAAGAGGCTGGAGCGGGGAAAGCGACTCAACTCAGATCTCCTCGAGAGCTTTTGGAGTTTCTAGCCTAACAACTTTGTGGCCCAAATGAGCCGGCATAGGTGCGATGGCCACGTGAAGCACCTCCTGCCCGGCGATCGGCGCCAGGTCGGCGTCGACGGCGAGACCGGGAACCCATGCGAGCTTCTCGCCCGCGAAGACGAGCGGCCAGCCATCGCGCTCTTCGCGCGGCACGCGCGCGTCGACAAAGATGTCCTGCAGCTTGCGCGAGCCGCGGCCGCCGGCCGGCCGAAGTCGAAGGCCCGGGCGCCGGAATCCCACGTTTAAATGAAGGCCGGCCCGAAGGTGGGCAGCTTGAGCGTCGTCGCAGCCAGGGCAGGTCCGAACCTCGAGTCGAGGCGGGTCGGCGGCTGCGGGCTTGGAGGCGACGACTTCCATGTGGTCCCCCACGATACGGAAACGCAGGCCGCCGGGAAGATCGACGCCCCGGCCGCCCCGACCGGGGCCGACCAGGCTCAACATCGCATCGATGTGGGTCCGGGACAGTCCGGGCGCGGCCCCGCCGGCGTTCGTGTAGAGCAGCTTCAGGGTTTCCACCGCCGCGGGCTCCTGCATCGAGCGCATTCGATTTCGGTCGATCGGACCCGACGCGGCGTGCTCAGCGACCCCTTGCAGCCTGGCCACTGCAAGGGCCGCCGCATGGAAACGTCTTGTAATCCCAGGCCGGTCGCGTTCGAGCGTCGGAAGGATTTGCAGTCGCGCACGCACGCGTGCGAACCGGGGGTCGAGGTTCGCGGGGTCCTCATGAGGCACGACCCCACGGCGTCTCAGGAAGTCGCGCACGTCGCTCTTCCAAACGTCGAGGAAAGGACGCACGTAATGGCCGCGCCGCGCAGGCATGCCGCGGAAGCCCGCGAGTCCGCATCCGCGCAATAGATGAAGGACGACCCCCTCCACCAGGTCGTCCGCGGTGTGCGCCAGCGCGATGACCTCCGCACCGGACTCGGCTCGGGCTTGGTCCAGGAACGCGTAACGGAGCGTGCGCGCGGCGGCCTGGAGCGAACCTTTGGCCAGCGGTTCGCTTCGGCGCTCGGTGATGAGCCGGAGGCCAAGTCGCTCGCAAAGCGCGGCCACGTTGCCCCCCACCGCGTCAGAGCCTTCACGCAACGCGTGGTCGTAATGCGCGGCGACCACGTCGTGCCCGGCTTCCTGGAGGGCGATGAGCAGAGCGGTGGAATCGGGGCCGCCCGACACCGCGACGAGCACCCTCAGATTCCGCACGTCTGACGCCAGCAGTGCGTTTAAGAGGGCCTCGATACGCACGTCTGGCGTCAGTGATGCGGAATCCGGGCTCATGGTGGTGCCGGGTGGACTCGAACCACCGACAACGCGATTATGAGTCGCGCGCTCTACCACCTGAGCTACGGCACCGCCGGAACGAGCTTAACGAGCGGCTTGAGCTCGCGCCTTCAGCTTCTTTTTCTTTCTGCGGTGCTTGTCGATGGCGACGCGCTTTCTCTTGTTCATGGCCTCGGGCACGAATGCACTGGGGGATTGGAAAAAGAATGGTTGCGGAGCTTGGATTCGAACCAAGGACCTTCGGGTTATGAGCCCGACGAGCTGCCGCTGCTCCACTCCGCGAGGAAAAGTATACCGCCGGGTCTTTAGTGGGCCTTGGCGGACGGAGAGGCAGAGGGCAGTGGCGATGGGCTCGGCGGAGTCGTGACCAGGTACAGCTTCTCGTTCGGTTTCGCGTAGCCGTTGAGTCGCGCTTCCTCCTCGTCTGCCGTCCCCGAGGTCAGCGCCTGCACGTCCTTCTGATACCCGGCGTTCTGCGCGGTGATCTGGGCGTTCTGCCGGCGGAGGTCGGATACCTGCTGGCTCAGACGATGACTGAGGTAAGCCTCCTGCGCGAATGCAATGCCGGCCCACACCAACACGACGGCGGCGGCGATGAGCAGCACCATCTTGCGCAGCCCAAACGATCTGGTGCGCACACTTCCCGCGACTGTCAATGCTCTGCTGTGTCTCATGCTGCGACGTTTTCAAAAACGAGCGGAAGAGGTGCCGACTATATCAAATGGTCTTCCAACGTCTTCCCCATTTATGGGGAAGTACCCGGCGAAGCCGGGGGATGGGGCTGGGACTCCTCCCAACGTCGACGCTTCTCCGCCTCATCGACGTCGGTGAAGGTCTTGCCCTCGCTGCGCAGGGAGGCCTCGGTCGCGGCGAAGCGCGTGCGAAATCTCTGGCCCGCGACACGGAGAGCATCCTCCGGGTTCACCTTCAGGCTCCGCGCCAGTGAGACGATGGCGAACAGCAGGTCGCCCAGCTCATCGAAGGCGCGCTCCCGGTCGGTGACCTCCGCCAGCTCGCGCGCCTCTTCCGCGACAGATTCGGCAGCCGTGGTGGGAGACGCGAAGTCAAAGCCGACGCGCGCGGCCCGCTTCTGCAGGCCGAGCGCCCACGCGAGAGCGGGCAAGCTGGCCGGCACGCGGTCGACGACCGACTCTTCGCTGCCCGCCTTGCGAGACTCGTGCATCTTCTGGTGCTCCCAGTTGCGCAGCACCTCGTCGGCGTTGGCGACCGACACATCGCCGAAGACGTGTGGGTGGCGCTTGACCATCTTCGCCGCCACGGCCTCGGACACTTTCGTCGCGTCGAACCGCCCTTCCTCAGCCGCGATCTCCGCATGCATCGCAACCTGAAGGAGCAGGTCGCCGAGCTCTTCCATCATCTTGTCGTCGTCGCGCGAATCGATCGCCTCGAGCAGCTCATACGTCTCTTCGAGCAAGTACGGCCGCAGCGATTCGTGCGTCTGCTCCCGGTCCCATGGGCATCCGCCGGGCGCGCGCAGCCGGCGCACGACCTCGAAGATCGCGGCGATCCCGTCGGAGTAAGGCTTTTCCATCACCGTGTCGATTCTATGAAGGCGACGGAACCGCCGCCGGCTGACCCGATTGGTAGAGCTGCGCCATCTCGTCCAGCAGCATCGTGAGATCCTGCTCCCAGCCCTCGCCCTGCCGCCGCATCTTGATTCGGTTCGGGCCAAGCGAGATGCGCCCGGCGAGCCGCCGTGACAGCTCCTCGACGTCGAGAAAACGCTGCGGGTCGACGCGAATCACGATGTCGTGGCCCTCCGCGATCACCCCGCGCAAGCCCATGCGCTGCCCCTTCAGCTTCACGCGCAGCGAGTACGCCAGGTTGTCGAGCTGCGGGGGCGCGTTGCCGTAGCGGTCCTTGAGCGAGCGCAGGATCGACTCGAGCTCGCCCTCCTCCTCGGCGCCGGCAAGCTGCCGGTAGGCGCCCAGGCGCAGCTTCTCGTCGCGGATGTAGGAGCGCGGGATGAAGTGGTCGAGCGGGAGGTCGAGGTTCATCTCGGCAGTCGAAAGGACGTCCGCGACGGCCGTCTCCTCTGAGCCGCTGCGCAGCTGGTTGACCGCGCCCTGCAGCATCTGCAGGTACATCTCGAAGCCCACCGCGGCGATGGCGCCGTGCTGCTCCGTGCCGAGCAGGTTCCCAGCACCGCGGATCTCGAGGTCGCGGAGGGCGATCTTGAACCCCTGCCCGAGCTCGTGCAGGCCGGAGATCACGTCGAGCCGCTTGTCCGCCTGTTCGGTCAGCGAGCGCCCCGAGTCGTAGAGGAAATACGCGTAGGCGCGCCTGCCGGAGCGACCGACGCGTCCGCGCAGCTGGTAGAGCTGGGCCAGCCCGAATCGGTCGGAGCGCTCGACCAGGATCGTGTTCACGTTCGGGATGTCGAGGCCGGACTCGATGATCGTCGTGCATACGAGCACGTCGAACTTGCCGGACTCGAAGTCCACCATCACCGTCGCGAGCTCGTCTTCCGACATCTGGCCGTGACCGATGGCGATGCGCGCTTCGGGGACCAGCTTGCGCACGCGCTCGGCGGCTTTCTGGATCGTCCTCACGCGGTTGTGCACGAAGTACACCTGCCCCTGCCGGTGCAGCTCGCGCCCGATCGCCTCCGTGATCAGCTCGTCCTCATCGGCGGTCACGTACGTCTTGATCGGCTGGCGCTCTTCGGGCGGAGTCTGGATGACGCTCATGTCGCGGATGCCGCCGACCGCCATGTGCAGAGTGCGCGGGATGGGCGTCGCCGAAAGCGAGAGGACGTCGAGCTGCGTCCGCAGCTTCTTCAAGCGCTCTTTCTGCATCACGCCGAAACGGTGCTCCTCGTCGACGACGAGCAGGCCGAGTCGCTTGAAACGAACATCGCGCTGGAGGAGGCGGTGCGTGCCGACCACGATGTCGACATGTCCGCTCTTCAATCCCTCGACAGTGCGCGCCGCCGCCTCGTCGTCGACGAATCGCGACAGCATCTCGACCACGACCGGGAAGTTCTTGAGTCGGCCGCTGAAAACGTGGAAGTGCTGCTGTGCCAGCACAGTCGTCGGCGCGAGCACCGCGACCTGCTTCCCGCTCATCGCTGCCTTGAACGCTGCGCGCAGCGCAAGCTCGGTCTTGCCGAAGCCGACGTCGCCGCACAGGAGCCTGTCCATCGGGCGGTCCGACTCCATGTCCGCCTTGATCTCGGCCAGCGCCGCGACCTGGTCCGGCGTCTCTTCATAAGGAAAGGAAGACTCGAGCTCCTGCTGCCATGCGGTGTCCGGCGCGAACGCGATGCCAGGTCGGGCCTCGCGCATCGAGTAGATCTTCAGCAGGTCCTCCGCCACGTCCTGGACGACCTTGCGGGCGCGTCCCCGCGCGCGCGTCCAGTCGGAGGTGCCGAGCCGGTGCAGCGCGGGGGTCCCCTCCGCCCCACCCAGGTACTTCTGCACCCGGTCGAGGTTTTCGACCGGCACGAACAGGCGGTCTCCCTCAGCGTATTCGAGCTCGAGGTACTCGCGATGCGCGCCATCCGACTCGATCAGCCGCATCCCCTTGAAGCGCGCGACCCCATGGTCGACGTGGACCACGAGCTCGTCCGGCGCAAAGTCGAGCGTGAATTCGCGGGTCAGGTCCTCGGCCCGCGTGCGCGCGGCGCGGCTGCCCCGGGATGGCCGCCGGACGCGGCCGAAGAGCTCGGCGTCGGTGGCCAGGTGAAAACCGATCGCCGGCTGGGCGCAGCCCGCAACGAGGTCGACCGACGCGTGGTGAATCGCGGTCTCGAGATCGAGGTCCAGGTCCAGGTCGATCTCCTGAAGGGCTCTCTTGACGCCGGCCTCGTCCAGCAGCGCGCGCAGCCGCTCGGCCTGCTCGGTGGCGAAGACGACGTCCGCGCCTTCGCCTCGGCCCGCAAACCCAGCCAGGGCGCGCGACTGGCCGACCAGTGGCTCGCCCTCGAACCAGCCCAGGTCGAGCGCGTCAGGTGCACCCTCGCCGGCGGTCAGGACCAGTCGTGGCCTCTCGCCGAGCTCCTCGAGCCGGTGCACGGTCGGCAGCGTGAACTCACGCGGCAGCTCCCCGCCCCCCGACTCGGCCGCCGCCAGCATCGCGGTCTCGTCGAGCACCGTCCGGGCTTCCGCCAGCTGGCGGCCCGGCTCGAAATCCAGCACGACCGTGCCTTCGGGCAGGTGGTCGAACAGCGACGCCCGGGAGGGGTCCAGGTAGGCGGCGTAGAACTCCACACCGGCGAAGGCGGCGCCTTCCGCCAGCCGCCCAAGCTCGTCCTCCCACTCCGACCGGACATCTCCGCGGAGCTCCCTCAGCGAGACCGTCTTGCGCAGACGTTCGACGGCGGCACGGCCGCGCTCGGGTCCGATGAGCAGCTCGCGACCAGTGCGGATGACCGCCTCCTCGATCGCCATCACGGAGCGCTGGTTCTCCGGGTCGAAGAGGCGCAGCGTGTCGACCACGTCTCCCGACCATTCGGCCCTGACCGGAGCGTCCTCGGCGGAGCCGAACACGTCGAGGATTCCGCCCCGAAGCGAAAACTGTCCGCGCTGCTCGACCAACGCCTCGCGGGTGTAACCGAGCTCGACGAGCCGTCCTGCGACGGTAACGGGGTCCGGTCCCTGACCTGGCTTCAGGACCACCGTGCTCCGGACGAGATCGTCGCGCGAGATCGTCTGCCGCGTGGCGGCGCGGCGCGAGGACACGACGACGATTGGTTCGTCGTGCGCGTTGGCGAGGGATGTCAATGCTTCGAGCCGGCGGTTGACCGCTTCATCGAAGGCGGGTGGACGGTCGAGAAACGAAACGCCGACCTCGGCGAAGACGTAGGTCTTGGGGTTGCCCGCCAGCCACATCCGGAGCTCGTCGGCGAATCGTTCTGGATTCTGGACCAGCACCAGGACTGGCTTTCCGCGTTCCACGGACGCTCGAGCCACCGCGCCGGCCACGATCGGCCATGCGGGGCGGGGTAGTCGCGCCACGTGCACCTCGGACGAGCCTCGCCCGACCCATCCTTCGAGCCGCGGCGACGCGCCGATCGTGGCCTGCCACAGCTTCATTTAAGGCAACTCCTCGCAGCCCAACGCGCCGGCGCGGTTGTAGCGGTCCATCGCGCGCTCGATCCCGGTGTCGAGCGCCAGCTCCAGCGCGTCCGCCACGCCCTTGATCACCATGGGCACGCGCTCCGCCTCGGCCTTGGTGAAACGGCCAAGGACGTAGTGCACGCCCGACGCGGAACCCTTGCGCGCGGGCTTACCGATGCCGACGCGAAAGCGCATGAAGCCGTCGGTCCCGAGTGAGTCGATGATGGAGAGCACGCCGTTGTGCCCCGCGCCCGATCCGCCGCGCCGGATCCGCATGCGGCACATCGGCAGGTCGAGCTCGTCGTAGACCACCCAGGTCTGCTCCGGTGTCAGGCCCGTGTCTTTCAGCGCCTTCGCCACCGCCTGGCCGGAGAGGTTCATGTACGTCTGGGGCAGGACGAACCAGACACCGCGCGCGTCCGACCTTCCGACCAGCGACTGCCAGCGCTTCTTCTCGATCGGGGTGCCGAGCCTGCGAGCGAGCTCGCGCACGCAGGCAAAACCGAGGTTGTGGCGCGTATCGGCAAACTCCGACTCGGGGTTGCCGAGCCCAACGATCAAGATTTCTCGTTTCTCTTGTTCCATGCAGACGCAATAAGGCCCGCGGCGAGCGCCGCAGACCTGTCGTTGAGTCTAGAGGCGCCGAGGAGCGAGCTTGATCCGAGACGCCTGCAGTGCAGCGACCGTGAGGCGGGTCATCTCCGTGCGCTCGGTCGCCGTCGCGTGGTCCCACCCCAAGAGATGGAGCAGGCCGTGCACGGACAGAAGGGCGAGCTCGGTCTTCTCCTGCTGCCGGAACCGCGCCGCCTGGCGAACCGTGGCCGGCCACGAAATCGCGATGTCTCCAAGATGCTCGCCCTGGCCGGCGAACGAGAGCACGTCGGTGGCACGGTCTTCCCCCGCGAACGTAAGGTTGAGATGGCGCAGCTCCTCATCGCTGGTCAACCTGACCGCCACGGTCGGATGCCCTTCAGGCAGGCGCGCCGCGATCTCAGGCAGTTTTGCCGCGCGGGCAAGCACGCCGCGGATGAACGCAGGGGGCACGTCGGCCGGCACCACCTTCACGACTTCCGCTTCGATTACAGTCACGGTCGGTGAAGATTCTCGTCACTGGCGGCGCCGGTTTCATCGGCTCGCACGTGGTGGACGCTTACGTGACCGCCGGGCACGAGGTCGCGGTGATCGACAACCTCACGACGGGGCGCGAAGAAAACGTCAACCCAGACGCGCGATTGCATCGCGTGGACATCAGAGATCTCGCCCAGGTGCAGCAAGTCTTCGCCTCCTTCCAGCCAGAGGTCGTCAACCACCACGCGGCGCAGTCCGAGGTGCCGAAATCGGTGGCCGATCCTGGCTATGACGCGCATGTGAACGTCGTAGGCGGGCTCAACGTGCTGCGCGCGTCCGCGGACAGCTCGGTGCGGAAGGTGATCTTCAGCTCCACCGGCGGTGCCCTCTACGGCGAGCCCGACCTGGTTCCGGCCGACGAGGACCATCCGATCCGGCCGCTGTCCCCCTATGGCACGAGCAAGTTCGCGTTCGAGCAGTATCTCGCGACCTTCGACCGAACCTTCGGCCTGCGGTTCACCACCCTTCGCTACGCGAACGTCTATGGCGCCCGCCAGGACTTCGCCGCTGAGGAAGGACGAGTCGTGGCGATCTTCGCGAGCCGGATGATCGAGAACAAGCCCGTGACCATCGACGGAGACGGGAACCAGTCGCGCGACATGCTGCACGTGGGCGATATCGCCATGGCCAACGTGGCGGCCCTCGAACGAGGAGACGGAGGGACGTTCCACATCAGCACGGGGATCCCGGTCACCGTCAACGACATCTTTCGCAAGCTGGCGATCCTCACCGAGTACAGGCTGGAGCCCCGATTTGGTCCATCGCGCAAGGGCGACGTGTACCGCATCGCGCTCGACAACACGCGCGCGAAGATGCAGCTCGGGTGGGAGCCGCGCATCCAGCTCGAAGAAGGGCTGCGCCTGACGGTGGACTACTTCCGGGACCAGATCTCACGCCTCAGTGCTTAACACCCTCAACTTCTCCCACGCGCTCGGTGCGCGGGCCTTGCTCACGTTCGCCGTGGTGCTCGGTCTTTGGGGCACCTACACCTACTTCCGCAATCAGCGGCTGAGCGGTGGCTTTCGCTCGAGCTACCTGATCATGGCCGGGTTGACTGCGGTGCAGGGCTTGCTTGGCGTGGCTGCCCTGATTGCCGGCGGGAGCGCACGTGAAGGGCTCCTGCACATGGTGTACGGAGTCTTCGCGGTGCTGGCGCTGCCAGGTGCGTACCTCTACTCGCGAGGCGGAAATGACGACCGGCGCGAGACGCTGATCCTGGCCGGCGCGTGCTGGATCGTCAGCATCGCGTACCTGAGAGGGATCTTCACAGGCTAAGGTAAGCGCCGCTGATGGACCCCTCCGCACGGAACAGCAAGACCAAATCGCGACCGCCGATGCCAGCCGAGCCCGATCGGAGAATCTTGATCACCGGAGGGGCCGGTTTTCTCGGGGTCAACGCGGCCATCCACCTAGTAAAGGAAGGATGGAACGCGACGGTGCTCGACAACCTGAGCCGGCCTGGTACCGAGCGCAACCTCAAGTGGCTCCTCACGCGCTACCCCAACCGCATCACCTTCGTCAAAGAGGACGTGAGGAACGCCGCCGCCCTCCCGGAGCACGTGAGGGACCAGGACGCGATCCTCCATCTCGCCGGTCAGGTCGCGGTCACCACGTCGCTCGCCGACCCCAACACTGACTTCGACGTCAACGCGCGCGGCACGCTCAACATGCTCGAGGCGGTGCGTCTGCACAACCACGACGCGCCGCTGGTCTTCGCCTCGACGAACAAGGTCTACGGAAAGCTAGACCACAACAATGGCCCCTGCGGTGAAAGCCAACCGATCGACTTCCACAGCCCGTACGGCTGCAGCAAGGGCGCGGCCGACCAGTATGTACGCGACTACGCGCGCTGCTTCCAGATGAACACGGTCGTGCTGCGCCAGAGCTGCATCTATGGGTCGCACCAGTACGGCACCGAAGACCAGGGATGGGTGGCGCATTTCGTGCACTCGATCCTCAAGGACAGGCCGTTGACGATTTACGGCGACGGCACGCAGGTCCGCGACCTCCTCGATGCTCGCGACCTGAGCGCGCTCTACGCGACCGTCATCGACAAGATCGGGATCACGCGCGGAGAGATCTACAACGTCGGCGGAGGCCCCGAAAACCAGCGCAACCTGCTTGAGGTGATCGACCAGATCGGGGAGCTGACCGGGAAAAAACCGCAGTTCACCTTCGCCGGCTGGCGCGAAGGCGACCAGAAGTTCTACGTCAGCGACGTCACCAAGGCAAAACGCGACCTCGGTTGGGAGCCACGGTTCGCATTCGATCGAGGGCTGCGCGACCTCATCTCCTGGGCTGAGTCGGTCAACTAGCCCGAGCGCTTGCACGTGAAGTGACCGCATCCGCCCGGTAGCCGGCGCAACAGTCGAGCCTCGCCCCACGCCGTCGTGGCGACCGCCCTGCTGACGCCGCGCATGAGGCTGCCGCCGACGCCGCGCCGCGCGACGGACATGTCCTCCACCGAACCACCGACCGGCCCTCGCAGGTCGAGCCAAGAGAAGTAGAGAAGGTCGAGGACCTGCAGCGTCACGTGATAGCTCCACCGCGTCCGCGTCAATGGCAGGCCGCACGTGGCTGCGATGTCACTGAATCGCTTCGCGGAAAAGATCTGGATGTGTCCGCCGTGCCTGACCTTTGCCGTCCAGCGTTTGCCGCACCCGACCAGCCGGTATAGGGTGCCCGGCTGGCCCTCCAGCGGCAGGACGATGTGGAATCCTCCGCCGGGTTTCAAGATGCGCGCGACCTCACGAAGCACTCGCTCGGGTTCGTCGACATGCTCGAGCACGTCGAAGATCCAGACGAAGTCCAGCTCGCCATTCGCGAATGGAAGTCGCTCCGCCGTGGCGAGGCGGAAGTCGACACCTGCTGGCGAGGCTTCGGCAGCTGCCAATGCCGAGCGGCTGACGTCGCAGCCGGAAACGACGAGGTCCGGACGCTCGCGCTTGACCGCTTTGGCGACCGATCCCCCGCCGCATCCAACGTCGAGCACGTGGCCGTGAACGCCGGCAAGGTCCTCGAGCAGGTAGCGCAGCTTGAGACCGTTCATGTACCAGGGCCTGGGCCGCAGCGGCGCGGCGCCCCAGCGCTTGGCCTCGTAATCGAACGAGGCGGCGGGCGCTACCGGCTCGCTGATCTCGCGGCCTTGCATTCTGCTTGGGTGGGGCTCGGAGCATTCACCGCGACGAGGCTCCAGCCGTTCGGAAGCTTCGCGCCCGAGTCCTCGAACCACTGGGGGTGGTCCCCGAAGTACGCCTTGTAGTCGGGGACGGATCGGCTGAGCGGACCTGGGGGCGAGACCAGGAACAGACGGGTTTTGCTGTCGGTTAGCCAGCACTGGAGTAGCGGCCCGACGACGTTCGGATGGTCGGCATAGTGATAACCGGCCGGAAGGTAGTAGAAGGGATCGTAGAACTGGCTCGTCACATTGCTTCCCTTCAAGCCTTCGTCGCGGACCATCACATACAGAAGCGTGGGCTCGTCGCCTGGCATGTTGAGAACTCCACCGCGATATTGGGGCTGGTTGTAGACGGCGCCGATCTGGTGGGCGAGACTCACCTCATAGGCGAACAAGGGCTCCGTCGACGCATATGTCGTTTGGACCGGAACCCACAGCAGCTGAACCGCGAGCAAGCCCGCGGCGGCTGCCGACCACGACACCGCGCGCGGAAGTGCCTTTCGTTCTGGAAGCAATTTGACCAGGGCGATGGCTACGAGGATCGCGGCGAAATCGAGTGGAAACTCGAAGCGGCGCTCCTTCCACTCCGTCGCGTAACGAAGAAAGGTCGCGAGGCTGAGGGCTGAGTAGCCGAAGCCAAGCGTGAGCAGCAGGTAGGATGCCGGCCGCTTCCACAGCGACCACGCGACGACCGCCATGCATGCTGTCGACGCGAGGCCGAACATCAACCACAACACAGTTCCCCCAGCCGCCTGACCACCCGTTCCCCCGGCCGAAAGGCCAACGAACTGGAAGTTGATGTAGAGCGGGTAGATAGGGTTTCCGGTCTGGTCGAGCAGGAATTTCGCGTAAACGCCCATGCCGAGCAGCCATCCAATCACTAGCGGCGCGCGCGACCCCCGCAGCTTTCTGGCTCCGACGAGCCAGGCCACCACCAGGCCAAGCCCGAAGAGCCACGCCTCGACCCTGGCCATCGCGGCCACAGCCCACACGAGTCCGGCCCAGAAGCCCCAGCGCGGCAAAAGCCAGATGCCGAAGAGGAGTAGCGCGATGGCGATCGGTTCCGCCATACCAGCGGTGTCGTTGAAGATCGCCACCGGTGATAGCGCGGCGAACGCACCCGCGAAGACTGCCACGCCAAGTCCCCAGTACCGCCTGCAGAGCAGAAAGATCAATGCCACCCCAAAGGTGCCGAACGCGAGGCTGAGCAACCGTGCGAGCACGATGGAGGTCGACCCGGTCGCGAAAAACAGCAAGCTCATCAACAGCGGGTGGACAGGTCCCCAGAAGTACTCCCAGCCGCGCATGTCCCACAGCCTCGGGCCATGGGAAAGCCCTACCTCCTTGGTCAGGTAAGCGATCTGCCAGTGGTGATAAGCGTCGGTGAAACCGTCGCCTGCGTTCTGCGGATCGGCGAACAAAAACAGGTAACCAAGCCGAGTGACCAGCGCCGCCGCGATAACCAGGCCCATCCAACCCCACGGCAGTGGCGAAGGTTGCGGATGTTCCTCCTGCCCGGCTCCCGAGATGGCAGCACTCGGCCGGTCCTCCTCCTCGTCCTCATCTTCGCTGGCGAGGATGCGCGGCAAGCGCAGCTTCAAGCGGTTGCTGCTTCCAGTGCGACCTGCTCGTGCGCTCGGGCAACGTCCAGCACGGCTTCCTCGAGGACATCGATGTGCCGCTCCCAGTCGAAGCGCCGCGCCCATGCAAACGCGCGCTCGCCAGTCGCCTGGTTTTCGGCCGGGCTGTCGAGCAGCCGGATGATTCCGGCGGCGTAATCGCTTACGTCGAGCGGTTCGGCGAGGTGCCCGGTCCCCGTGGCCACCGTGACCGTCGGGCCGGCCTGGTTCCACGCGACCACCGGCACGCCCTTGGCCATCGATTCGATCACGCCCATTCCGAAGTCTTCCTCAGGCGCGGGGTAGACGTACACCGCGGCTCCCTCGTACAGCGACTGAAGCTCGTCCTCGCTGATCGGACCTAGGAAAAGAACAGCGTCGTCCATGCCGAGCTCGGCCAGGAGCGTCTTCAGCGAAGCGGTGTGCGAGGTGGCTGGACCCGGGATGACGAGCTGCGCGCGGGGATGCTTCTTTCGGACCTCGGCCATGGCGCGGATCGCCAGGTCGAATCGCTTCTGCGGGTAATGCCGGTTGGTCAGGAGAACGTAGGGGCGCCGGATGGGATACCCGTTGATGGTCAGCCCTCCGCTGAAACGCGATTCGACCGGCAGCGGAAAACCAGAGCTTGCGACGTGGCAACCCGCCGGACAATCCAGCGCTTCCTTGCGGTACGTCTTGCGAATGATGTCGCCGATGTACTTGCCGTTGACGAGCAGCAGGTCCGCCTCCTGGATCGAGCGCCTGTCCGCCCACGCGACAAAGCGCGTCGCCCGCAGCACGATCGCGGCGAGCAGCCGGTAGTCCGCGTTGGAGATCCATCCAGTCTGGCGGTCGATGTTGCGCGGGTAGACCAGCCGGTTGGGCTGGTTGAGATAGACGACGTAGGGCACGTCCATCAGCCGTGCCGCCCACCAGGCGATCCATGCGCTCGGCTGGTTGCAGCCGACGATTGCGTCCACTCCCCTGAAGCGCCAGGCATACAGAGGCATGAGCAGAGAGGTCGCCGCCATCTGGACCGCCTCTCGGTAAGGAAACCAGCGGGGCAGCTGGGGCAGGAAGGTTTTGACCCGCACCTCACCAATGATGTCGGGATAGCAGCGAGACGCGTCGATCGTGGGCGCGTAACACTCGACGTCATAGCCGCGACGCCGCAGGCCGAGCACCTCCTCGATCACCAATCGCTCGCCACCGCCCGCGTAGGTGAAACCGCAGTGAAACACGGCGACTCGCCGCGGTCCTCCGGCCTTCGTCCTTCGCTTGCCGCCGACCAGGAGCAGGCCCAACAGTCCCAGCCCGAGCGAGTACCCCGCTGTGATCGCGTGGTAGAGCACGATCGCGCCGGCCGCGATCGACGAGCTGAGGCCGAGTCCACCGCCGAGCACCAGCGCTCCCGCGACCTCGAGGCTGCCCACGTAACCAGGTCCTGCGGGCACGGCGAACGCCAGCAGCAGCGCCGGGTAGGCGGCCATCGCCTTCAGCGTCGGCACCGAGACGCCGAGCGCCCAGAAGAGCAGGCTGAAGTTGAAGGCGTCGATCACGAGGGCGATCCCGGTGAGCGCCGCAAGGCGACCGACGACGGCAGGTGTCCACAGCCCCCGGGCCACGGCCCGAAAAGCGAACGCCTGGCCCGACATGCCGGCGGCCACGGACAGCGGCAAACGGCGCCGGATTCGTGCCGAGCCGGCGATGCGCGGACCCAGGACGGCAGTGCCGAACACAGCCGCCAGCAGCAGGATGGCGAGCGCCGCCGCGCCGAACAGACCGCGGGGCGCGCTCACGAGCCCGGTCGAGGCGACGAGCGACAGCCCGCCGAGGACGATCGCGACACCCGCGAGGTCGCAGGACTTGTCGATGACGATCGTGGCCAGCGCCGAGCCTGACGGCACGCGATGGCGGCGCCACAGCCACCAGTAGCGCGCGGCGTCCCCGGAGCGAATGGGAAGGACATAGTTGAGGAGGCTTGCCCCGGCGTTCATCGCAAACGCCCTGACCATGCCCACGGGAGCCAGCGGTCGCAGGAGGATGAGCCAGCGCCGGGCGCGGATCACGCTCGTCGTGAGGGCCAGCAAGAGCATCACCGCGACCACCCACCAGCTGTGCACGCGCGCGTGGCTGAGGATCTCGGGCAGCGATACGGTACGCAGCCACAGCCAGAGGAGACCCAGCCCGAAGGCTGTCTGCAGCCCGAGCCGGAGCCAGCGGTTCATGCGGTCATCTCCTGCCGAGACGCCGGCGAATCGAGAATCCAGCGCTGCGCGAAAGCCCAGAACGCGAAGAGAAAGCCGACGAACAAGACGGTGCCGCCGTAGTCGTGAAAAAGGATGGCCGGCGTCACGCCCACGGTCGCGGCGATCGCCGCCACCGCGGACACGCGGACCAGGTTGAGCAGCATCGTGCCCGCCAGTCCGATGCAGACCACCTGCACGCGCGACTCTACGGACTGCGTGCCTCGCAGGCCTGAGATGAGGCTGACTCCGAAGAGGATCAGGCTCTGCCAGCCGATGCAGTTCCAGGAGATGTACAGCGTGTGCATCGACCCGGAGCCATCCCATACGACGAGATGGCTGCCCGAGGCGGCAGCGTGAATGCCGACCAGGCTGAGCAGGCTCACCACCATCCGGGATTCCGCGGGCACGATCGCCTGCAGCGGATTGTTCGCGCCCAGCTGCATCGCCCAGGTCGTGAGGAGGTCGTCGAATGTGGTGACGAGCGGGAGCAGCATGAGCATGGCGCACGTCAGCGCGATCAGCGTCAGGTTGATGTTGTCCCGATCGCGAGTCTTCATCGACGCCTCCTCACCAGGCGTGACGCAAAGATCGGAATGACCACGGCGAATCCGAAGAAACCAAGCAGTGATTCGGGCACGATGATGCTGGGCGCGACGATGTTCGTGTCTCCCGAACCGGCAGGGCCGTCGTAGACGAGAGAGGGTTTGCCGCCGGTGTTATGGGTGAGAGTCACCTGGACGCACAGCGAGCCTCCGGCGGTGATCACCAGCGGCAGCTGGCTGGCGCTCGTGCTGACTGTGAAGGGACTCGTCGTAATGGCGGGGCTCGACCCGTAGGTCGTGGTCCACGTCGAACCGACGTTGGGGATCAGCGGCACGAATGCAGCGCAGCTCGACGTCGCGGATACGCCGACCGCGACGCTCACAGTGTCGCTGGTATTGCCGTTTCCTCCGGTCCAGTACATCTTGAAGCTCCACACGCCGGCGGCCACCGTCTGGGTCGGGAGGTTGCTGAACGACCAGGTGGTGACGACGCCGCCGGCGGAGGACTGAATCTGACAAGCGGG
>VBGP01000077.1 GCA_005880795.1 Chloroflexota bacterium | reverse complement strand
CGGCCATCACGACCAGCCAGGTCGGCAACAGCTCGGGTTCGACCGGCGCTGGCTCGGCCAACACGACCAGCCAGGTCGGCAACAGCTCGGGTTCGACCGGCGCTGGCTCGGCCAACACGACCAGCCAGGTCGGCAACAGCTCGGGTTCGACCGGCGCTGGCTCGGCCAACACGACCAGCCAGGCCGGCGGCGGCACAAGCGGCACATCCACCGGAACCGGCGGTGCGCTCGGCGCGACCGCAACGGCCGGTGGCCAGGGCCAGGTCCTGGCGGCTACAGGCGCGCCCGTAGCGGGCGGCCTGGTGGGCGGGATCCTCTTCCTGCTCGGCGGCCTCGGACTTCGCAGGCGTCGGCGCTAAGCCGAAGCAAACCAACCGGGCTCGCGCCTCGCGAGCCCGGTTCTCTTCTTACGGGGACCGCAACCCTGCGTCCGGTAGGCCCATGACCCGGAGCGTTTCTTAGATGTGCCTGCCTCGCAAGGGGCGGGCACACCAGCACCTGGGCCGCCGGCGACCGCTCGAGTTCGTTTCTACCTCACTTGTACGGTGACGCGGGCGTCCCCCAAGCGATTTGATGTAGTTCGGAAAATCGCGCCCAGGGGGGAGAGTGGAAACAGTAGCGTTGCCGAGTACGGGCAAGGTGTCGCTTGACGGCGTCGGGAGCCCCAGGCCGAAGCGGTCTCTCCACCAGGTGGACAGGTCACAGGAAGCCGCGTTTGCGGCCCTGGCAGCGGTGTCCTCCTACCTGGACTCCGACGAGGACCTGCCGGATTTCTTCGCCCGGCTCAGCGTCACGATCGCCGAGCTCAGCCATGCGAAGCGCGCGGCGTTCTGGCGCTTAGGTCCGCGCGGCACGCTTGCGGTGCAGCCGAAACCGCATGGTTTCGCCGCCGATTCGCAGGTGAACACCATCCGCCTTCAACTCGGCGCCAACGGCGACGGGGCTGTCGAGCGGCTGGTTTTCGCCGACGAGCTCGACCTTGTAAAGGGATCCGCACCCGCGCTCGACGCGATCTGGCGAGGGGCGGGCTTGAGCGACGTAAGGAACTCGATCGCGGCCGCCTGGACCGCCGGCGAACGGCGGATCGGTGCGGTGGCCGTCTACGACTCGCAGCATGGATTCACCCCTCACGACCTGGGCGTGCTCCGCCTGGTCGGCGTCGCGGCGGGTCTTGTCTGGCAGTACAAGGAATCCGAAGACGAGCTCGGTCACACCGCGGTGCGGCTCGAGGAGGCAATGTCCGCGCGGCGCCATCTCCTCAACAACATCGCGGCCGGCGGCGACGAGGCGCGCCGCCGTTTTGCCAGCGCCTTGCACGACGACTCGCTCCAGCTGTTGACAGGGGCAGAGCTGCAGCTGGAGCGGATCCGCGGGGACGTCGCCAACGGTCCCCAGGTCGTGCAGCTGGATCAGCTGAAACACACCCTGCGCAAGGTCGAGGATTCCCTGCGCCGGCTTCTGACCAATGTGAGCCCCGAGCCGCTCCAGCTGCCGAGCGACACGCGCGGAGCAATCAGCGAGCGGCTCGAGTCGATGCGGATCCGAGCCGGAATCGAGCCTCACATCGACAGCCGGATCCCCGACGACCTGCCGCAGGCCATCCAGGCGATCGTCTTGAAGAACATCTCCGAGGCACTGAACAACATCGAGAAGCATGCTCACGCGACGCGGGTCATGGTCGCGACCGAAGCCGTCGACGGAGGAATTCGGGTCGAGGTCGACGATGACGGCACGGGTTTTGTCGTCGCGGAGTCGGTTCGCGTTCCGGGCCACATCGGTCTGGTCGCAATGCGGGAGCGCGCGCAGCTCGCCGGCGGCTGGTGTCGCATCACGAGCGAGCCGGGCGCAGGGACCAAGGTCGAATTCTGGGTTCCACTGAGCTTATGAGACGCAACAGCCACAAGTAGATACGGAAGGAAGGAATATGGCGATCAAGACTCCGGTCAAGCGCAGTGCGCGGCACATCAATGGGGCGGGGATAGACAGCGCCGTGACGCTCCGCGTCCTGGCTGCGGTGCGGCGTGGCGACTTCTCCGCGCGCATGCCGACCGACTGGTCAGGCTCCGCCGGCAAGGTGGCCGCAGCGCTCAACACGATCATCGAGTCGAACCAGCGTCTCGAGCGTGAGATCCGGCGTCTGAGCCGCAACTTCGGCAAGGAGGGCCAGTTCAGGCGCGGCTCTATGGCTCACGCCGGAGGTGCGTGGGACTCAACGCTGGACGCGGTCAGCGACCTCGTCGAAGATCTCGCCAGCCCAAACACGGAGATCGCGCGCGTCATCAGCGCCGTCGCCAACGGCGACCTTTCCCAGACCATGCCGCTGGAGATCGACGGGCGTCCCCTGCAGGGCCAGTTCCTGAACACCGCGAAAACCGTGAACACGATGGTCGGCCAGCTCAACGGCTTCGCGAGCGAGGTAACCCGCGTCGCGCGTGAGGTCGGCACTGAAGGCCGGCTGGGCGGCCAGGCCGAGGTGAAGGGCGTGGCCGGGGTCTGGAAGGAACTTACCGACAACGTGAACCTTATGGCCGGCAACCTCACCAGCCAGGTCCGCAACATCGCCGAGGTCACCACCGCGGTCCAGCAAGGCGACCTATCGAAGAAGATCACCGTCGACGTCCGCGGCGAGATCCTCGAGCTCAAGCAGACGATCAACACGATGGTCGACCAGCTCAACGCTTTCGCCAGCGAGGTGACGCGCGTGGCGCGCGAGGTGGGCACCGAGGGCAAGCTGGGCGGTCAGGCAGAGGTCAGAGGGGTCGGCGGCATCTGGAAAGACCTCACCGACAACGTCAACCAGATGGCCGGCAACCTGACCAGCCAGGTCCGCAACATCGCTGAGGTGACGACCGGAATCGCCAACGGCGACCTGTCGAAGAAGATCACCGTCGACGTCCGCGGCGAGATCCTCGAGCTGAAGAACACGGTCAACACGATGGTCGACCAGCTCAACGCCTTCGGCAACGAGGTGACGCGCGTTGCGCGCGAGGTCGGCACTGAAGGCCGGCTGGGCGGCCAGGCCGACGTGAAGGGCGTGGGCGGTGTCTGGAAAGAACTGACCGACAACGTCAACTTCATGGCCGGCAACCTGACCAGCCAGGTCCGCAACATCGCCGAGGTCACGACCGCGGTCCAGCAAGGCGACCTCTCGAAGAAGATCACCGTCGACGTCCGCGGTGAGATCCTCGAGCTGAAGAACACCATCAACACCATGGTCGACCAGCTCAACGCCTTCGCGGGTGAGGTGACGCGCGTGGCGCGCGAGGTCGGCACTGAAGGTCGGCTGGGCGGCCAGGCCGACGTGAAGGGCGTGGGCGGCGTCTGGAAAGACTTGACCGACAACGTCAACTTCATGGCCGGCAACCTGACCAGCCAGGTCCGCAACATCGCCGAGGTCACGACCGCGGTCCAGCAGGGCGACCTGTCGAAAAAGATCACCGTCGACGTCCGCGGCGAGATCCTCGAGCTCAAGAACACCATCAACACCATGGTCGACCAGCTCAACGCATTCGCCAACGAGGTGACGCGCGTCGCGCGCGAGGTCGGCACCGATGGGCGCCTGGGTGGTCAGGCCGAGGTCCGGGGAGTGGCCGGAATCTGGAAAGACCTCACAGACAACGTGAACATCATGGCCGGCAACCTCACCAGCCAGGTCCGCAACATCGCCGAGGTCACCACCGCGGTCCAGCAAGGCGACCTCTCGAAGAAGATCACCGTCGACGTCCGCGGCGAGATCCTCGAGCTCAAGAACACCATCAACACGATGGTCGACCAGCTCAACGCATTCGCGAAAGAGGTGACACGCGTTGCGCGCGAGGTGGGCACCGACGGCAAGCTCGGTGGCCAGGCTAACGTCGAAGGCGTCGCCGGAACCTGGAAAGACCTCACCGACAACGTCAACACGATGGCGAGCAATCTCACCGATCAGGTGCGAGGCATCGCTCGCGTCGTCACCGCGGTTGCCAACGGCGACCTGAGAGGCAAGCTGACCCTGGAGGCGAAAGGCGAGATCGCCGAGCTCGCCGACACCATCAACAGCATGACCGACACTCTTGCCGTCTTCGCCGAGCAGGTCACGACCGTCGCCCGCGAGGTGGGCGCCGAGGGACGGCTCGGCGGACAGGCCAACGTGCCAGGCGCCGCCGGCACGTGGCGTGACCTCACCTACAACGTGAACCAGCTTTCGGCAACGCTGACGACTCAGGTCCGCGCCATCGCCGAGGTGGCGACGGCGGTGACGAAGGGTGACCTGACGCGGTCCATCCGGGTCGACGCACGGGGGGAGGTTGCCAACCTCAAGGACAACATCAACGAGATGATCCGCAACCTCCGCGACACCACGGAGAAGACCAACGAGCAGGACTGGCTGAAGACCAACCTGACCCGATTCACCCGGATGCTGCAGGGGCAGCGCGACCCGATGACGGTCTCGAAGATGGTCCTCTCCGAGCTGGCTCCGTTGGTTCACGCCGAGCACTGCGTGTTCTATGGCATGGTCGGGGCGAACGGCAGGGCCGCGCACCTGGCGCTGCAGGCCGGGTACGCGTACAAGCAGCGCCGGAACATCCCGATGGAGTTCGCGCTGGGCGAGGGCATCGTTGGCCAGTGCGCCCTGGAGAAGAAGCGCATCGTTGTGACCGACGTCCCCAAGGACTACATAAAAATCAACTCCGCCCTCGGGGAATCGTCGCCGGCCAACATCGTGGTGCTCCCGGTCCTCTTCGAAGGCGAGGTCCGGGCGGTGATCGAGCTCGCCTCCTTCCAGCCCTTCAGCCCGACCCACATCGACTTCCTCGACCAGCTGGCTGAGAGCATCGGCATCGTTCTCAACACCATCGACGCGAACAGCCGCACCGAGGACCTGCTCAAGCAGTCGCAGTCACTGGCCACCGAGCTGCAGAGCCAGCAAGACCAGCTGCAGACAACCAACGACGAGTTGGCCGAGAAGGCGCGCCAGCTGGCGGAGCAGAACGCAGAGATCGAGCAGAGGCGGCTCGAAGTCGAGTCCGCCAAGGTCCTGGTCGAGGAGAAGGCGGAGCAGCTGGCTTTGACTTCTCGGTACAAGTCGGAGTTCCTCGCCAACATGTCGCACGAGCTGCGCACGCCGCTCAACAGCCTTTTGATCCTGGCCCAGGAGCTGGCGGCAAACCCGGACGGCAACCTGCTGCCCAAGCAGATGGAGTACGCAACGATCATCCGCTCGTCGGGCACAGACCTCTTGAAGCTGATCAACGACATCCTGGACCTGTCCAAGATCGAATCCGGGACGGTGGCCCTCGACATAAGCAACTGGCCGCTGGCCGAGCTCAAGCCGATGCTAGAGCGCACATTCCGGCATGTCGCGGAGGCGACAAAGCTCGCATTCCTGATCGACCTCCGGCCGGGCTTGCCGGAGGCGATCCCAACCGACCCTCAGCGCCTGCAGCAGATCCTCAACAACCTGCTGAGCAACGCGTTCAAGTTCACGGAGAGGGGCAAGGTGGAGTTCGTCGCCGAGATGGCGACCTCGGGCTGGAGCCCCTCGAACGAGCACCTGAACCGCGCCTCACAGGTGGTCGCGTTCCGGGTCATCGACACGGGCATCGGAATCCCCTTCGAGAAGCAGCAGTCGATCTTCGAGTCTTTCGCGCAGGCGGACGGCTCCACCAGCCGGAAGTACGGGGGGACTGGCCTTGGGCTTTCGATCTGCCGCGAGCTGACCCGCCTGCTGGGCGGCGAGATCCGGCTGCAGAGCGAACCTGGAGTCGGCAGCATCTTCGCGGTGTATCTCCCGCTCATCGTGCCCATGCATCACCGCAGCGGTCCTGGCGAGGCGATCTTCGACGCAACAGCGTCGCCGCAGCCCGTTCCGTTGGGGGTCGGGGCAGATGGTGGATGGCAGGTCGAGTCGAACGGCTCGTACTCGTCCTCGCAGGAGGCCGAGCTCGAGCCCCAGAGGGCGCTCTTGGTGGTGGAGGACGACCCTGTCCAGAGGCAGTACATCACCGACCTGATGGCGCCCACCAACACGCGGACAACCGCCGTTTCGACCGGTGACGAGGCGTTGACCCTGCTTCGGACGCAGGCTTTCGACTGCGTTGTGCTCGACCTCGGGCTGCCGGGTATGAGCGGTTGGCGGGTGATCGACGAGCTGCAGTCGACCCGCGCGCTGGGCTCGACCCCGCTCCTGGTCTATACGGCGAGGGACCTGAGCCGCAAGGAGGAGATCAAGCTCGGCAAGGCGGCCAAGAGCATCGTGATCAAAGATGCCCGCTCACCTGAGCGGCTGAAGCAGGAGATCACGGCGATCCTTCGTTCAGGGGACTCGGAGGAAGCGGAGAGCGAGACTGGGGTGGAGGCGGGGTCGAACGGGGCCGAGCCGGCAAGCAGCCAGCTGGCCGGCAGGAAAGTCCTGGTCGTCGACGACGACATCCGGAACATTTTTGCGCTGACCGCGATGCTCGAGCGGCAGAAGATGGAGGTCGTTTCGGTGGACTCGGGCCAGGAAGCGTTGGAACTCTTGCAGGAGAGCAACGACATCGACATTGCCCTTGTCGACGTGATGATGCCGGAGATGGACGGCTACGTGACGATGTCGAAGATGCGAGAGCTCAAGGCCTATGGCGACCGGCCAATCATCGCGCTGACCGCCAAGGCAATGAAAGGAGACCGCGAGAAATGCATCGAAGCGGGAGCATCCGATTACATCGCGAAGCCGATCAACAACGCGCACCTGCTTTCCATGCTCAAGTCATGGCTGGTGCAGTGAGTCGGAGTGCAGGGGCAGCGCTCCGGCTAGAAGGGACGGGGACCGAGCTCGAGGAGATCGAGATCCGGCTGCTGCTGGACGGCATCCGTCTCTGCTACGGCTACGACTTCCGGGAATATGCGCTGAGTCCGCTCCGGCGCGGCCTGGCGAACGCGATGGCGCGCGAGAACGTACAGAGCATCTCCGCTTACCAGGACAGGGTCCTGCACGACGCTTCCTGCATGCAGCGATTCCTGGGCCTGGTCGGTGTGAACGTGACCACGATGTTTCGGGATCCCGACCTCATCCGCTGCCTGCGCGAAGAGGTCGTCCCGCTCCTGAGGACGTATCCCTCCTGCCGGGTTTGGGTCGCCGGATGCGCCACCGGAGAGGAGGTCTATTCGCTGGCGGTCCTGCTTGACGAAGAAGGGGTGCTCGGCCGGTGCACCCTCTACGCGACCGACCTGAACGAGGACATGCTGGCGGTGGCCCGACTCGGGTCCTATGCGGTCGACCGGGTGCGCCGGTTTGAGGAGTCCTATCAGCAGTCCGGCGGACGCGGCTCCCTCGCCGATCACTACTCCATCAGCGGACGGAGCGCGCGGTTCAGCCACGATCTGCAAGGGAGCATCACCTGGACCAGGCACAACCTGGTCACCGACGGATCTTTCAACGACTTTCATCTCATCGTCTGCGCGAACGTGCTCATCTATTTCCGGGCGCCGCTTCAGGAGCGCGCTCACCGACTGTTTTATGACAGCCTGATCCGCAGTGGCTTTCTTGCCGTCGGCAAGCGCGAGTCGCTGCTCTACTGCCCAGATCGCGACCACTACGAGCAGGTGCGGGACGGAGTGAGCCTGTACCGCAAGACGAGATGGTGACGCGCGCGAGGCAAGCCGCCTCAGTGAACGAGCCCGCTCCACCGCCGCCTTCCAAGGCGAAAGTCAACATCCTGGTCGTGGATGACGACGCGACCAAGCGCTTTGCGCTGAGGACCATCCTCGCGCCCCTCGACGAGAACGTGATCGAGGCCTCCTCCGGCGCCGATGCTCTGCGGCAACTGCTGCGCAACGAGTTTGCGGTTGTCCTGCTTGACGTGAGGATGCCGATCATGGACGGCTTCGAGACAGCGCAGCTGATCCGCCAGCGTCCACGTTCCGAGTTGACTCCCCTGATCTTCGTGACGGCGCTGGACGAGGCGGAAACGGACATGGGGCGCGGATACAACCTTGGCGCCGTGGATTTCGTGTTCGCCCCGGTCGTGCCGGCGATCATGCGTGCGAAAGTAACCGTCTTCGTCGAGCTCTATCGCGCGCAGCAAGAGCTTCGGCGCTACCGGACGCAGCTCGAGACGCTGGTCGAGGAGCGCACGATCGCACTGACGGCCATCAACAGAGAGCTCGAGGCCTTCAGCTACTCGGTCTCACACGACCTTCGCGCGCCGCTGGTCTCCTTCGACGGCTTGAGCCAGACACTGCTGGAGAAGTACGGCCATCAGCTCGATGACCAGGCGAAGGACTACCTGAAACGGATGCGCGATGCCAGTGAGCGCATGACCTCGGTGTTCGATGGCCTACAGATGCTGTTCCGGCTCACGAGCGGCGAGATGCGCCGCGAGGAGGTCGACCTCAGCGCAGTGGCGGGGCAGGTGGTGGACGAGATGCGCGCCGCGTATCCGGACAGCAAAGTTGAGGTGGACATCGCGCCAGGCACCACGGCGTCAGGCGACAAGCGGCTGGTTCGGATCCTGCTCACCAACCTGATCAACAACGCCTGGAAGTTCAGCAGCCTGAGGAGCGCGCCGAAGATCACGGTCGGCCGCGAGATGGTCGACGGCGAGGCGCGCATCTTCGTCAAGGACAACGGGGTCGGTTTCGACATGATCGATTCCCACCGGCTCTTCGGCGCCTTCCAACGCCTGCACAGCCGGAACGAGTTCCCAGGCGCCGGCATCGGCCTGGCCACGGCCAGGCGCATCGTCAACCGCCACGGCGGGCGGATCTGGGCCGAGGGCGCGGTCGGCGAGGGAGCCACCTTCTACTTCGTCCTTTAGGGCCGAGCCAGGCGTTCTACCAGCGAGATGCACGCCCGCCGTGCGCCCTTCCCGCATGCCCTGAGGCGGCCTGCCCTGTCATGGGGACGTCTCCTCAACGTGGTCTGGGCCACCTGCCTGGTCGTCGGGCTGCTTCTCATGGCCAACTTCGGCTACGGGATGTGGAAGGGCTACTCACAGGGGCAGCACCTCAACCAGGTCTGGAAGTACCAGGCCGGCGCCGCGAGGCCGGCATCCAAGGCGGTCAACCCAAGCCTGAAGCAACCGGTCGACGGCGTCGATTTTGCGATTCGTGTCCCCAAGCTGGACTACTACGCCGCGATCAAGGAAGGCGTGGACGGCGGCGTCCTGTACGCAAGCCCCGGCCACTATCCGGCCACCCGATGGCCGGGCGATCCGGGAACCGTCGGAGTGGCGGCCCACAACGTGTACTGGATCAACTTCCCGCAGCTCGCCAAGGGCGACGAGATCGACCTGGAGACCAGATACGGGCTGTACCGGTACCGCGTGACCAGCACGGAGATCGTCAACCCTGACAACCGCACCGCCCTGGTCACCGACTCGAACGGGTATCACCTGACGCTGACCACATGCTGGCCGCTCTGGGCGGGCGCCTTCGCCACCCAGCGCTACATCATCCACACCGACCAGTTCTGGCCTGTCCCGGTCCGCCCGGGCTATACCTAGAGGACCCTATCCACCGGCGATCGCGCCGATTATCAGCAAGGGCTCTTTGCCGGTTGCGACCTCGCCGGGCAGTGGCGCATCCACGGATTCGTCTGACAGGTCCTCCTCGCAGGCGAAGAATCGGATCATGGGCCGCCGCCTCTTGGTCTGGGCGTCACGCAGCGTGCCGAGCAGCGCGGGATGGCTTGCCTCCAGAGCGTCCAGCACGGACCGCTGTGTCACCTGGCCCTTGACCTCGAGCTCCACGACCCGGCCGACGCCGGCCAGGATCTGCAGGTTCTTGGGCAAGACGACCTGGATCACTTCAGCGTCTGAACCTCGACCGAGAGCACGGCGGGAAGGTCTCGGACGATCGGGTTCCAGCTGTCTCCGCCATCGGCGGACGCATAGACCTGGCCTCCGCTCGTTCCGAAATAGATTCCGCTCGGGTCCAGCGTGTCGACCGTCATCGCGTCGCGCAGGACGTTCACGTAGCAGTTCTCCTGCGGCAGTCCCTTGGTGAGAGCCTCCCAGTCGTCGCCACCGGTGCGGCTGCGGTACACACGCAGCTTGCCATCGGGGACGAAGTGGTGCGAATCGCTGGTGATCGGGACGACATAGACGGTGTCGGGTTCGTTGGCGTTGATGTCGACCACAAAGCCGAAGTCGGTCGGCAGGTTGCCGCTGATCTCGCGCCAGTTCTCGCCGCCGTCATCGGTGCGCATCACGTCCCAGTGCTTCTGCATGAAGAGCGTGTTCGGGCGCGAGGGATGCATGGCAATGCGGTGGACGCAATGCCCGACGTATGCGTCCGGGTCCGGGATGTAGTTCGATTTCAGACCGTTGTTGATGGGTCGCCAGGTTTTGCCCGCGTCGTCCGTGCGGAACGTGCCCGCCGACGAGATGGCGACGTACATTCTGTCGGGCTCGCTCGGGTCGATCAGCATCGTGTGAAGGCACATACCTCCGGCGCCTGGCGCCCACTCGGGTGCGGTCTTGTGTGTGCGCAGGCCGGGCAGCTCGTTCCAGGTCGTGCCGCCGTCGCCGGACGCAAACAGTGCGGCGTCCTCGACCCCTGCGTAGATCATGTCCGGGTCGTTCAATGACGGCTCCAGGTGCCATACCCGCTTGAACTCCCAGGGATGCGGGGAGCCGTCATACCACTTGTGCGTCCCCGGTTCGCCCTCGTAGACGAACTGGTTGCCGACTGCGGCCCAAGTCTGGCCGCCGTCGTCCGATCGCTGCAGCACCTGGCCGAACCAGCTGCTCGACTGGGAGGCGTAGATCCGGTCCGGGTTCACCGGCGAGCCCTTCAGGTGGTAGATCTCCCAGCCGGCAAAGTGTGGGCCGTCGACCTGCCATGTCTTCCGGCTCGCGTCCGAGCTCAAGACGAAGGCGCCCTTACGCGTGCCGACAAGTACTCGAACTCTGCTCATGCGATCACCCCTGCTCAGTTATGCCGACCTATTAGACGATCAGACCGTCAGCAACACTAAAACTAATCGGTCCGCCGACGGTCCACCCCCCGGGTCGCGCCGGCCCGCATCCGGTCTTTGGCCGGCTGGGCGGCTCCATCTGTCGCGCCATCCTGCGGCGGTGCCGCCGGCAGCTGCAGGGTGAAGGTGCTGCCCTGGCCCTCGATCGAAGCCACCGTAATATCGCCGCCCTGCATGCGCGCCAGCTGGCGCCCGAGGAACAGTCCCAGCCCCGTGCCCTTGAGGTGCTCGGTCTCCGGCGTGATGACCCGGCCGAACCGGGTGAAGAGCGTGGGCAGGCCGTTTCGCGGGATGCCGAGGCCTTCGTCAGAGACGCTGACCCGTGCGACGCCGGCACGAGAACGTACCTGGCACGTGACGACGCCGCCCTCAGGGGAGTACTTGATCGCATTGCTTAGCAGGTTCGCGATGATCGTTTTCGTGCGGTCCACGTCGACCTTGACCCGCACGCGGCGTTCAGGTAGATCGAGCACAAGTCGATGCCTCGACTCGACCAATGGCGCCACCGCGTCGGCGGCGGAGCGTGCGATCTCCCTCAGGTCGGTATCAGCGGTGCGGAGAGTGAGGCCGCCCTCATCGAGGCGGGCAGCTTCGATCATCTCTTCGATCAGCTCGTTCATCTCAGACACCTTGGCCGCCATCACGCCGGCTGCCTGGCGACCGCGCTCATTGAGCTGGCCCAGCAGGCCGCTTTGCAGCATCGACACATAGCCGCGGATCACGGTCACCGGGCCGCGAAGCTCATGCGACGCGAGGTTGAGGAACTGGGTCTTGTTTTCCTCGACCGCCGCCACCCGCTCGGTCACGCCGACCCGTTGGAGCCCCGCTGAAACAGAGTTGGCGTATGCCCTGAGCTGTGACACCTCCTCCGTTCCGAAAACGGGGGTGAAGTCACCTGCGACGACACACAACGATCCCTGGCCCTCCGCGAGATGTAGGGGCACCCGGACGATCTGGTCCGATGATTGGGACTGGCTGTCCGACAAGATCGTCGCTTGTTCGAGCTCCATGCCCGAGGCGGCAATGACCTTGCCCTTCGCATCGACGACGAATCCAGAAGTTGCACCGAAAAGGCGCACCGCCCAGAAGGCTGCCCGCTCCGCAATCACCTCACGGGTGGGAGTGAAGATGAGCAGGTCCTGCATGGCGGCCCTGAGCGCGTTTTCCTCGCTCATGCGCCAGATGCGGCGCAAGAGGGAGGGCGGCGACAGGCTGACATAGATGATTGGAACGACGGCGAGCGCGAGCAGCTGCGTCACGATGACGGCGGTGGGGCTCTGCAGGCTGCTCCCACCGAGCACGTCGACGAACAGGATGGCGATCAGCACGGCAAAACCAAAGCTCAGAAAACGCATTCGCGTCTTCTGCACGGCCGGAAGGCGATTGCTGGCCAGCCAGAACCGCACGATCGGCTCGCCCGTGAAGATCGCCCACGTCGTGACCAGGACCACGCCAAGCAGCGTCACCAGCACCGGGTTCGCATGCTGGAAGACAGTCACCGCGAGGACCCCGCACACGATCGACACGGCGAGCAGCACGGTTGCCGCGGTATGGAAGGTCCTGCTGAGCGGGATGAACTCGTTGCGGAACATCAGCACGAAATAGCCGGACAACATGAAGGCGATGACCACGACAAGCGATAAAAGAGGCGAGGAAGGCAACCGGCTCAGTGCCGCCACGACGGCCAGCGCGATCAGCGCGAGGGCGAGCTTCCCCTGGGCGCGGCCGCGATCGCGGTACCAGCGGTACCCGATCGCCGCCCCAAGGGCGACGAAACCGGCCGCCGTGAGGTCCTGGGCCAGGACGACCGCCTGGGTCAAGATTCCCCCTGTCCGCCCCCCCGACCCTGCTCGACCCAGACGGGAATCTGCCGCGCAATGTCAGCCGGCGTGACCCGTGACTTGACCAGATACTCGATGGCCCCCAGCGCGCGACCGCGGTCGATCATCGAGGGCTCCCCATAGTTCGAGAGGATGACGACCGGCGGGTGAGTTGGGTAGCGCTCGTTGAGAGCGGCCAGCACCTCGAACCCGCTTCGGTCGGGCAGAAGGAGATCGAGCAGGATGAGGTCGGGCGCCTCGCCTGTCAGGGTCGAGAAACCGATCTCGCCCGTGGTAGCGACCGTGACCCGAAAGCCGTCATGCTCGAACTGGAACCTGTACATGTCGCCGATCGAGGGATCGTCCTCGATCATCAAGACGTGGATCGGAGGGCCTTCGCGTCCCTGCAGGCGGTGGGCCAGCACGGCCCGGTTGCTCGGTCGGGCAATCGGCACCCCGGTCAGGTCCGGAAGCCAGACCGATGACGCCAAATGAAGGTCGGGCCATTCCGAGCCTAGAGATCCCGTCGCCATGCCACCCGCGGTGATCATAATGTTCGGTCTGGCCCCGTGGCTGCGGGGCATTCAGTGAATGCCTTTTGACGAACCTCGTAAAGGTTTGTAAGGTTTCAATGCGCAGGGGAAGAGATTGGCAACCGCACGCACGTTCAATTTGGAACTGGATGACGTCCTGGACAGGCT
>VBGP01000023.1 GCA_005880795.1 Chloroflexota bacterium | reverse complement strand
GGCTCGCCTGTCCGAGGGTTAGCCAGCGACTGGGGTCGGGTGGTCTGGCGGCACCCCTATCGTTTCTCACCAAAACTAATTAAATCTACCATCGCCTGAATCTCTGCCGGATGGCCCAGGAGCGTGGGTCAGAGCGTGGGACTTTCCTCGATCAGATCGAGCTGGACGAAGCCACCGTCGAAGCGACGCTCCCCAATCGTCCAGGCGACCTGCTTTTTGAAGATCGGACCTGCAAACGCATACGAGTGATACTCGCCGTTTTCGCCGCAGGCATCGACGCCGGTCGTGGCGATGTCGGCCGCGAATCGCTCGTCTATGACGCGACCGAGCCAGGCTGCGTCGAGCTTTGCCAGGTCGACGCAGGTGATCACCGCTCGGCCGCCGGTCGCGACGTATTCCCGGAGCAGGAGATGAGGCCGCTCGCCCCAGATCGGCTCTACATGCTCCAACCCGGCCGAGGTGACCCGGTCTTCATACCAGGCCCGAACATCAGCCAGGTGAATATCTCCGAAAACAACGCCAGAGAATCCCGCATCGCGGAGCGCCGACAGCTCCTCGTTGAGCTTTCCTTCCATCTCTGCCCACGTGGTCGGGATTGAGCGCAGGGCGATTCCAATCGCCGCCGCCTGCGCCTCAAGCATCTCGACCCGGGTGGCATGGAATCGCACGCGGCACGTGGCGGAGTCATAAAAGGTGATGAGCCGCGAGACGTCAAGATCAGCTCGCCTGGCCCGGTCCAGGGCCAGGGCGCTGTCCTTGCCGCCCGACCACATCAACGCATAAGGGCGCCTCATACGCTGAGAGTAATTTTGTCGCGGAGGTGACTCCAGCTCAACCACCGCCATGAGACCCTGTGGTCCTGGTGTCCGAAGAGGCGATCGTCATCCTCGGGTCGGGAATGTCAGGGGGCGTCGCGGCCAAAACTTTCCGCCAGGAGGGTTATGACGGCCCACTCATCCTGATCGGCCATGAGCCCACGCCTCCCTTTGGCCGGCCGCCGCTCTCCAAGACGTACCTGCGCGGCGAAGAGACGCTGGCGGGCTGGCTCGTCAACCCCGAGGATTGGTACGAGGACAACCGTGTCGACCGCGTCGCCGGCACCGCCACCGGGATCGACATTCACACCCGGCAGGTCCACCTCGACGCCGCGAAGCCCGTTTCGTACGGCAAGCTCCTTATCACGACAGGCGGCCACAACCGGCGACTCGATGTGCGTGGCGCCGAGCTCCCGGGCATCTTTCAGCTCCGCACAGTGGCCGACTGCGATGCGATCAAGCACGCGGTCCACCCCGGCGCCCGCGCGCTTGTCGTTGGCATGGGGTTCATCGGTTCCGAGGTCGCCGCGTCACTCACTCAGCTCGGTGCGCGGGTGAGCGCTGTCCTCCCTGGCGTGGCTCCGCTCGAATCCGTGCTCGGCCCCGAGATCGGCGAGGTGATGGGCGCGATCCATCGGGACGCGGGCGTGGAGCTCGTGACCGGCGATCAGGTCGTGCGGTTCGAAGGCGCGAATCGGGTCGAAAAGGCAACCACCCGTGCAGGACGCGACCTGGAATGCGACCTCGCGGTCGTTGCGGTGGGCATTGAACCGGACGTGAAGATCTTCGAGGGAACCGGACTTGCCATTGACAACGGCCTCCTCGTCGATGCGATGTGCCGGACCAACGTGCCCGGAATATTCGCGGCGGGCGACGTGGCCAACCATCTTCATCCGCTGTTCGGCCGCATTCGAGTCGAGCACTACAACAACGCCGAGAAGCAAGGCGCCGCGGCGGCCAGGTCGATGCTGGGCTCAGATGCCCATTTCGGTTACGTGCACACCTTCTGGTCGGACCAGTACGAGCACAAGATCGAGTACGCCGGCCACGTCCGCAAATGGGATCAATTCATCGTGCGCGGATCGGCCAAAGACCGAAAGCTTTTGGGTTTCTACCTCGTGGACGGCGTGTTGCGGGCGGCGGTGGGTCTCAATCGAGGCGGGGATCCAGAGCTGGATGAACAAGGTGAGATGGCGGCGGCCTCGCGATTGATCGCGAGACGGGCGCTGCCGGACCCGCACATCCTTGGGGACGAGGACCGGGATCCAGACGTTCTGTGAGAAGAGGCCGGTGTAACCCCGTTGGTTAGCTACTTGTCATGAAGGAGTGCAACCGCTGACATGACAGTTCAGTTCGAAAGGGCGTACCTGATTGCGCTGCTCGGCCTCGCCGTTGGCGCGGCCGTTGGACTCATCGCTGCCGCTGCGTACAGTCGGGCGCGGCTCGGGCGATGGGACGCCCGAGTCACCATCCCACTCCTGCTGGCTGCGGCCGGGGCGCATCTGGTGCTGATTCCAGTTGTCGAATCACGCCGCCAACTGCTTTTCGGCCTGTATTTCGCAGCGCTGATCGGGACCGTCATCTTTGCGATGGTCGGCCTGTCGATCTGGAGGCTGGGCGCCGTCTTGCTGCCCTTCGGTTCTGTCCTGGCGTACTTCTACTTCGCGTTTCAGGTGCACCAGGCTGACTATGTCGGCCTCACGGTGAAGGTGGTCGAGGTCGCGGCGATCGCAGCCGCCCTCGTTCCGATCACCAGGCGCGGCCGCGACCACGTCAAACAGCCGGTCGTCGAGTAGGGCCTTTCCTACATCGGGGTCAAGCCGGGCGTGGCCGCATGCCATGTCCCGCCGAAGGCGTTGATCCCCTCGCCCTTCGAATCGCCCTGCGCTTTGTCGTTGGCAAACTGGTACAGCAGGTGACCGTTGTACGCGACCTGGTTTCCGTTGGCGTTCTGGACGGCGGTCAGCGAGCCCGTCACGCCGGATGGAAGAGCGAGCTGGCCGGTGGACAGCAGGGCCGGCCAGTGGGTCAGGCACGTCGCGGTGCACTTGGGAGCCGTCGTGGTGTCCGAGGTGAGGTAGTAGAGGGTCAATCCAGCCGGTGTGGTCAGCACCTGCTGGGAGGTTCCGGCGACGGTCACCGTCGCAACGATGACGGCAGGTGACACGGCGGGGGTCGGAGACGATGCAGCTGTGGGTGAGCCGGAAGTTCCACACGCGGTAATGAGCAACCCCAACGCTGACGCCAGTCGGGCTATCGATCGTCGGTTCACCAAATAACCTCCTGGGGAACATTCTCCGCCGCGGGTTACGAGGTATACCCCTCCCTGTTACCCAACCTCAGCGGATGCCCCAGGCAGGACGGCTAATCGGGGGGCGGCGGCGACTCTTGCAGCCAATACGTCTCGCCGGCCGCTACAGCCAGATGTGCCATCGGACCGTTGCCACCCGCGCCATGCCAGTGCTCCTCGCCGGGATCTGCGGTGACGATGTCCCCGGGCCGGATCCGCTGCGGGGATTGCCCGCGGGACTGGACCCAACCCTCGCCTTCCACAACGTGCAGCAGCTGGCCCCCCGCGTGCGAGTGCCAGTGGTTGCGCGTTCCGGCCTCAAACCGAACCATCGCCGCAAACATGTCAGATGTCTTCGGTGACGCCTGGATCAGACCGTGCAAACCAGCTGTGCCCGTGAAATGCTGCCTATCTGCCGGCGTGAGACTCTTCATCGCCTCTGAACGTGTCGTGATCTTCATGCCGCCCTCCAGTTTGAACATCCGTGGCAACTCCGGCCCATGCCGCACGTCCACGCGTGCGCCTTTGAAGGATGCCACGCCGCCCAGTCAGCGTCAGCGCAGGAAGATGCCGGACAGGACCGCGTTGGGGCCGGCGACTCGAGTCACGGTGATGGTCACCGAGCCGCCCGCCGCGACGTTGATCGGGACGTTGACCCAGGCGCCCTGCGAGAAGTCGGTGCTGATGTTGGCGCTCCGCACACCGGAGCCGTCGTTGACGCTGATGCTCTCCCGCCGGCCGGCGCCCTCCCAGTCCAGGACATAGAGGTGGAGCGTGCCGCTGTAGGCGGCAGGGAAGCTGAGGTGGAGGCGGATCTGGTTGGGGTCGTAGATGGTGGCGGCCAGGCGGGTCGTGGTGTCCGGGCTCTCCAGGGCCTGCACCGCATTGGTCGAGCTGACCCACTGGAATCGCGTCCCCTGGTCTGTGACCAGGCTGCACCTGGGCAGCGAGGCCAGGTCGCCGCTGCCGGTCCAGCCCAGCAGGTCATAGCCGTCCGCTCCGTAGGTGCCGACCCAGCTGCCCTGCGGCGCCTGGCTGTAGGTGAGCGCGCCGGGTGTGGTGGCCGAAGCCACGTTGGAGGGCGCCGAGTCGCCCACGCTGTTGCTCGCCAGGACGCGGTAGAAGTAGGTCGTCGAGGCGCCGAGACCGGAGTCGGTGAAGGCGGTGCTCGTGCTGGTCCCGACCTGGGTCCAGCCCGTGCTGCCGTCGGCTGAACGCTGGACCTTGTAGGAGGCGGCTCCGCTGGAGGCGGTCCAGCCCAGGCTGATGTCGGTTGCATCGAGAGGGCTGGCGGTGAGGCCGGTCGGCGCAGCCGGCGGCGGGAGACCGCCGCCCAGCAGGATGCCGGACAGGACGGCGTTGAGCCCGGCGGTCCGCGTCACCGTCACGCTCACGGTGCCGCCGGCCACGACATTGACAGCCGCGCCGACCCAGGCGCCCTGCGAGAAGTCGGTGGAAAGATTGGCGGTCCGCGGACCGGATCCGTCGTTGACGGTGATGGTCTCCCGCCGGTCGGTGGTGTCCCAGTCCATCGCGTAGAGATGGAGGGTTCCGCTGTAGGCGGTGGTGAAGGTGAGGTGCAGGCGGAGCTGGTTGGCGTCGTACCAGCAGGCGGCGTTGCGGGTGGTTGCGTCGGGGCTCTGCAGAGCCCGGGCCGCCGTCGTCGCGCTGACCCACTGGAACCGGTTGCCCTGGTCGAGGACCAGGCTGGACTGCGGCAGCGAGACGATGTCGCTGCTGCCGGTCCAGCCGAGCAGGGCGTAGCCGTCCGCTCCATAGTTGCCCACCCAGCTGCCCTGCGGCGCCTGGCTGTAGGTGAGCGCGCCTGGTGTGGTGGCGGAGGCAACGTTGGAGGGCGCGGAGTCGCCCGCGCTGTTGCTCGCCACGACGCGATAGAAGTAGGTGGTGGTCGGGGTGAGCCCTGTGTCCGTGAACGCGGTGCCGGTGCTGGTCCCAACCTGGATCCATCCGGCGCTGCCGTCGGCCGAACGCTGGACCTTGTAGGAGGCGGCTCCGCTGGAGGCGGTCCAGCTGAGGCTGATATCGGTTGCGTCGACAGCCCTCGCGCTCAGCCCTGTTGGCGCCGCCGGGGGCGGAAGAGGCGTGCCGCCGGTGGTGATGGCGAAGTTCTGCGTGGTCCATTGCGCGAAGCCGAAGATCCACCCGCCGCTGAGCTGGTTGCTGCCCCACACCACCCCCGGGTTGACCGGGTCGGGCGAGGCCGCCGAGTAGTCACCCCAACGACATGGATTGGACGTGCAGTTGCCCTGAAACGCGGTCTCCTGATCGGCGGCGCTGCTCGAACCCAGGAGGACCTCACCGGCGTCCATCTGGCCGAGCGGTGTCGATTTGGTCCGCGTCTGTGCGCCGATCACCGCCAGGAGCGAGGAGCTTGCGCGGTTGTAGGAGATCATCGCGTCGTCGCCCGCTGAGGACGGTGAGATGGCGGCGTTCCAGTAGAAGTCGGTCGCGCTCGAGAGCTGGCCCTGCTGGCGAATGGTCAAGGAGCCGGGCAGGAACTCGTACCAGCGGACGATCGACCGGCCGGAGCCGGCCACCGTGTGCTGCGTCCACACCGCTTCCGCCCCGGCGCTCGGATCGAAGTGGGCGACCGCCTGCGTGAGGCGGCCATCGAGGCTGTCCAGCAGATAAGTGGTGCCTGGCTGCGGCACGCTGGGGGGAGCGCTGTACGTGCCGACCGACACGTCCCCGTCCGCGATGAGAGCGGGGCCCGGAGTCATGTGCCACACCATCACCTTCGACTGGGAGGTCGTCGAGACGTCGTGTGCGGCGACGATGTAACCGTTTGCCGCGGCGTCGGCGGTGTTCGCCGGAATCGGCGTGAAAGCTCCCGAGCCGTCGGAGTTTTTCAGGACGTGCGCCGCGTCACCGAAGAGGGTGGTGGTCACAGACCCGCCGCAGGTGGATTGGCCGGAGGCTGGTTTGGCCATGGCCCAGATGTCGGCCGTGACGAAGGGAAGAGACGACTTGCTGCCGTCGTAGACATTCGTTCCGACCATCACAAAGTGCGAGTCGTGACCAAGCTTTGGGTAGTCCGGGATGTTGCTGCCGGTCGGGGTTGCGTAACGGCACCAGCCCCCTGCCAGGTCGCTCGGGTCCGCGGTTTTCGACCATCCGAAAAGCAGGTAGTCGTTCGTCAGCGTCGAGTTGAAGGCGACCGCCGCGTAGAACCAGCGGTTGCCTTGTGGATCCCACTGGATCTGCGGGTCGCTGGTCGCCAGGCCGGACGCCACGGCCGTGAAGGTCCCAAGGTCGGTCGAGCTCAGCAGGGCCAGGTTGCTCCGGTCGTAGACGGCGACGACCTGATTGACGAACTCCATGTAGCGGGTGGGGCCGATCGCCCCGGTGGAGTCGGGCGGCGTGGGCTGGTATCCCTGGTCCGCGGCGGACAACCCGGGGCTGTCGAGCCCGTTGTAGAGGGCCGCCGCCGAGGGGGTGGTCGCCGTGGCCGCGGCAGCGCCCGGGTCCGACGAAGCGGCGGCCGCCTCGAGCTTTGCCTTCCGAAGCGCCGCGGGGTTCATGGTGAGAAATGGCCGGGACTTGGCTTTGATCGGTTGATGCGACTTGCCAGGGGTAAGCAGGATGGCCTCGAACTGGCCGGCAGGGGTCACAGTGCTGCCGGCGAGCGGACGGGAGGCGGAGGGATTGCTCGAGGGGGTCGCCCCCGCTGTGACAGGGGCGAAAAACGTCACACCGAGCGCGAGGGCGACCGCCGCCATCCGCCGCGTGACCCTTGTTCGGCCCACGAAACCCTCCATGCGAGGTGACGGCGGACGGAAGCCTGATGTAGAGCCCCGATTATGGCCCACGGTTACCGCCTGCGCCGGCTCAAGATGCACCGCGACGCTTGGGGACGGATCGACCCTTTAACGTGGCGGTTAGCAGAACGGCCCTGCCCGTGCGAACTTGCGAGCGCGACTCACTGACGGCGGGCGCGCGGTCCGATTTCGCACGTCTGGCCTCAGCGGTGCGCTTCAGGTCGTGTGATTGCGCGCGTCTGGCCCGTCAGCGACGGTCAGCTGTCGACGCGGTAAAGCCATTCCATCTGGCGTTGGCTCAGCGCCGGCGGTAAGGCCAGGAGGGCAGCTCGTAGGAGGCGCGCGGATGCCCTCCGCCACTGGAACACCGGCATGATCTGGCGCGACATGCGCACCAGACGCGCCGTTCTCTGGTGGCGAGCCGCCTCGTAGGCGCGGAACCCGGATGGATTCAGGCCGTGCTGCCGCAGCGCCGCCATCAGCGCCGACCCATCCTCAAGCGCCTGGTTGGCGCCCTGGGCCATGCTCGGCAGCATTGCGTGAGCGGCGTCGCCCGCCAAGGTCGCCGGTCCCCTTCCCCACCGAACATCAGGATCGCGGTCGATCAGATCGTTGAACAAAACATCTCCCGGCTCGGTCGCCGCGACGAAGCCAGCCAGCGGACCACTCCATCCTCGCAACACCTCGAGGGCCCGCTCGCGGCCAGACGATTCGCCTTCGTCGCCGGTCAGGAACCAGTACACCCGCCCGGCGCCCACTGGAACCCAACCGCCATGGCGTCCGATCCCTACGACGATGGCGGCGGTGTCCGGTGAGTGCTGCGGAAGTGCCTTCCGGGCTACCCCGCGCCACGCAACGTAGCCGGACCTGCGTGGCTCGGCCCCGAAGCCAAGCGCGCTGCGAACTCGGGAGCGGATACCGTCCGCGCCGACCAGCGCGTCGGCTTCCAGCGGATCGAATCCGCTCAGAACCTTGACGCGGTCTCCTACCTCGAGGCCGGTGACCTCGAATCCGTGGCGGAGCTCGGCGTCCAGTTCGTGGAGCAGTGCATTCAGGAGGTCCCCACGGTGCACGCCTGCTATCGGGAAGCCGTACCGCCGCTCAAAATCGCCGGCGTCGAGCGAGTTCAGGAGTCTTCCCGATTGGTCGAATGTGGCGATGCCTTTCAGGGGTACCGCCACCGATCGAAAGGCGTCGATCGCGCCAAGCCGTTCCAGGGCGCGCGCGGCTGCCGGATAGATGAGCAGCCCGGCACCTTCAGGGGCTCCGGCCGATCGGCGCTCCAGCACTGTAACTTTTGCCCCGGCGAGAGTCAGTGCTCGCGCCGCGGCCAGCCCGGCGACCGCGCCGCCCACAACGATTGCGCTGGCCAACCGTTTGTCGGTCTCCTTTGGACTCCTACACCGCCGGCTCGGGTGGCTCCAGCGCGCTCAGGAGCTTTCGCAGCAATGACACTAGCGAGCGCCGCTCGGCTCTGGTGAGCGCGGTAAGCAGATCTTTCTCGCCTGCCAGGTCTGCCTCGAACGCCTGCTCGAAGATCTTCCGGCCCGCGCCGGTCAGGCTGACCAGGACGCCGCGCCGGTCTTTTGGGTGCCGGGTGCGTTTGACGTAGCCCGCACGCTCCAGGCGGTCGAGCCTGCTCGTTATGCCGGCCGATGACAGCATCAACCCCTTGAACAGCTGGGTCGGGGACAGCTGGGCCGAGCCTGCGAGCAGCAGCGCGCCGAGGACACCGACCTCGCCCCGGTTGAGGCGGAACCGGCCAAAAGCCTCTTCCTGCCGGTGGGCGATGTGGACACCGACCCGCGCGATCCGGGCCGTGACCTGGTAGGGCTCGACGTCTTCGCGCGAGTGATTCGCGGCGAGTCTGTCCAGCAGCGTATCGGTCCAATCCATCTGAGCCTTCCGGGCGCAGTATACGGAATAGCTCTCTCGCGAGCGAGATTCTTGACCTCGAGTATCTCGTCAGCTAGTAAGCTCAAAAAGGAGAGACCGCCGATGCACTCCAAACTCGTACTCCTGGGCGGCTTTGCGGCCGTCGCCTTCATCACCGCGGCCTGCGGTACGGGCACCGGCCCCTACGGCGCCGCGCCCGCCACGACACCGACCGCGCAGCCGTCAACCGCGCCGGTTGTGGCGTCGCCGAGCACCACCGCCAGCCCGCAGGCTGCGGGCGCGGCGATCGCAGTCGGCAGCAGCAGGCTCGGATCGATCCTGGTCGACTCGAGCGGCAGAACCCTCTACCTGTTCGTCGCCGATTCGGGCACTGCGTCGACCTGCAACAGCGCGAGCTGCGTGCAGAACTGGCCGCCCTTCCTCACCAATGGCACGCCACAGGCGCTGAGCGGCGTGAACGCGTCACTGCTCGGCACGACGACGCGCGGCGACGGCACCATCGAGGTCACGTACGCCGGCCACCCCCTTTACTACTTCATCGCGGACAGGAAGCCAGGCGATGTCACCGGGCAGAACATCGACGCGTTCGGCGGACCCTGGTACGTCGTCTCACCTTCGGGGATGCAGATCCGCTAGACATCCACTCCCGACAGTCACCGCGCGGAAGCCACCCCTCTTCCGCCGGTGGCTCCCAAATTGCTCACGAAGTGGGGTCGTTGTGCTCGACGTCGATGGTTACGTTTGGTTTGACGCCGGCGAGCGCCGGCAACACGTGGTTCAGCACCTGGTCGGCAGTCGCCCGAAAAGTTCGCCCACGTGTCGACACCTTCACCCAGCCGGCCTTGTCTCGGTAGTAGCGCTCAGAGGAGGTCTTGGTCCTGATCAGGATGACGTAGCTCTGGTTGGTGAGGTCCAAGCGCTCAGCGACGGGCCGTGGCATCGGCTCTCAGCCGCTCGCCCATCGCCTTGAGCACCTTGAGCATCAACCCATCGCTTCCCTTGATGGCATCCCGGAATTGGGCGTGGCTCATCACGAACATTCGGGCATCGCTCAGGGTCGTCACCGTGGCGGTGGCGAGCCCACGATCGACCATGCTTATCTCCCCAAGAAAGTCGCCTGCTTTCAAGACGCGTCTTCGCCGGCCGCTGATCTTTACCTCGGCCTCGCCGTCGAGAAGCACATAAAAGGTGTCGCCAGGGCGACCCTCACGCGTGAGCGTCTGCCCCGCCGGGACGGCCACCTCGTCGCCCCTGGTCGCAATGAACTCCAGTTCCTTTCTCGAACAGTGCTCAAAGAGCGGAACCTGGCCGAGAGCCTTGAGCTTGGGGTCGCTCATCGAGAATGCAGCATATTCTCCTTAAATGGTGAGGGCTTGTGCCGTCTGTGGGCTCCCCATCCCCGAGGGTGCTCGTTTCTGCCCGAATTGCGGGGCGTCGGCGGGCCCTCTGATCGACACCGAGGAACGCAAGATGGTGACGGTTCTCTTTGCGGACCTCGCCGATTCGACAGGCCTCGCTCAGCGGATCGATGCCGAGCGGGCCCGCGAGCTGCTGGGCAGTTTCTTCGATGCGGCGTCTGAAGAGCTGATCGCGCTGCGTGGCCGGCCCGAGAAGTTCATCGGTGATGCGGTGATGGCCGTCTTCGGTCTGCCCCATGTGCACGAGGACGACGCGCTTCGCGCCGTCCGCGCCGGACTAGCGATCCGCGAGCGTGTTCGTCGCCTTGCCGAGTCGATTGGGCTGGACCAGCCTCTGGAGGTACGGATCGGGATCGAATCAGGCGAAGCGGCGGTCGGCCGTTCGCCCACCGGCGAGCTGCTCGTCACCGGTCTCGTCGTGAACATGGCCGCACGGCTGCAGTCCGCCGCTCAGGTCGGGCACGTCCTGGTGGGACACACAACCCACCTTCTGACCGCCCCCAACGTGTCCTACGGCCGGCGCCGACGAATCCGCGCGAAAGGTTTTGATTCGGTCCTCGAGGCATACCCGGTCGAAGAGATCACGGCGCGCTCAGTCCGGCGGACGATTCCATTCGTCGGTCGTGCCAGCGAGCAGGCCATCGTGGGACAGAGCCTTGGCCTCGCAAGCACGAACGGCCGTCCGGTGCTCGTGACTGTCATAGGTGAGGCCGGCATCGGCAAGTCGCGCCTGGCCGACGAGCTCGCGGCGGGCGTGAGCGCGGCGGTCATGATCCTCCGCGGACAGACACGCGCCCACACCGACACCGCGACCTTCTCCCCAGCGGCCGCGATCATCGGCGACCTCGCGAGCATCGGCCCGGGCGACGATCCAGCCACGATCCGGGCCCGGCTCAGTGAGCTTGTCGACCGCATCGAAGGGACACCCAACTCGGCCCGAACGGTGCAGCGTCTGGCCCGGTTGTTCGGACAGGGCGAGAGCCGCGACGAGACCACGTTCGTACATGACGTGCAGGCCGGGTTCCTCTCCGTGATCGATGGACTTGCTCGGGATCACCCGGTGCTGATCATGTTCGAGGACGCGCACACCTTGAAGGCTCCGATGCTCGACCTGATCGAGCGTTTGGGCGTGCACGGACAGGGTCCTCGCCGGGCACTGATCCTGACATTGGCCCGAGACGAGCTCATCGAGCAGCGGCCGACGTGGGGGTCGAGCAGCGACAACTCGGTGCTGATTCGGCTCGACGCACTGTCCCGCGACGAGTCGGTGCAGCTGGCCCGCCACGCCGGCGGAGGGCGCATCGGCGACGCCGAGGCGCTGGAGATCGCGGAGCGAGCTGGCGGCAATCCGTACTTCATCATCGAGACCACCGGCATGCTGATGCCGTCACGGGACGGCGCGGACGGCCAGCGCTCCCGAAGGGTGCCGCCCAGCGTTCAGGCGGTGGTCAGCGCAAGGCTGGACGCGATGCCATCGAGGCTGCGTGAGCTGGCGCGCCACGCATCAGTGTTCAAGTACGCCTTCGACCTGACGGAGCTGGCGGTCGTCGACAAAGAGGTCACCGCGCTGGAGCTGCAGGAGCTCGAGGACGCAGAGATCGTCGTTCGGGACCCGCAGCCAGGCGAACCGCAACGCTGGCGGTTGCGCCACGCCACTTTGAAGGAAGTCGTCTATGCCAGCGTCGCCAAGAGAGAGCGCGTGCGGCTGCATGAGCTGGTGGCTCAGTTTCTGATGGATCGGGAACACCGATCCCTCGCCGCCGATCACCTCGAGCTTGGGGCGCTCGCCTCCCTCGACCTCGATCCGGGCGACCGGCGGCTGCCAGATCGCGCGGTGGACGCTCTGCTCGTCGCGGGTGATCGCGCACGCCGGCGCATGGAGAGCCGCACCGCGATCGATCGGTACGAGCGAGCGCTGGCCATTGCCGGTCCGGAGTCGCGATGGGGGGTGCGCGAGGCAAGGATTCTGGCCGGCATGGGCGAATCCTATTACTGGCTCGCCGACTATCCCGCCGCCACCCAGGCCCTGAACCGATCTGTGGAGCTGGGTGAGGCACAGGCCGATCCATTCGCGCTGGCGCTCGCCACCCGGTACCTGGGCGACATAGCCATCAACTTCGAAGGTGATGTCGACAAGGCCGAGCGCCTATTGAGTCGCTCGCTGGTTGCGGCTGAAGAGCTGGGCGATTCCTGGGCAATCGTCCGGTCTCGGCTGTTCGCGGGCTGGGTTCCGTGGACGAGGCAACGATTCGACGAAGCGGAGGCGATCTGGCAGGGGACTCTGGCCCTGGTCGACCCGAAGGATTACTGGGCTCGCGTCCGCGCCCTGACGGCACTTTCGATCAACCGCGGCGACCTGGACGATCCCCACGGCGCGCTGCAGCTGATCGAAGAAGCGTGCGCTTTGGCCGAAGAGTCGGGCGACCAGTTCAGCGTCGCCAACACCTCCGTACAGAAAGGTCGCGTGCTCGACGACCTTGGTCGCGGGGAGGAAGCCCTGCCGTGGTTCGACCGTGGGGTGTCGATCTTCGCCGAGTTCGGTGCGCGCTGGGAGATGGCGGATGCGAGGGCGGCGCGGGGCATCGCCAAGCGAAACGTGGGCCGGCTCGACGAAGCCGAGGAGGACCTTCGCTTCGCGATCCGAACGGCCGAAGAGCTGGGCGACCGGCAGCTGCCGGCCTGGACCTGGCGGAATCTGGCCAAAGTCGCTGAGCTTCGCGGCGACAAGGCGGCCGCAGAGGAGCTGCTGCAGCGGTCCAGGGACGCGGAGCTGCGCGGGCCCCATTGAGGGAGTGATGGTGGTCACCAAGCCCCTCCCCCTCCGTGCCCCGCAGGGGCGCGGCCCCCGTGAATGGGGAGGAGCAATCGTTGGAGGCGTTCTCAGCCTGATCTAAGGTTGGCGAGGCACTCTTCGGCCATGCGCCCCACTGTCAATGGGCTCCACCGGACTGGAGCGATGACTCAGCTCGCTGAGCCGCTCATCTCGCGCCGCACGCTCCTGCTCGGGACTCTCGGGCTTTGGTTCGGCGTGTTGGTAGCCGCGTGCACTGGCCGCAACCCTTCCGCGCTCAGCTCACCTTCAGCCTCAGCCTCAGCCTCATCGAGCTCCCTCGCGACGCCTGCTTGCGTCGTCACTCCCGCAGAGACCGAGGGTCCCTATTTCGTCGACGAGCGCCTCAATCGCTCCGACATCACCACCGACCCCTCAAACGGTTCGGCCCAGAGCGGCATGCCGCTGGCCCTGACTTTCAATGTGGCGCGAATGGGCACGAGCGGATGCACGGCTTTGAGCGGCGCGCAGGTCGACGTCTGGCACTGCGACGCATCCGGCGTCTACTCGGACGTCTCCGCACAGTCAAGCGTTGGCAAACGCTTTCTGCGCGGCTATCAGGTGACCGACGCCGGCGGCGTGGCGAAGTTCACCACCATTTACCCGGGCTGGTACTCCGGCCGCGCGGTGCACATCCACTTCAAGATCCGTACGTTCGCGGGCACATCCAAGACCTACGAGTTCACGTCGCAGCTGTTTTTCGATGACACGACCACAGACCTCGTCTACAAGAACGCCCCGTACAGCGGGCGGCCGAGCAGGGATACGCGCAACCAGACAGACATGGTCTACACATCGAACGGCAACAGCGGCGCAATGCTCCTGGCAACTCTCACACCAAGTGGTGCCGGATACGCCGCGGCGTTCGCCATCGGCCTGAATGCTGCGTGAGCGCGGATTCAGATCGGGTCGCCCGGCCTGACGACCGCCTTCGCGCGTCCTCTATATATGTGTTCCGGCCTAGCCTCGGAATGGTGAGGGCCCGCCCGGCGGCAGGTAGGGCGCCGGGTTGATCGGCGTCTGGTTGATTCGCAGCTCGAAGTGCAGGTGGGCACCGGTCGAGTTTCCAGTCGATCCTTCGAGCCCGACCGGCGTGCCTTGCGTGACGGTTTGCCCGACTTTGACCAACGACGTCGAGAGATGTCCGTAGAGCGTGTCGAGTCCTCCCGAGTGAGCAATCACGACGTAGTTGCCATAGCCGCTGCTCGTGCTTCCGACCAACGCGACCACCCCGTCATCCGCCGCGAACACGGGGGAGCCAAACGGCTCAACCAGGTCAATGCCCGTGTGAAAGTGCGGGTAGCTCCCAAAGGGTGGCTCAAACCAATATGTACTCGGGCCGAAGGGCTGCGAGATCTGCGCCTGCGGCTCAGGCCAGATGAAACGGTACTTGGTCGAATGGCCGCTGCTGGCCGGAATCTGGCCGACGTTGTTGGATTGGGCCCACAGCTCCACCTGAGTCCAAACGGCCTGCATCGCAGCCGAGATGATGGCGTCTTGCTGTTGCTGCAGCATGTCGGTCACCGCCTGGGCCAGCCGCGTCGATTGGGTGTTCAGCTGCCTCAGCTCGTATTGCGTTTGAGCGATCTTCACCTGCAGCTGGGCCATCGATGCTTCTTGCTGCGCCTCCAGCGCCTGCAGTTGCGCCAGCTCGGTGTCAAGCAGATCGCGTTGTTTGACCTGCTCGGCTCGAGCAACCTCTTCCTTGTGGCGCACTTTCTGCAGCTCGTAGAGATCGGTGGTCAGCCGGCCCTTGATTTCGCCCGCGCGCGCACCGGCCACGTTGAGGTCGGAAATCCGCGTGATCAGATCGCTCAGACTCTGCGACTCGGCAAGCACGACCAGCACCGAGCCTGGCGCAACATAGATTGCATGGCTTAGCTGCCGCAGCTGCGCGCGCTCGGCATCGATCTGCCGCGCCAGGATCGCCTCACGCCGCATTGCGTCGGCGATCTGCGTGTTGAGATCGGCGATCTTCGCTTCGACCTCGCTGATCTTGCCCTTCAGGACCTGCTGCTGAGCCGCGTTGTCCTCCAGCGATTGCCGCAGCTGCTGCTGGGCCGCCATGGCATCGGCCAGGTTGCTCCCGAGCTGCGCCCGGATCTGTTCGATGATCGCCAGCTGCTGCTGTGGATCGTTCGGGGTGGAATCGGCGGTGGCCGCAGTTCGGTCCGCGCCGAGCACGAGCAGCGCGAGCACCAAAGCCACCAGGGTGGCCCTCATGTCTCCATATGTCTCCGCAAGCTGATCAGCGACGACCCGGAGCCCAGACCCAGCCCCACCAGAACGACGACAGCGGCCGCGACGGCCGCGACCGAGATGCTGATACCGGGGGCAAATTGGGTGAACGTTCCCGACGCCAACGAGATTCCGGTCATGGTCAGGCTGAATGTGACGAGCCCCGCGACGGCGCCTGCCAGCACTCCTGTGATCGCACCTTCGACCACGAACGGCCCGCGCACCATCCAGCGGGGCGCGCCAACCAGCTGCATGATCGTGATCTCGTCCCGACGAGAATGAATCGCGATCTTGATGCTGTTCATCGTCACCATCACGGCCACGAATCCAAGCAATGCCAGGAATGCGACGCCCGCCACCGCCGCTCCAAACAGGACGGCCTGGATTCGCTGGTAGGCCCCCCGGTCGTACGACGTCGGATACACGGGGTCGACGGATACGTCGCCTCGCACCGAGGCATCGATCGCTGACACGTCGTCGATGTTCTTGACCTGCACATCGAGGCTGGCCGGGAATGGATTGCTGTCGCTCGCTTGAGCCAGCTCAGGTAGTCCCGGGATGCGCTGGGCGCGCTTGAGCGCATCTTCCTTGGTCACGTAGACGACTGTGGAGACGCGGCGATCGGCCGATAGTTGATTCATCAGCGAGACGACGTCCGCGCCGGCGGCATCGTCGCGAAGGTAGACGTGCAGCAACGAGGCCTGGCTCGCTTCTGTCTGCTCCAGGTTGTGGAGGGCAAATCCGGTCAGCCCGATCAGGCCGGACATCACCAGCAGCAGGGTCATCGAACCGAGGGCGGGCGCGTTGCTGGCGATGTTCCGAGCCCAGCTCCGAGCAGCACTCTGGAAAACGCGCCGGAGGAGATTCGCGACCGCCGTCTGGACGAGCCTGCGTCGGGGGAAGCGCCCCTTTACGAGGTGGCCAGCCATGCCATCCTGCCTGTCTTCCCGGCGGGTTGATCGCGCACAAGCCTGCCGTCGACCAGCGTCAGGACTCGGCGCTGAAGCCGGGTGACGATCTCGACGTTGTGCGTCGCCACGAGCACGGCCGTGCCCCACGCGGCGATGTCTTCGAAGAGGTCCATGATCCCCCAGGCCGTCTCCAGGTCGAGATTGCCGGTTGGCTCGTCCGCGATCAGAAGCGGCGGCTGGGCAACCACCGCTCGGGCCACCGCAACTCGCTGCTGCTGGCCGCCGGACAGCTGATGCGGAAACGCGCCGGCGCGGTCGCCTAGACCCACCGCCTCGAGCGCGTCCAGCGAGCGGTCCCGAGCCTCCTCCTCCGAAATTCGAAGGTCGCCAACCTGCAGTCCGAAGGCGACGTTTTCGATCGCGGTCAGCCGCGCCAGCAACTTGTAGTCCTGGAACACGACGCCAACCCGGCGACGCAGCTGGGCCACGCGGGACGCCTTCAGCTGGTGGGCCGCGATGCCCGCAACCCAGACCTCGCCGCTCGACGGCCGGATCTCGCGGTTGATCAGCTTCAAAAGGGTGGTCTTGCCAGCGCCGCTGGGACCGACGAGGAAGGCGAGCTCACCCGGCTGGAGGCTCAGATCGACAGTATCGAGGGCGCGCCGAGATCCGTAGAGCCGGCTTACCGCGCTGAACTCGATGATTGGGCGCACTTCCCCGTTGGTCGTAACGGAGCGCGTCGCGAATTCCTGGAACGCCCGCCGTTAAGCGTTGTTAGCTCCGGTGAGCATGTGGCGACATTCTGCCCACGATTCGGGCCCCCGACCGGGCTCCGGACGGCACTTGACTCGAACCAAAAGGAGGATCAAAGTGATAAAGGCGGGAGGCAATGGTGGCCCGAACGGAAAACAAGAGGTCCAGTGCCCGGCGGTCCGACAGTGATCGTCGCGGAAACGAGCGGAGGGCGGACCTTCACAGGGGCATCAAGATCCTTGCGCTTGTTAAAGAAGTCTTCACACTCGAGCGCCGGGGAGCACTCCGCCGAATCGAGTTTCGCCGAGGCCCGCTGGATCGTCGCGCACCATACAGGCGCGATTTGGACTGACCCTCTCACGCCACTGTTCGGAAAGCTCGTCTGGATTGAAAGGCGTCTTGCACTTTGAAGTAGGTCGCTGCGATCGAACTGGGTAGGTAACCGAGCCGGGCGAGACTCGTTTCACAATCGAGCATGGCTAGATCCTGGTCTTTTCGCCTGGCTATCGGCGCTTGCCTGCTTGTAGCCGCGGTAGTCGCGATTGTCGCCTTTCAGGCGTTGCGTGCGCCATTGGAAACGTCGCTTGGCGTCGCACCACCGTCCGCGGAGCCCTGCTCACCGATGCCCTGTGCGAATGTTCAGGGTTACATCCTCTGGGTTTCGAGTGTGAAGGTTGACGGCAACCTGGTGCGAATGGAGGTGAAGTTCAAGAACTCGAGCGACGCGACGCATGCATCACCCGAAGACCTGCACCTCATCGATGGTGGCAATCACCAATCGGCGCTTGCCACGGATGCCCCCAACTGCAATACCTGGCAGCGACATGAGTTCAACAACGGCGCGACGTTCGGGCCGACCGCCATCTGCTTCCACGTAGCCGATACGACACCACCTTTCACTCTGCGATGGACGCCAGATCTAGGTTTCATCTGCTGCGAGATCAAGTTAACGATCGACACCACCTGAATCGCTTGTCTGGCGGCGGCGATCAGCTGGACGTAGTGACGACGTCGATCGGGTCGAGGAGAGCGTGATTCTCTAGCAGGCAACGCCTGAGCGCCGCCAGGTCTACCGCTCGCGGCGTGGTCTGCGACGTGATCGACAGCGCAGCCGCAATGCCCGCCGCCTGGCCCATCGCCATGCACGTGGCCATCGAGCGCGCCGATGCGTGGGCGTCGTGGGTGGCCGAGAAGCACCGGCCCGCCACAAGCATTCCTTCGACGCTGTTCGGCAGCAGGCACCGATAAGGGATTCCATACACTCCGCTTTCCGGCACGTACGTCCACCTCGTGTCGGGGCCAACGGCGTGGTCCTCGATGGGCGCCCCGCACAGCGCGATCTCATCGTCAAATCGGCGCGCATCCAGCACGTCATCACGAGTGAGACGGTAATCGCCGATGACGCGACGGCTCTCGCGCACGCCTATGGCAGGGCTCGTCGCTACAAGGACCGAGCGTTCGAAGCCAGGCACTCTGTCCCGAAGGAACCGGTGGTATTCCCGCACCTGGCGACGACCCTCGATCTCCGCGTGAGTGAGCTGCTCCGGATCAGTGGCGTCAACGTTCGGGATCCGCGTCATGTGCACGGTGACGACACCGACGTGCGGCGTGCGGTGCCACGAGCCTTCGAGTCGCGGAAGCATGAAGTCGCCCGACTCGGCAGCGCCGCGCATCATCGCCCACAGCTCGGTCTTGGGAAGTGCCGACGCCTTCTCGACGTCGACGTTTGCGAGGCGGAAGATCGTGGACAGCGACTGCAGGTTGGGCGTCGACCGGGCATCTTCGTACGGGACGCCGGCCATCGCAGACACGTCTGCATCGCCTGACGAGTCGATGAATGCTCCGGCCTCGATGACCGACTCGCCACCCTTGTTCCAGATCCGGATGGCGTGCATGCGCCCATCGCTCATCTGAACCCCGGTGGCCCACGTGTGCAGGAGCACGTCGACCCTGGCGTCGTCGGCAAGGTGCTCCCACACGACCTTCAGGACTTCGGGGTCGTACGTAACCCCGGTCCCCGCGCCGTAGGTGTTCGGGCGTTCGAACGCCATGCCTTCGGCCTTGAGCTTTTCGGCGACCTCCCAGCCGATCCCGCCCACGACGCGACGTGCCTTTTCGCCAGGCGTGTAGAACGCGTAGAACGTATCGAGCACCGCCGTGGAGGTACCGCCCAGAAAAGGGAGGCGGTCGAGCAGCAGCGTGCGCGCGCCGAGTCGCGCCGCGCTGATGGCGGCGGAGCTTCCAGCCGAGCCGGCGCCCACCACCACGACGTCGTACCGCTTGCTCATTGCGTCGGGATCGCAAAAACGCGGGCGGGGGTCTCGACCAGGATCCTGTGCAGCACATCCTCTCCCACGCGGCTGCGCAGGCGCGGAGCGAAGGTGTCCATCAGATACGTAAGGCCGGGGCCGCCGCCATAGGAGCGGAAGTAATCGCGCTGACCGAGGTCGAGACCGAGCATCATCGAGCCCGCGTGTCCTGCGTGCACCATAGCCTCGACCAGGTCTAGCAGCTGGCTGTCGGGCCGGTATTTGATACGACCCGGAGTGTCGTATTCAAGCGTCACGCCACGGGCTGCGATCCCGGCGTGCAGCTCGAGGTCAGGGTTGCGGTCGAGGTGCGCCAGGATGATGCGATCCTCCTTCACTCCCTCGCGCGTGAGCAGATCGATGATCTCGTGGGCGCATGTGCCGATCTCTGTGTGCACGAGGATCGGCGCGCCGGTCTCGCGGCTGCCAATCGCGGCGGCAACCAGCCTCCGTCTCTCAAGCACGCTGATGCGTTGGTAAGACGCCCCGGCTTTGATCACGCCCGCGCGCGCCGGATCGGGGGGCGCTTCGGTCAGCCAGTCGTCGGGGTGCATCCCCCGCCGAAGGTCAGACAGGATCCGCGTCGCCAGCTGCTCGACTGGCGCCTTGCGCACCCAGTGACCGTCTCCGTAGTGAGCGTCGCGGTGGTAGCCGGTCGCCGCCACGATCTGCACGCCGGTCGCTTCGGCAACTGCCCTCAGCTTCGCGGGATTTCGGCCGAGGCCGATCGGCGTCGCCTCGACCACCGCCTGCAGCCCACCGCGAGCCGCGCCGGAAACCTCTTCCACCGCGCGGTCCAGGTCCTCGAACTCCTGTCCGGGAAGCGCGGGGCTGCGGAGGAACAGGTGGTCATGAGCGTCGGTGACGCCGAGCTCGTCCGGCCTGATCGAGCCGAGAACCGTGACCACCTCAGTCATGCATCGATCGGCTCATCAGCGGCACTATAAGCGCCATGTCTCGTCACCTCGGTCTTGACGTGGGCGGGACGAATCTGAAGTGGGCGGTCGTTGAGCGCGACCGGGAACCGCGCCTTCTGAAGACGGGCCGGCTTCCGACCGACACGGCCGGCGGCGAGCAGAGCGTGGTGCGGCAGCTGCTTGTCGTTGCGCGAACCGTTTTCAGCGACATCGAAGGCATCGAGTCGGTGGGGGTAGGCATGCCAGGCGTCCTCGATCCCGACGCGGGTGTGACCCGTTTCATTCCCAATATTCCGGGTGATTGGGACGGCGTGCACGTCACCCGCGCGATGACCGATGCGATCGGGCATCCGGTCCGCCTGATCAATGACGCGCGCGCGTTCACGCTGGCGGAGCACGGCCTGGGTGCGGGTCGCGGTGCAACTTCGATGCTGGGCATCACGCTCGGCACAGGGGTGGGTGGAGGGCTGATCCTCGACGGGCACCTCTACTTCGGCCATGAAGGGACCGCCGGCGAGTTCGGGCATCAGACCATCCTTCCCGACGGGCCGCGATGCAACTGCGGCAACCACGGGTGCCTCGAGGCGCTGGCTCGAGCCGACGCCATCGCCGCCGCCTGCGGGCAACCTGGTGTGGAGGAGGCGGTGGCCGCCGCCCGGTCCGGCGACCACCGCGCACAGCAAGGGCTGCGCGACGCGGGGCGATACCTGGGCATCGGAGCGAGCAATGTCATCGTGCTGTTGTCGGTGGATCGAGTTGTGATCGGGGGCGGGGTCGCTGCCGCCGGCGACATGCTGCTCGATCCGATTCAACAGGAGCTCGAGCGCCGCGTGCATGTCACCGACGTCTCGCGCATCAAGGTCGTATGCGGCGAGCTGGGGATCTGGGCCGGGGCGATTGGGGCAGCGTTGCACGGCTCCTCTCCAGTACCGAGCCACGCCCCTCTCCCCGACCCTACGGGACAAGCCCGTTAAGGACGCGGTACCCGCGCCAATTGATCGCTCCCCTGAAGGGGAGAGGGGGCTTTGCTTGCATTTTGTCTAGATAGCTATACATTTAGCCGATGGTCCTGGCGGAGACATCTGTCGAGGAAACGTACAGGCCGCGGTATCGCGAGATCGAGCAGGCGATCCGGCAGCGTCTCGCCCGGCTGAAGCCCGGCGCTGACCTTCCATCTGACGCGCAGCTATGCGAGGAGTTCGGCGTCAGCCGGATGACCGCCCGCCACGCCATGAACCGCCTCGCGCAGGAAGGACTGGTCTTCCGCGTTCGGGGCCGCGGCACGTTCGTGGGCGAGCCGCCCACCCACCGCCGCGCCAACAGCCTCCTCAGCTTCTCGAACGAGATGCGCCGCCAGGGCAGGGTGCCGAGCTCGCGACTGCTTGGGCGGGCGCTGCGCGCGCCAACCCGTGAAGAGGCCGTGCGGCTTCAACTCAAGGACAGCGAAAAGGTGTTGTGGCTCAGGAGGATTCGCCTGGCGGACGGCCATCCGATCGCAGTGGAGTCGACGCGCCTCCATCGGCGAACAGCGGTCGCGGTCCTCGCGGCCGACCTGCAGAGAGAATCGCTCCACGCGGTGCTCGTCCGCGCCGGCTGTCTTCCGACAAGGGGTCGGGCCACGATCAGCGCAGAACCCGCCGCGGCGGATGACGCGCGCTGGTTGCAGATGCGCAAGGGAGACCCCATGCTCGTGGAACGGCGGATCATCCTCGACCAGCAGGGACGGCCCCTCGAGTTCACCGAGTCGCGCTACCCGGCTGACCGCTACGCCCTGGACGTCGATTTTGTCGTCGAACGCCAGGGGACGAAAGTCGTGAGGAGGGATGGATGAGCTCGTTTTTCGAACAGCTCAGCTACGGCGACATCGCCAAGACGATCGATCACTCGCTCCTGAAGCCTGAGCTCGATGACGCATCTGTCGAGGCCGGATGCATGCTTGCAGTGAAGTACGACGTCGCTTCCGTTTGCGCGCGGCCGCGCGACGTCGAACGCGCTCGCGATCTGTTGGCAGGCAGCACCGTTGCGGTCGGGACTGTCATCGGATTTCCGCACGGGACCTCGCGGACTGAGACGAAGGTCTTCGAGTCCCGTCTTGCTCTGCAGAACGGCGCGCGTGAGCTGGACATGGTGATCGACATCGGCGGCCTCATCTCGGGCGACGACCGTTACGTCCGGGAGCAAATCGCTCAGGTGGTCGAGGTCGCGCACAAGGAAGGCGCGCTGGTCAAAGTGATCCTCGAGAACGCCTACCTGACGGACGAGCAGAAGGTGCGCGGCTGTCAGCTGGTCGAGGCCGCGGGCGCCGACTTCGTGAAGACGTCAACGGGGTACGCGCCCAGCGGCGCGACGATCGACGACCTCAAGCTCATGCGCCGATCGGTCTCGCCGCGCATCGGGATCAAGGCGGCGCACGGCATCCGGACGCTTGACGCCTTGCTCGAAGTGCTCGAGATCGGCGTGACCCGCGTCGGAGCCACCCAGACCGCGGCGATGCTCGACGAGTTCAAAGCCCGAAAGGCCGCAGCGGCCGCAGCCGCAGCTCGCTCATGAATCGGGTGGTTCGGATCGGCATGCTGGGCTCCGGCTTCGTCGCCGATTTCTACATGGATGGGTTGCGCGACGTACCCGGCACCGAGGTGGTGGCCAACTACTCGCGCTCGGAGGAGCGAGCCAAGGAATTCGGCCGGCGCTATGGCGTCCCTCGTCAGTTCACGACCATGGAGGAGCTCTGCGACGACCGCGACGTCGAGCTCGTGGTGATCGCGCTGCCGAACCACCTCCACCTCCCCGCCGCCCGGGTGGCCACGGCAGCTCGCAAGGCGATGGTGTGCACCAAGCCTCTGGCGCGCAACGGACACGAAGCGGCCGAGATGGTCAACCTGGCACGCGAGGCGGGCGTGATGCACGGCTACGCCGAGACCGAGGTCTTCTCGCCCGACGTGATGCGTGCACGGCAGATGATCGAGAGCGGCGCGATCGGCAAGGTCCTGACGGTTCGCGCACGGGAGGCACACTCGGGTCCGCATGCGCAGCATTTCTGGGACGCCGAAACCGCGGGCGGCGGCGCTCTGCTCGACATGGGGTGCCACACGGTCGAAGCGGCGCGCTATTTCTTCGGCAAGGAACACCAGATCAAGGACGTGTTCGCGTGGGGTGCCACGATGGTGCACGGGGACCGCACCACCGGCGAGGACAACGCGGTGCTTCTGCTGCGGTTGGCGGACGGCCGGACCTCGCTGACCGAGGCTTCCTGGACGGCGAAAGGCGGCATGGAGCTGCGCAACGAGGTCTACGGCACGATGGGGCGGATCGTGACCGACACCAGCTCGACTCGCATACGGGCCTTCATCCAGCAGCCCGCCGGCTACCTGATGGAGAAGGCAGACGCCGACGTCGGCTGGGTATTTCCGATCCCAGACGAAGCACGTGTTTACGGCTACCACGAAGAGATGCGCCACTTCGTCGAGTGCTTTGTGAAAGGCGAGCAGCCGCGTGAGGATTTCGTCGACGGCTACATCGTCAACTCGGTGCTCGACGCCGCGTACAGATCGATGAAGAGCGGCCACTGGGAAGCCGTTCAGATCGACGCGAAGGTGGCCGGCTGAAAGATGCGCGAGGGTTCCGACTGGATAGAGGCTGGGATCGCGCTCCTGCAAAAGGTCCGCGACACTCAATCGGGCGCCATCGAGCGGGCGAGCGAGATCTGCGCGGAGGCGATCGGCGCCGGAGGTTTCGTCCATCTCTTTGGAACCGGTCACTCGCGCATCCCGGTCGAGGAGATGTTTCCGCGGTATGGCTCGTACCCAGGGTTCCATCCCATCGTCGAGCTGTCGATGACCTTTCATACGCAGGTTGTCGGGGCGAACGGCCAGCGCCAGGCGATGTTCATCGAACGCACGCCTGGTCTGGCCGAGGTGATCCTGTCCAACTTCCAGTTTCAGCCGAAGGACGCCGTGATGGTGTTCTCGGCCAGCGGGCTTGGCGCTGTGGTCGTTGAGTTCGCGCGCGGCGCCAGGCGGAGGGGACTACCGGTGATCGCGGTCACGTCGATCGCGCAGTCAAGGGCGGGCGAGATGGAGGGCGGCGCCCGCTTGATGGACGAGGCTGACGTCGTGATCGACCTCTGCACGCCGGCCGGCGACGCGCTCTGCCGGCTCGAGGGGCTGCCCGAGACCCCGGTCGGACCAGGATCGACGCTGGCGGCTGTCGCGGTGGCCGACGCGATCAAGGTCCGGACCGCGGAGCTTCTACTGGCCAAGTCCAAGCTGCCACCGGTGATCACGAGCGTCGCCGAGGTGGGAAGGCAACGCTCGGATGAGCTCTTCGAGGCAGCTTACCGGGAGCACGCCCGACGGGCGGCGCGCAGCCTCGCTACTTGACAGGAGGTGGAGACTGAAGCATCTGGGGAGCAAGAAGAAGCCGGCAAAGGCCCGATCCGGGCCGCATGCAATAGGAGGTGATCGTCTGTGACGAGTCGTGAACGCCATTTGACGACCGCGCGATGGGTGGCCGCATTGATGGTCGGCGCCTTCGCCATGGTCGCGTGTGGCAACCAGCCGAGTGGTGGCGGCACCACCAAATACGTGGTAGGCGTCTCCAACACGCTGCAAGGCAACGGTTGGCGCGAGGAGATGATCTGCTCGATCAAGGCCCAGGCCAAGGCATCAGGCGTGGTTTCCAAGGTGGTCATCGCCAACCGCAACACCGACGCGGCAGGGCAGATCGCCGACATCCGCAACCTGATCTCGTCGGGCGCAAACGTGATCGTCATCAACCCGTCCGACCGCGACGCGCTCAACGCGGTGATCAAGCAGGCGACCGACAAAGGCATCGTCGTCGTGGCCGTCGACCAGGCGGTGTCCGAGCCGACCGCGTACGTGGTCAGCAACGACCAGGTCGCGTACGGCCAGCTTGGCGCCGACTGGCTGGCGAAGCAGCTCGGAGGGAAGGGCAACATCATCGAGATGCGCGGCATCAACGGTGTCCCAGCTGACACCGACCGTCACCAGGGCCTCACCACCGCGTTGGCCGCCTATCCGAACATCAAGGTGATCAAGCAAACCTTCACCAACTGGTCGCTCGACCCGGCCGCCCAGCAGATGAAGGACATCTTCAGCTCGGGCATCCAGTACAACGGCATCTGGACCTCGGGCATCGACTCGACAGTCGTGGACCAGTTCCAGTCCGCCGGCAAGCCCTACGTTCCCATCGTGGGCGCGGACAACAACAAGTTCGTCCAGGAGCTCGCCACGCTTAAAGACAAGGGACTGATCGGCGCGGCGGTGACCAACCCGCCGCCGATCGGAGGCGCGGGCCTGGCCGTGGGCCTTGCTATCTTGCAGAAGACCCACAGTTACGACCACGTGATCCACCTCACGCCGCAGGTGTGGGACAACACCACGGCTGCCGGTGTTTCCAAGCTTCAGACCACCTACGACTCGAGCCTCGACCCGTACTACAGCGTCGCATTTGACGTCAAGCCGTACACGACCTACACGAAGCAGGACCTCATCGCCTGCGCAGGTCCGAGCTAATCTGCATCGCTATGGGGCGGGGGTGTCTCCCCGCCCCACCTTCAAATGGCAGCGGCTCCTAACGACGATTCATTAACCGACTCCGGCTCTCTGCTCGAAGCGAGCGGGCTGGCCAAGCATTTCGGACCTGTCGTCGCCCTCCGTTCGGCCGACCTACGCGTGCGCGGCGGTGAGATCCACGCGCTGATGGGGGCCAACGGAGCAGGCAAGAGCACGCTGGTCAAAATCCTCACCGGAGCCTTGACGGCGGACGGCGGAACCATCCGCCTCGGCGGCCGCGCCAGGACGTTTCGTTCGACGTCGGAAGCGCGCAAGGCGGGGCTCATCTGCGTCTACCAGGACCCGTCGCTGCTGCCCGACCTCACGGTGCTGCAGAACCTGATACTCACGGCCACGCCTATCTCGAGCTTCAGGCGGTATCTCGCCGATCTGGGGCTGGGCGGGTTCGACCTTTCGACCATGCCACGCGAGCTCGCCCGGCCAACCCTAAGCCTGCTCGACCTGGCACGCGCGCTCGCAATCGAACCGCAGCTGCTGCTGCTCGACGAGATCACGGCGTCGCTGCCCGCAGACCTGACCTCTCGCGTGTTCAGCGTTGCGCGGCAGCTGCGCGCGGAGGGACGCTCGGTGATCTTCATCTCACACCGTCTGGCGGAGGTTTCGGCGTTGTGCGACCGCGCCACGGTGCTGCGGGACGGGAAGACGGTCGGTGTCGTCGAACCGGCGCAGGGCGGCGAGGAGCGCATTGTCAAGCTGATGCTTGGCCCGGTGGCGGAGGAGGTCGCGGCCGAGGCAGCCTCGCCGAGCACTCCGGCGACTGGAGCAGTCGCGGTCGAGGTGCGTGACCTGAAGGCGGGCACCCTGAACGGGGTCAGCTTCACGCTTCGCTTTGGCGAGGTGCTGGGCGTTGCGGCGCTCGAGGGCCAGGGGGAAAAAGAGCTGTTCGATTGCATGGCCGGTGTTCGCAGGCCGGAGTCCGGCCAGATCCTGGTTGGCGGCAAGGCGCGCAGTTTTGGGCATCCGGCGGACGCGATCCGTGCCGGGTTGGTGCTCATCCCGGCCGACCGGCTGCAAGCGCTGCTCCGTCAGAGATCCGTCCGCGAGAACATCGCCCTGCCCTTCGTCAACCGGATCGCGAGGTGGGGTCCGATCAATCCGAGGCGCGAGAAGCGACGCGTCGCGACGGCTGTCAAACGTCTGCAGATCGACACGCGCGTGACATCCGAGGTGCGCCGCCTCTCAGGAGGCAACCAGCAGAAGGTCGGCATCGCTCGGTGGCTGGCCGGCGGGTTCAAGACACTGTTGTGTTTCGACCCAACACGCGGCATCGACATCGGGACGAAGCGCCAGATCTACGGACTCGTCAAGGAGCTGGCGGCCAACGGCTCGGCGGTGCTGCTGTTCACGTCGGAGCTGCCGGAGATCCAGCTGGCGTGCAACCGCGTCATCGTGCTCTTCGGCGGTGAGCTCGTCGACGAGATGCCCGCCTCCGACGCGGACGAACGGGCGTTGCTGCGCGCTGCGCACGGCTTGCCTTCGGAGGAAGGAGAGTAGTGGCGACTGCTGCGGCGGCTGCGCCGCGGACGTCTGGCATTCGTTTCGGCCGGGCGGCCAGGCGCTACGGCTGGACGATCGCGGTCTACGCGCTTTTCGCGGTCCTGATGGTTGTCACTCTCATCATCAAACCTGACTACGGGGCATTCGAGTGGAACACCCTCACGCTGGCGGCGCTTCCGCTTGCATTCGCGGCGACCGCACAAACGATAGTCGTCCTCAGCGGAGGCATCGACCTGTCAGTCGGCCCGTTGATGGCGCTTGCCAATGTGCTTGCGCTGCGCGCCATGCTCGGCCACGACCTCGGCTACTCGCTGATCGTCGCGCTGATCGTCCTGCTCGAAGTCACCCTTGCGGGGGCACTCAACGGCGCGATCATCGTCCTGACGCGCGTGCCGGACATCGTGATCACGCTGGCCACGTCTTTCATCTGGGCCGGGTTGGCCTTGCTGGTGCTGGCCAAACCTACGCCGGGCGTCCCGTTCGACTTTCAAAACCTCGCGCAGGGATCGACGCTGTCGGCGTGGATTCCCAACGCGCTGCTGTTGCTCCTGGTGATACCGCTGGTCTGGATCCCGCTGCGCCGCAGCCGCGCTGGCCTGGCGATTTACGCCGTGGGGAGCGACCGCAACGCCGCGTTTCGTTCGGGGGTGAACCTCGGCTTGAGTCGGGTGCTCGCTTACGCGGTCGGCGGATTCTTCGCCGCGTGCGGAGGCCTGGCTTTGTCGATGACCACGGGCGTCGGCTCACCCCTCGCGGGGACCTATTACACCTTGAGCGGAGTCTCCGCCATCGTGCTTGGCGGGGTCAGCCTGGCGGGCGGGCGCGGCGGCATGCTGGGCCCGGTCGCTGCGGCGTACATCCTGTCGCTGATCCCAGCGGTGCTCATCTACCTGGGCATCGACCCCAACTACGGCCAGATGATCCAGGGGGTCCTCATCGTGATCGTGGTCATGATCGGCGGGCTCGGTGTTGTGTTGAGGCGCGCGTGAGCTCCAGGGCGGCTGCGACCGCTCGTATCGTGCAGCAGAATTCCATCATCGTCTTGATCGCGCTGCTCGTCGCGCTCGCAGGGCTGATCGAGGTGATTCGCCCCGGCGCGGTCAACGCAAACTGGGTGTCGAACATCCTGGAGTTCGCCGCCCCGCTCGGAATCCTGGCCGCCGGCCAGACACTCGTCGTCATCACTGGCGGGATCGACCTGTCCGTCGCGAACGTGGCCACCGCCGCCGCCTACATCATGGCGAGCCAGGCACCGTTCGGAGTGACGCGGGGCATCGTTGCCGGGCTGCTGGTCGGGGTGGTCGTCGGCCTCGTCAACGGCGTCGGTGTCGCCGTGTTCAGGGTGCAGCCGCTGATCATGACCCTCGCGATGGGACTGGTCGTCACCGGAACCCTCAACGTCTACAGCCAGGCCGCCGTTCGCAGCGTGCCAGGCGTCCCGGCGGTGATTCACACCCTGGGCTCCGGCACGGTGCTGGAATACGTGCCGGTCAGCCTGTTCCTGTGGGCCGTGCTGGCGGCTGTGCTGATCATCGGCCTGCGCGGCACCGGATTCGGACGCCTGCTGTACGCGCTGGGTGACAACCAGGAAGCGACCCGACTGGCCGGTGTCCGTGGCTGGCAGGTGTTGCTCACGAACTACATGGCCTGCGGGCTCCTGAGCGCCGTCGCAGGTATCGTGCTGGCCGGCACGGTGAACGCCGCGGACTTGAGCCTCGCCAACATTCTGCTGCTGCCTTCGGTCGCGGCCGTTGTGATCGGGGGCACATCGATCTTCGGCGGGAGCGGGAGCTATTCCGGGACGGCGGTGGGGGCATTGATCCTCACCGTGTTGAACAGCGTGCTGACGCTGCTCGACGTGCCCGATGCGGTCAAGCAGGTCCTTTACGGCGCGATCATCGTTTTGCTGGCGGCGGCATACACGCGCGTGCTGGGTCGCGACTGACGCTGCAGACATTCACCTTCATCGGCGTCAGCACCGGCCAGTCCGCCGCGACGCGGTTGTTTCCGGCGTGGACCACAGAGCTTGGTCTGGGCGACGTGCGACTGGTGGGCTGCGACCTGCCTATCCACGCCCCACCCGACCGCTATAGAGAGGTGGTCGCCCGGATCAAGACCGATGAGCACGAGCTGGGCGGTCTCGTCACGACACACAAGATCGACGTCTTCGAAGCCTGTCGCGACCTCTTCGACGTGGTCGACGACTACGCGCAGCTCTGTGGGGAGACATCCTGCCTGGCGAAACGCAACGGCCAGCTATGGGCGTTCGCCACGGACCCGATCTCGTGCGGCCGCGCGCTCGCTGAGTTCTATCCCTTAGCGGAGAGGGGCGAGGTTCTGTGCCTGGGCGCAGGCGGGTCGGCCGTCGCAATCACGGTGCACCTGATGCAACAACGATCGGCTTCGCACATCACGGTCGTCAATCGAACGACGGGCAGGCTCGAGGCCATGCGGGACGTTCACGCAAAGGTCGCCTCGGGCACTTCAGTCCGCTACATCGAGAACAGCGATCCGCGCACCAACGACCGCTTGATCGGCGATTTGCCGGCCGGATCGCTGGTCATCAACGCCACGGGGATGGGCAAGGACACGCCGGGTTCGCCGATCACCGAGGCTGCCCTTTTTCCCGCGCGAGGCTATGTCTGGGAGCTGAATTACCGAGGGGAGCTGGACTTTCTCCACCAAGCGCTACAACAACAAGCCGGCCGGCACCTGCGCGTCGAGGATGGATGGAGGTACTTCATCCACGGTTGGGCCGTTGTGATGGAGCAAGTTTTCGCCATCGACGTGGATGGCGAGAAGATCAACCGCCTGGCACGAGTATCGGAATCAGAACGACCGAAACGCGGCTGAGCTCGGTTCGAATTTCGGATCTGGTTCTGGGACGCCTCAGCCTGCGTAGGTCATGATCTTTGCGATCACACCGGGGCAATTCTCAACGACCCCATGCAGCCAGAAGCTGCCTGGGACTCCAAATAGAGGCGGCGTGCCGTCATTCAACGGCCCACACGGGTCGATGAAGTAGTTGCCGACGGGAATGCACGCGGAAGACGACAGGTCGAATCCGGAATTCATGCATCCCGGCTCTGACCACCAGATCTGCGAAATGATCCCAATCTGCTTGATGCCGGCGGGATTGTGTGCCGCTCCCTGGTCGGGGGGGTCGTAGACGGGGTCGCCGACCGTACCCACCGGCGTAAACAGCGGGCTACGAGCCTGGAGCGCTACGTAACCGGGATCCAGCTGGGCCTGGCCCGCCCAGACCGCCTGGTAGGTGATCCCAAGCGCTGAGCCAACGCCCAGGAACGAGCAGATGGGGTTGCCATTGACGCAGTCGGCGTTGGCGACGCCGTTCAGCGGCGAGTCAAGCGAAAACGCCTGCACCACGCCATGGGCATTCTGCGATCCGTAGAAGATCCACCAGAGCTCGGCGATAGCGCCCCCATTGGAGTGCCCCACGACGACGATCTTGGTGGAAGGCCAGACCTTGTTGATCGACGTGATCTCGTCATCCAAAGTCTTTGCCGCGACTTGTGGGAACGTGTTCGCCACATCACTGCCCGTATATGCGTGGAATGTAAAAGTTGGCGCAGTCGGATTTCCCGTAAGCGTGGCGCCTTTGTAACTGAAGGGCAGGACGATGCCACCGTGACTCGCCAACGAGTCGATCAACCTGTTACCAGCACCGTAGGCCGGCTGATGAGCTGGTTCGCCGTCCTGGTCCCAGTAACTCTGCATGTCCGCCAACGCGGGCGGGTACGTTGTGCCGATGTCGTTTGGATTCGCGCCGTCGAGACTGGTGCAGTAGTCGTAAACAGTCAGGGGATTGAATGTCGAGGCTCTGTCATGACTGTTGACGCCCTGAATCAGGATGGTGACGGTAGGAGGGGGTGATGCAGGACTCGCCTGCGTGAACGCTCGAGTGGTTGCCTGCGTGAGGTTGGATCGTTGACCGTCAGCCCCTACCGCCAGGACCCCGTAGAAGTAGTAGCTGCACAGATTGAGGCTCCCGATGAGAGCCTCAAGCGGGGCCGTCGCTGAAACGGTCCGAATGAATCGAATCGGCGTGCCATCAAGGGCGAGTTGTTGGACCTCGTAATGGTCGATAACCGCACCATCAGGCTGCGGGGCCTGCCACGCAACCAGCACATTTCCGGCCGCCGTCCCGATGTTGGTGACATGCTGCGGCGGATTCGGTCTTGGTGTCCCGACGCCGGTCGGTATGAATGGGCAGCTTCCGTCCGCCGCCGTGACCTTTTCGATCTCGTCGGACTGCGTCGCGTAGAGGCATTTGTCGGGCCCGACGGCGACAAAGTCACCACGGTTTCCGCCGGTGACGATCGGTGTGATCGTTGCTGGGCTGGAAGAGAAGTCGACGAGGTCGATTTCTCCGTCGTAGATGAAGCCGTTCGTGTTGTTGGTGTTGACCACGAGCTGCGTGATCGGCCGTCCAGGCTGAGGTGCCAGGAGCGCTATTCCGTCGCCGCGAGGGACGTTCGCGAGGACAGTCGGCGTCCCGGGCGCGACGTCGGACGTTCCCGTGATGCGGTAGATCGGCCCTCCACCCGCGCCATAAAGCGTTCCATCGGGCGCAAAAGTCAGGCCGTCGACTGCAACGTTCGACGTGTACAGGGTGGGCGTGACCGGCTGTCCCTGATATCCGTGCAGGCGCTGCACGGTGCCGCAGGACGAGATGAAGAGGTCATTCGTCAACGGATCAACTGCAACTGCGTTGGGCCCGCAAATCCCACTGGCCACTGTGCCGATGATGCTTCCCGTGCTTGGATCGAGCTCCGCTATGTCACCCTCGCCTTGCCGAGCGAGAAATAGCCGGCCTCCTTTGTCGAACGCAAGGCCGGTCACGCGATAGCCGACATTGCTGAGCACCGAGCTTTCGAACGTGTTGCCGGTGGGCGGAAACTTGTAGAGATTTCCACCCAGGTAGCCGGTTGAGTACAGATTGCCTTGCGAATCGAATGCGAGCCCGACAGGTCCCGGTCCGTAAGGCGGAAATGTGTTGAAACCGGTCGCGAAGTCGGTGACCGCATAACCAGGGCTGGCCACGCCGGCGGCATTGCCGACCTTGATTGAACCGGGTGCGACGTTGAGCATCAAGGCGAGAACGCCAACAAACGCGAACCGAGTGCCCCTTCCCAGCACGTGAGTGCCGGCATCATACAGGTGCGCTGGGGTCAGGACGACGAACGCGGCGACGCTACCGCGCCAACTACCAGATGCCGGGCTGGATCATCCCTTGCCAATTGCAGTTGCCGCAAATGACGTCAATGCCCGTCGTGACCCCTGCCATGTAGCGCCCTACAACGAGGTCAGTTGATCCGCAGCGAGGGCACTTCTTGGGCACTTCGAGAGCTTGTTCGGGCTCCTCGCCCGGTACGCCATGATGTCGGTGTTCCTCGCGCTCCTCGGCTCGCTTTCGGGCATTGCGGCCCATCGCAACTATTGTGAACCGGCAGCTACTGATAGCTCCGGTGCAGGCTGCGACCCCTACCGGGCTCCTAGAATCTGCCGGTGAGCGTTTACACGATGGGGATCTGGCAAGTGAAGCCCGGTAGTGAGGACGACTTCATCACTGCTTGGCAGGAGATGGCTGACTGGACCATGCGAGAAGTCCAGGGCGCTGAGCCTGGCGGCACCCTCCTTCGCGACCGCGAGCAGCCGAGCCGCTTTGTCAGCTTCGGACCCTGGCCCGATGAGCAAACGATCGCCGCCTGGCGCGGAAGCGCCGGCTTTCAGGACCGGGTTGGGCGTATCCGCGGTCTCCTTGAAGATTTCAGCCCAGCGACCCTCGATCCGGTCGCAGTCCAGGGCTGATTAGCGGGGGCTACTGTCCTTCAGCGGGCCTCGAGACTTTCTTCAGCTGCGATGACGAATTCCCCTTCCTCAGCCATTCGATGCACTCAGGGCAAACGATCTCGAGCTGATGGCTGGCTGGAGCGAGCTCCTCTCTCGGGAGTCCGCACAGCGAGGCTGCCAGGTCGTCGCGGACCAGGTGCAGGCGCGGATCTCGGCCACGACCGACCGCTCGAAACACCATGACGCGATAGGCACGACTCATCTCCAGCGCATTTGGCGATAGATGATCCATCTTTGGAGTGCGCTTGGACCTTCTTATGTCAAAGAGGCGAGTGCTGTATTGGTCTGGAGGGCGAGCCCTGCCAGTGTCACGAACTGGCGAAACGTGACTGGGTTCGAGCCCTGAACCTTGCGGTTAACAGATCGCTGCCGCCCGTTCAAAACTGGCGGTCTCAATTCACGGCGTGCCGCTAGGTGCCGCGAGATATCACCGTTTGTCACCGGCGTTGCTGTACGAATACCAAAGGCTCTCTGACTAGACTGCGGACGTTATGGCACGGAGCCTGCGCTTGCTGGCCCTTGCGGGCAGCCTAGCCCCGCTTCTCTTCCAGGTCGTGCTCGTAATTGAGGAGAGTCTCCAGCGCAGCTTCTTGCTCTCGATCGGCTTCGACCCGATGAAAAGCAGTTTCCCGAGCGCGAACGCGCTGGGTCCTCTGGGCTGGATGCAAACGCTCAACTTCATCTTGCTAGGCGTGCTGGTGATCGGCTTCGCATACGCCCTACACCAGGGCATCCCTGGAGGCTCGGCCGCCGGGCCGATCTGTATCAGCATCGTCGGTGCATGCACGATCGTGGCCGGTCTCTTCCCCACCGACCTGCCTGTGAGCTCCCCGCCGCACACGTTCCATGGCTTGGTCCACGCGCTGGCCTTCATCATCGCCAGCTTGGGCACGCTGGTCGGCTATGTGCTGCTAGGGCTTCGCTTCCGGAGTAACTCCTTCTGGCGGGGCTATGACCTCTTTTCGTTTGGCACGGCGCTGGTGAGTGTGCTGGCTTTCGCGGGCGCAAACGTGGTCAAGGGAGTGGTGATCGCATATGCCTTTGCCGGCATGCGAGTCATCTGGTTCGCTGTCGTCGGGCTTAGGCTCTGGTCGGCGTCAGCTCCGATTGAGGCGCCGCGTACCGGGGTTTTCTGACCGGCGCCTAGTAAGCCGAGTTCCGAAAAAATGGTTGCGAGAACTCAGCCCGAGTCGGAAGGTCGCGATACGGCTCAGTTATCGGTAGCACTGGGTTATCAGCAGCATGCTGTCGATCGCATCGTCGCGAGTCGCTAGCCCTCGCGCACTGACGATGAGGCAATGGCGCGACGCTTGCCGCGGCGTGTGTGCAGACCGGGCGCCTTTCGCGTGCGGACGAGCTTCGGAAGGACTTCAGCATTGTCTGATCAACCGCGCCAACCCACGCTGATGCGTGGCGGGGCTCTGGAACAATCGAACTGTGGAAACGAACGATGATCCGGCGATCGGTGGCGACAAGGTGCGCCTACGACGAGTGACCGAAGATGACGCGGAACTTCTCGAACTATGGCATTCGACCGAGTACGTCGGCGAATTCAACGACTTTGGCGTGCAATTGGGGCCAGTTAGGGGACGTATTCAAAAGACCGGACTGGTCAGTGCGCAGAGTGGAACCCTAATCGTGGAGTTGGAAACGACCCGCAAGCCAATCGGTACGGTCGGCTGGCGCGAGGTGCGATATGGCCCCAATCCAGAGTCGGTTGCATGGAACATCGGAATCAACCTGATACCGGAGGCAAGAGGCCACGGCTATGGCAGTGAGGCCCAGCACGTTCTTGCCGACCACCTATTCGCCACGTCTCGGGTCAACCGGATCGAGGCAATGACCGACATTGACAACCTAGCTGAGCAACGTGCGCTCGAGAATGCAGGGTTCGCTAGAGAGGGAGTGCTCCGAGGCGCCCAGTACAGGCACGGCGGCTGGCACGACCTGGTGGTGTATTCGTGCCTTCGCCGGCTGCGGTGATTCGCAGGCCGCCCAAAGTGCGGATCTGCAAGGCTGGAATGTGACCGTTTGACGCGTCCGCGACGACTGATAACTGTAGACGCGGCGGTTCTACAGTGTGCTGACGAGCAGGCCGAGCACGACTGGCGCCGGCGCGCTGCCGGTGGAATGGAACAGTGTGCTATTGGGATCCTTTAGCACCAATCCGAACTTCGCTGGCGATTTACTTGTCGCACCGACCACGTTGAGCTTGAACGTTCCACCGGAGAACTCGAGCGCCGTGTAGCGCTGGCCTGTCACAGCATCGACGTACTCGACGGCAAACTGGCCGGTCGCAGAGCCGCCGCTGAGCGTGGTGATCGACGTGCTGTTGACCCAAACGTCCACGTCGCGCAGGTTGCCGCCGCCCACGTCCATTCGGACGCGGTAGATGTAGACCAGGTTCCCGACCGGCTGCTTGCCGGGCTTCATCTGGAGCGAGAAATAGCCATGCTTGTCGCTCGTGTTGGCGGACGGGTCGGTCGCGATGGCGCCACCGCCGCTCATGTACCCGCCCTTGGTGGGGGACGACACAAGGCCGGCGCGGGAGTCGTCGCTCGATACGGCGCTGCTAGGCGACGTAATGGATGGGCCGTCGACCAGCGTGGCGACGACGGTGTATCCGCCGTCGGCCAGCGCGGGCTGGGACGCTGTGGCCACCCCAAGCCCGGTGGTCGACCAGCTGGGCGCGTCCGTGACCTTTGCATACAAGTCCGCTGAGCTCGCCGGCCCGATCACCGTGAACCGCGCCCAGACCGCGGTGTTCGCGTAGTCGATGAACTGGGGGTCGCTGGCGGGCGTCCGCTGGTCGACCTGGACCGTGATGTGACCGGCAGTTGTGTCGGCGATGTAGAACTCGCCGGTGTAAGCGGTCGTAACGGGCTGCGTGATCACCAGGGCCGCTGTCGCGGAGCTGGGCGCGTAGGCCGCGCTGCCAGCGAAGCTCGCCTGGATTCCTGTCGGATAGCTGCCCGCGTGGATGCCGGCGAAGCTGACGCCGAACCATACAGCGACACCCGACGAGTCGGTCTGGGTCGTCGTGCCGGGGCCGCTTAGCAGGCGCAGCGTGACCGGTTGGCCGGCGAACGGTTTGCCGTCGACCTGGAGCGATGCGCTGATGATCGCGCCTCCCTTGAACACGGCCGTCGCCGGCGAGACCGTCAGCGTGGTCGGATGCACGACTCCCGTTCCCTGGAGCTGGAACGTCTGGCTGCCGCCGGGCGCGTTGTAGTTGAAGGAGATGCTCGCGGTCCGCGGGCCGGCGGCGGTCGGCGTGAACGAAACGATCGCCATGCAGTACGAGCCCGCAGGCAGCGGATCCCCGTTCATGGGGCAGTCCGTATTGAGGGCAAAATCACTCGGCCCGGCCAATGCGATCGAGTTGACCGCCAGCGGGCCGGTGCCGGTGCTCGACAACATGAAGGCCGCAACGCCGTTGGCGGTCGAGCCGACGTTCACGCTGCCGAAGTTCGTTCCGAGGCCGAACACGTTAAGAGTCGCGCTCGGCGTACCCGGAGGAGTCTGGATTCCGTTGCCGAGCTCCCATGTGTCCCCGTAGATCGTCGCCGGCGACGTGGCTGCGTTCCATCCGCCGAACACGACAATCCGTCCGCGGATTGCGTCGTACGCCATCGACTGGCCAGAGCGAATCGGGGGCGCGGCGGCCGGAAAGTCGTGTGTCCACTGTGCGCCGTCCCACTCCCACGTGTCGTTGGACTCACCGAGGTCGTTCGGCTGGAAGTGGTCCCCGCCGAACAGGACCGTCTTGCCCCGCTGTGCGTCGAATGCGATCGATTCCCAGAATCGAGCGTGCGGCGCGGTGGTCGTGGGAATCTGCATCCAGTTGGCACCGTCCCACTCCCAGGTGTCGGCCAGGCGGCCGTTCGAGTCGTGACCACCGAAGAGCACGGCCCGGCCACGCGAGGGATCGAAAGCCAGGGCGGACCCGTCACGCGGCGAGGGCGCACTGGCCGGACTCATCTGCGTCCAGGTGGTGCCGTCGTACGTCCACGTGTCTGCCAGCAAACCGCTCGGACCGTCGCCGCCGAACAGCACTATGCGACCTCGAGCGGAGTCATAGGTCATCGCGGCCCAGACTCGCGCCGGGGGTGACGTCGCCGGGCCTTTCTGCGTCCAGTTCGTGCCGTCCCACTCCCACGTCGAGGAGCTGTTCCCGGCGCTTCCGGATCCTCCGAACAACACCGACATACCGCGCGAGCTGTCGTAAGCCATCATTCCGCCGGCGACCGCCGGTGGAGAGGCGGTGGGTGCCACCTGCGTCCAGCGCGCTCCATCCCACTCCCACGTGTCATGGAGGTTGCCCCCACCGGAGTCGCTGCTACCCCCGAACAGGACGCTGACGCCCCGCACCGAGTCGTAGTCCATCTGGGACCAGACGCGAGCGCTCGGCGCCAACGACGGGTTCGCCTGAGCCCAGTCGAGCGGCGATGTGGTGATGCCCCGCAGCACCCACGTGTCGCTGTAGACGGGACTCGGCATTGCATTCGCAGCTCCGCCGAACATCACAAAGTCGTCATGCGCGGAGTCGTATGCCGCTGACGCCCAGAACCTCGGATTGAGGCCGAGCACGGGCGCTATTTGCTGCCAGGCGGTCCCGTCGTAGAGCCACGTGTCGTTTTGCGGTGAGTTCGGGTCCAGAGCACCGCCGAACATGACAGTGCCGCCGAGGTTGGGGTCGTATGCCATCGAATGCCATAGCCGGCGGAACGGAGGATTGGCAGCCGCGATCTGGTTCCAGTCAGTGCCGTTGAACTCCCACGTGTCGTTGAGAGTGATGTCTCCCTGGCCACCGAACAGAACGGTCACGCCTCGTGCGGAGTCGAAGGCTAACGCGGTGCCCCTGCGCGCGGATGGCGCGTGTGCGGTAATGACTTGCGTCCAGTCGGTGCCATCGTACTGCCACGTGTCGTTGTAAAAGCCGGCGTTGAGCGCGCCCCCGAACAGCACCGTCACATGGCGGGCGGAGTCATAGGCCATTGATGTCCAGTCCCTGGCCGGCGGTGTATGCAGGGTGAAGTTGCGGGTCCAGGTCGAGCCGTTCCATTCCCAGGTGTCGCCGAGGATCCCGACCATGTTGTAACCGCCGAACAGGACCATGACACCCCGCGCCGAGTCGTAGACCATTGGGGCCAGATAGCGCCCCGGAGGGCCTGAGACCTGGAGCTGTGTCCAGGAGCCGCTGTCGAACTGCCACATGTCGGAGAGGTAGTTTCCGCCGTCATAACCGCCGAACAGCACGGTTCGCTGGCGGGTCGGGTCGTAGGCCATTGATGCGGCTGCCCGCGCCGAAGGTCCTCGCGCCGAGGATTGGACCCAGTTCGCGGTGACGGTGGTCTGCGCATTCCCGGCACTGGGCAGAAGCGCTGCCGCAAGGGCAACGATGGCCGCAGCTCCGACGATCCGCGCGGTAACCAACTGCTTCATGCGGGTCGCAGAATCTAACAGGTCGCCAGCGGATTTCCTGCGCCTAAACGCGCGAAGTCCCCATTGGTAATCGATTCGCGGACCAGAACGCGATCGTGATCCCATTCGCCACGATAGCCAGTACAACCTTCCAGCCCACTCCGAAACCCTTGCTGAAGAATGCGTCCCGCCAGTGGGACGCCAAGGTTTACTCCGAAGCTGACCTAATTCTGATCGAGCAGACTGGCGAGCACTGGTTGCAGTGCTTGCTCGCCGATGACATGCGCCAAAAAGTCTTTGTAAACAATGTATTGGTGCTGGCGTGTAGCGCCAGGACCGAAGACTTTGAGAAAGCGGTCTGATGCCGAGCGCAATTCTGGATAGTTGCGACCCAACTCGGCAACTCGCTTGACTCGTTCAGGCCATTCATCAACAAGGAAGTGTTCTGCGGGCAAACTGACCGACGAGAGTTCTACATTGCCACTGAAGGCCACGCCCCACAGGATCGCCTCTCGAAAATCGACGCGTTTCATGGGGTTTGTCGCGGGTGTCCCAAACTCGTTATTCAGGCTCGCATGTTGGTATCCATTCCTAAACCAACCACCTTCAATGCGGCCGACGAACTTGCACTCCGAGAACGAACTGGCCTCAAAATCGACATCGCGCAAGTTGCCAGCGAACATGCATCTAACGAAGAGGGGTCTCACGAAGGCTGTGGTGGTGGCGAGGGAGCGCTCGAAGCTGCAATCGATGAACTGGCTGCCCTCGAAACCGAATGTGGCTTGGTTGAGATTGGTTCTGACAAAACGGCAGTCGCGAAAGAGATTTGCTCGGTCTGTGAAGTCCCGCATAGAGGCATGGCTGAAGTCGACGCTCGTAAAGCGGGAGTGCGTCCACAGTAGACCGTCTAACTCTGCTCGCTGAAGACTGCAGGAGGTGATTGACGATCGGGACAGCCTTCGGCAGGCACCCAAGGGCGCTCCAACGAGCGACTCACTTTCAATCGCCCCGCCGTTCAGCCTCTTGCAGATCGACGTGCCCAATCTAAGGTCTGACATCAGATAGTTGAGACTAGCCCCGAACCTCCGAAGCACTGAAAGGTAGTGAGATGCGGAGCGTTGATTGCAGAGTGGTCTCCGCCGGGTTGCTATCCGGTTGCTATCAGCCGAGCCCGCAATCGGTCCTACAGGAGCGAATCGTATTCGAAATTGGCTCCGGGACAGGGATTCGAACCCTGAACCTTGCGGTTAACAGATCGCTGCCGCCCGTTCGAAAACGGGGATCTGAATTCGTTCCGTGTCGCCGAATGCCACCAGATATCACCGTTTACCACCGGCGTTGCGGTACGACGCCCTCCTTGGTATCGGGTAGCCGCAAACGGTTTGACGATCGGGATCAGCTCCACTCGTCGGGAGGCCCAGGCTTTAGCGGCCCTTCCACCGTGCCGGGCGCTTGGCGAAGAACGCTTCGATCCCCTCCCGGAAGTCGTCGCTCATGTAGGCCTTTATCAGCAAGTCCGAACCCCCGTCCCGCGGCGTCATCTGCACGCGGATGCGGCGGAGCGCCTCCTTAGCCGTCTCCAGCGTTAGCGGTGCATTTTCGGAGACCGTGGCGCAGATCTGCATGACCCGCGGCTCCAGCGTCTCTTCGGATGGGACCACCTCGTTCACAAGCCCGATCGCTAACGCCTCGTCAGCGCCCACGAGCCGAGCCGTGAAGATCAGATCCTTCACGCGGCCGGCACCGATCAACATCGTCAGGCGCGCGAAGTTGGCCATGGAGAGCGTGTTCCCAAGAGTCCGCGCCATCGGGAAACCGAATTTCAGCGACGGCGTGCAGATGCGAAGGTCACATGCGCACGCGATGCCGGCGCCACCGCCGGTGCAAGCCCCCGCGATGGCTGCGATCGTCGGCACCCGCACGCTTTCCAGCGCACCCAGCACACGGTCCATCCGCTCCTCGTAGGCGAGGGCGTCTTCCTCCTTGTCGAAGGCGCGGAACTGTGAGATGTCGGTGCCCGCGGCAAACGCGCGTCCACCGGCGCCTGTGAACACTACGGTCCGGACCGTCGGATCGCCGTTGACCTCGAGGCAGATCTCCCCGATCCGCTCGTACATCGCGAACGTGAGCGCGTTGCGCGCCCGCGGGCGGTTGAGCGTCAGCCAGACGATCTCACCAGAGTCCCCGCGCCGCTCTTCGAGCAGCTCCGGCTCAACCGGCTCCGCCGCATCCTGCTCTTTCATGCGCCGCCCAGCACCCCTTTGGCCTTGAGTTCCGAGATCTCGACGTCTGTCTTCCCGAGCGCGAGCAGCACCTCCGAAGTGTGCTCCCCC
>VBGP01000163.1 GCA_005880795.1 Chloroflexota bacterium | reverse complement strand
CGTTTCACTACCGCGGCTCGCGCCGCATCTGCCTGCCGGGTCAGCTCCACGTCCTGCATCCTGATGAAGCGCACGACGGCGCAGCGGGAACTGACGGCGGGTTCGGCTACCGAATTCTCTACATACCGCCCGAGCTCGTTCGTGACGCTTTGGCCGGTCGCGCGCTGCCGTTTGTCGCCGATCCCATTCAGCAGCTCGGACCGGCGGCCGGACTTATCGCCTCCCTGCTTTCCGATATCGACGAGCCGATCAATGAGCTCAGCTCCGCTGAGATCGCCGTCGCGGTCGCCGACGGCCTCGTTTCGTTAAGCGGCCACCCCGACCGCCAGAAAGCGGCTATCGATACTAGGGCGGTCGAGCTCGCGCGCGACTATCTCGCGGCCCACGCACGTGAGCAGACCTCGGCCTCGATCCTCGAAAAGATCGCGGGTACTGACCGCTTCACGATCGCTCGCCACTTCCGATGGGCGTTT
>VBGP01000162.1 GCA_005880795.1 Chloroflexota bacterium | reverse complement strand
TGGATGGCCCTCACAACAGACTCGTCGCGAGAGACTGGCGCGAGAGTCCGGAGCGGGTAGCCAGCCAAGGGCGTATCCGGCGCCGTGTAGCTGACCTTCGAAAAGAACGCTTGGTTGGTTCGGCCCTTAATGTCGGCCCCATGGTCCTGACCCGTGCGTCGGTTGGCTGAAGTCTGACCGGCCGATGATTGTCTGCGAGGGCTCCCGAGTTGGCTCGTGCTAAGAGGTAGTTATCAAGAGCACGGGTGCTAAGCACGAGCTGTCGATAGGCTTGCCTTATCGGTAGCTGTGCGTCGCGTCCTTACTTATGTGTGCGGCGGTCGATCATGTTTGAAGAGGCTTAGTGGAAGCACCGCTATCGATAGGCGCGCGACCGCTCGAGACAAGCTCGAACAGCTCATGGGCGAAGTGGCGTTACGGTACCTAGACACCGCTGCTTAGGCGAGGCACGCCCTTGAAATCGAACCTTCGGTCCCAGTATGGCGGCGGCCCTGCGGTTCGAGCTGCCTTAAGGGCGTCAAGCGTCTGACTCGCAAGCACGCGGCAGCGCTCGTCCGGTGCCGTCGCGTGTAGTTGTTCTAGCGCTGGCTCAGCGTCCGGGCTACCAACAAAGAACGCAATTCTGCAGAAGCCAGCCATCTCGGCATGGTCCCTGTGATTTCGAATCCGGCCGAGAATCCCCTCGATTCCCTCGCGCAGATAGAGAAGGTAGTCTCCGCCGCGAGCGCGCTCGACCACATTGATGTCGCTCCTCTCCAGGTACTGCTCGAAGTACGGCACGGCTTCTGTGTCATTCACCATCGCCAATAGGCGCGCGATTCGAGGAGCGCCCTCCCCATCCCACACCAGAAGTCGTCGGCGCAACTGAATCAACAGGGGACGCAACAACTGACCACTTGGATCGATCTCGAGCAGGCCAGAAACGACCATCTCCTGTACATCCTGGCTTCGGTCGTTGAACGCCTCGCACAGCGTGGGCACGAACTTGCGGCCGCACGCCTCGGCGCCCGCGATGCACGCCCACGCTCTAACGCTCGTCCGCGCATCGTTGAGGAGCGACTTGAGTCGGGCAATTGCCTCGTCGCAGTCCACCCTCATCACGTCGAGAAGTTCCTGATAGGTGTAGCCGGTCGCCTTCTTTCCGTTTGGCGCCTTAGCGAAGGCCGTCAGTAGCTCGACGCTTGGCATATCGACTATGGCTCTAGCTTCCCATTGCCGTCGCGCGCTGATGAACGAACAGAATCAGAAGAATGACAGGAGCGCGCTTATGAATCCCGAGAGGGAGAACGAGTTCGCATCCGATGTGATCAAGGATGAAGAGTTGAGACCACCGCTGCCGCTGATCGTAACGCCACTCCCATAGATCGAGGGTTGATAGATCGTCTTGAAGGTAGGCGTCGCCGGTTGGAAATTGTTGGTAATCAACGGATTAACCTGGAAATTGTTGCCCCAGGTGACCACCTTACCGCGATAGAGGTCTGGATAGATCGGGTCCGCGATTATGCCCGGCTTCAGCCCCTCTTCCCACGGGTCCGGGATCTCGATAATCGGTCCTTGGCCGATCTCGGGCGGCCGCGTCAGGATGTCACAACTGCACTTGATCCCGGACCCCGGCCCCAACTCTCCTCCAGAGCCGATCGGGGGCCTCCTGAGAATCTCAAGGTCGTCGCCGACCGGCGGTCGAACGAGGATTTCGCCGCCAAGGCCGATCTCAGGACGCGTCAGGATTTCGGTCAGTCCCCCACGGCCGTTAGGCTCGGCAGTCATCGCGTGGGCTGCTTCTGCACTACCAGATTCACCGCCCGACTCGCCGCTTGACTCACCCCCGCACTTACCCTCGCACTGACCGGGTTCCGGCTGCTCGCCTCCGGTTTCGCCTTCGGGGTTCTGCGGCTTGCCCTTGAGCTCATCTACAAGCTGCTGGAGCTGTTCGGGTGTGAGCTCCCCATCGAGAACTTCGATCGTGATTTCACCCGTTTCACGATTTTCTTTGATGAGGACCTTGGTCCCCTCGATGGTCTTCGCTCGCTCCTCGATCTGGCCATGCCCGGATCTGTTGTTGTATTCGTCACTGCCAGCACCTTTGTCGGAGCGGGCAGAGCTGGGGCGCCTAAGCGGGCGGCGGCGTTGTGATCGGGCTTCAGATTAAGGGCGGGACGAGGCGATCGCTAGGCTCCGGCAAACACAGAACGATCTGTAGTCCAATTCGCTGCCTCCCCCACCGCCTCAGGTGCGCGACGCACAGGCTCAGCACGCCGTCTGATCACGCACCGGTTGATCCGTCCGAACCGCCGGCTTAGGCGAGTTCGTCTCGCCGTTGCCGGTATCGGGCCTCGAGCTTCTGGACGAGCGCAGTGACGTGATGTCGTTCACCTTCGTGAGCAATCCTGAGTCGTTCCCCGAAGGCTCCCAACCAGTCGGAGATTTCTTCCAGGCTGTCCATGGTCGCGATGTTGCTCGTCGACATTGGCTGCGTGGACGATTTCACAGCAGCGGTGTTTGGCGGTCGCGATTGTGTTGCCATAGTGGATTGCTCTCCCTTGCAAGCCACACCCCGCGGCAGTGTTGGCCCGGCATCGTCAATTTCGACTGTCAAAGATTCAGGCTCGGTCTCTCTCTGTGGAGGCCGGTCGGATGGCATCGCTCATGGGCGCTGGTCGCGAGGCTCGTTGCGCGACGGACGGCGCCTACCTAAGGATGCCTGCCTACTCGGGATGGAGCGCTCCCTGGTGCGTACAGAACGTCACGACCGTTAATTCGCAGAACCCACATGGGAGTCCCAGGTTGCAAAGCAGCCGCCCACCGTTGCTGCATGTAGTACTCGCCAGAGGCTCCAGTGAGCAGCTCTTCGGGTCTCCCCAGAGACTTCCGTAGATTCGCGCCCGGCCAACCTTTGTCTGTGTCGCAACCACCTTCAAAGCATCTCCGCGGCGCAGCGCGCGCCATACGTCGATTACTCGGAAGATCACCAGACTGGCGCAAAACAGGCCAGCGGAGACCGAGACCATGGATATTGGAAATCCAATTCCAGACGTCGTGTAGAAGAGGATGACGCCAGCGAATGTCGCGAAGACGCCTCCGGTCGCATAGATCGCTCCATCGAGACCGCGGACGACTGCTAATCCCACCTCGCCAGCGCCAACCCGGCGAGGAGGGCTGGGCTGACGAGTGATGATCTCTGCAGCGAAAACCGGCAATCGATAAAAGGGACCGCGGAGTGATCGCACGAAAAAGGCGCAGATGAGTGCGACCGCCAGTACACCGGAGGCGAACGCAACATGTCGCATCTGGGCGCGACTATAAGCGTCGGCGTAAAGGTCGCAACCCTCAACTAGGGGAACGGGTCATGTA
>VBGP01000022.1 GCA_005880795.1 Chloroflexota bacterium | reverse complement strand
GCCGGTCCTTCGTGTTGACTGCCACCCCCTGCGGGTATTCTCCCGAATGCGCCGACCGCCCCGCTAGCTCAGTGGATAGAGCATCTGTCTTCTAAACAGAGGGTCGGGGGTTCGAATCCCTCGCGGGGCACTTTTCTGTCGTGGGTCACATGAGCCCATTTGATTCCAAGCTTTGCGCGCAAAACGAACGATACTTGTCGAAAATTCGGAGCTCTTTGCGCCAAAAGCACCTTGGACTCCGTCGATCCTGCTCAGGTGGCCGCGATCAGCGCGATTGCCACGATCGCAAGTAGCGCGCCCGACAGCTGGATCGGTGACAGTCGCTCCTGGAGGAACAGCCGCGCGCACAGGACGGTGAACGCGGGGTAGAACGACGTCAGCAGCGCACTCAGTGAGAGAAGGCCGTGGAAGGTCGCGTACAGATAAAGGACGACTCCGGTGCCGTCGAGAGTGCCGCCCAATGCGATCAACCACCATGCGCCGCGCCCCGGAACCGGTGAAACCCGGCTGATCAGCGCAAAGCAAAGAGCCGCCACGGCCGAACCCATGCGCCCGCTGACGAACGCCGTGACACCGGCCGGGCTGCCCGCGTGGAACAGGATGAAGAAAAGGCCAAAGCCGATCCCGGCGACTATTGCGAGCCCGACCGCCTTGCGCGTGTCCTGGCTCGCCGTCCGGCCACCGCCGTTGATCAATGCGATCGCGACCAGGCCGACCGCGATGCCTGCGACCTGGCCGGCATGGAGCTTCTCTCCGCTCGCCACACCAATCGCAATGGGCGCCGCCGCAGCGACCACGGCGGTGATCGGCGCGACCACGCCGATCAGGTTCAGGGCCATCGCCCGGTAGAAGGCGATCAGTCCAAGGCCTCCGGCGGCGCCACCCCCGAATGCCAGCAAAGCCGCGACTGGATCGAGTTTCAACGGCAGGAGAAGAAACGCGAACGGCAGCGCCACGAGGCCGACCAGCTCGACGCCGATCGCCACGGCCGCCGGGGGTGTGCGCCTGCCCGCGACGCCTCCGGTGAAGTCGGCGACACCGAGCGTGGCGGCGGATCCGAGGGCGGCCGCCGGCGAAAAGAGCGGGTTCAGACTGACGATCCTAGCCGGGCGCGCAGCTCCGCCTAGACTACGGCCAAGGTTGGACGGGATCGAGCTGGTGCCGATGACCAAGGAGCGGTTCGACGCGTGGCTGCCTGGCTCGGTCGCGGACTACGCGGCCGAGCATGTCGCCAGCGGCAGGTGGTCCAAGCAGGAGTCTCTCGAGCGCAGCCGCGAGGAGCATGCTCGCCTGCTTCCGCAGGGTCCCGCCACGCCAGGCCACCGAGTCTGGTCGATCGTCCGCTCCAGCGATCGAGAGCCGGTGGGCATGCTCTGGATCCAGATGATGGAGAAACCGACCCCGCGGGCGTTCATCTTCAACATCGAGATCGATGCAAGATTCCGCCGGCGCGGCTACGCGACGCAGGCGATGACGAAGCTCGAAGAGGAGGCGAGGCTCCTCGGTCTCGACAGCATCGGTTTGCACGTCTTTGGCCACAACATTGCGGCGCGGCCGCTGTATGAGAAGCTCGGCTACGTCGCGACCAACATCAACATGTCCAAGCGCTTGACGTAGTCGTAGGTCAATGACGGAGCCGGGAACGCCGGCTCCGCCCCGATATCCCGCTCAGGCCGCCTTACGGCCGCCGATCGAGTCGATCATCATCCGGTAGCTGCGCATTGCCAGGCGTAGGTGTTCGGTGTCGCCGTTGCCATCGACGTCGCGATGGATGGTCTGCATCTGGTCGCGCATTGCCTTCGCCATTCGATCGATGGCTTCCTCCATCAATCGCTCGGCCTTCTTCACCGCATCTCGTGGCTCTTCGATGAACTCTGACTGGAGCTCCTCAAAGCGCCGTCTGATCTCGGACATCTCAGGCCATGGTTCGGTCTGGGGTGTGGTCACGGTCCGTGGCTCGGTCCGGCCCATCACCTCGGGATTGGATTCGCTCATGACGCCATCTCTCTCTGGCGAGCTTCAGGGGCGATGCGCGACGAGCCGACGGCGGCGTCGACGATCGCCTTGTAGCTGACCATCGCCCTGCGCATGGCCTCGGTATCGCGGCGGCCTTGATCGCCGCGGGTGGCCGATCTCGCCTTGCGCAAGTCTTCGGGCATGCGCTGCCCGTCGGTGAGATTGGCGCCCCGCTCGCTCAAGATCATGACCACGACCTTGTCGGCCTCCTGCACTGCCGCGCCAGGTTCTTCGATGAAGCGCGCCTCGATCGAGGGCCACATGCGCGCGTAACGGTCACGCGATTCATCGGGCAGTGGGCGCAACCGAGTCTGGCCGACCTTACGTGCGATTACGACTGCGATCGCGATCAAGACGATCGCGACAACGACAATCAGCGCAATTACAAGCAACTGGCTCATGTCTCGACACCTCCAATGAGGAGAACGGGACGCGCCGTGGCGCTACTTGCGATGGCGCATCAGGGTTAAGACATGTCGAGCAATGCTGGCAATCCGCAAATTCCAAACGATTTGAAGGACAGAGTGCTAGTTCGCGCGTCAGTGGTGCGTTCGACGCGACGGTCTCCAGCGGATCAACCGCGTTTCCGTTTTGGCGTCGGGACGCGGCGTCTCGGCTCCGGGGTCAACAAACTTTCGCGCAGGTCGGCCATACGTGCCTTGCTGAGGTTGCTCTTCATGATCCATGCGACGTCTTTGTCGCTGGAGCGAAGCCACTTTTCGAGATACGGCTGCGCATTTCGCGGCGCTGCCGCGGCGGCGATGCTCCAGCCATAACCGAGAGCCTGCCGCAGAACTCGAAACCCATCCCCGCGACGGTCGCCGCTTGCCGCGAGCGAGCGCGTGATCTGGTCGAGGATCGCGAGCACCGCGACCGCGTCCTCGTTACTCTGCAAGAGCGCCGGCTCGCATAGCCCTGCCACGACCGCACGCTGAACGAACGGATCGCCGTGCCTCCAGGCTTTCATCTCCGCGAGCAATTTCGGCATGCTCTCCCGGCCAAACCGCTGCAGCGCCATCGCCACGCCCTCGCGCACGCGCCAGCGCGGGTCTGAGGCCAGCTCGCGCAGCCAGCTCATCACCGTCTCCGGCTCCAGCAGCGCGATGCGACCAAGACCCGCTGTGCCGCAAAGCGCGAGGAACTCATCCTGGGACGCCGATAGGCGCCAGAGCCGGTCGGCATCCGCTTCGTCCGCGACGGCGGCCACCAGCTCGAGGTTGGCCCGCCGGCCGGGTAGACCCGAATGCCTTTTCAGGTAGGGCTCCCAGTTGTCGAGCTGTCTCAGCTCTTCGCGGTACGTGTCGGCTCGGCTCGCCATCCCGCAGCGATCCTAGCTAACGCACAATCGCGTCGTGGACATTTCGCGCCGCGTGGCGCTCACGCGCGGCGCAAGGCTCGAGGTTGTGACCATCGCCTGGATGGCCGTAGAGGCAGTGGTGGCATTGGGTGCCGGCTTTGCGGCGCGCAGTGTTCTGCTGACTGCATTCGGAGTCGATTCCATCGTCGAGCTGTTAAGCGGCATCGTCCTGTACAGGCGCCTGGTGCAGGAGCCGGGTGAAGCGGCCGGACTGGTCGCGCGCCTTGAGGCGAGGACGACGCAGATCTCGGCCGTCTTGCTCGTCCTTCTCTGCGCGTACGTCGTGCTGTCATCGGTCGCAGGTCTTGCGCTGAGGGTCATCCCGTCTGCGTCCATCCCTGGCATCGCAATCAGCGCCATCGCGCTCGTCGCCATGCCGCTGCTGGCGCGGGCCAAGCACCGAGTCAACCGGATTCTCGATAGCCCGTCGCTGCGCGCGGACATCGCCGAGACGGTCAGCTGCGCATACCTCGCGGCGACGACCCTCGCCGGCCTGGCGCTCGCCATGGTCACGGGTTGGTGGTGGATCCAATACGTGGCCGCGCTGGCGCTTCTTGTCTGGCTGGTGCCCGAGACACGTGAGGCCCTCGAAGAGCGGCGGCATAATGTGGCAAGTCAAGGGGGCAAGGGGAGAAACGATGAGTGACGGCAGGCAGGACGCGAGCATGGATCATCCCAGGCACCACCACGAGAAACGACGATTGATGCTGACGCAGGTGCTGCGGAGCCCCGTCCTCAACCCGGCGGGCACGGAAGTCGGCCGGGTCGAGGACTTCATCGTCAAGCTGGCGGACGGCGCATACCCGCCCGTCAAGGGACTCAAGGTGCGGGTTGGCGCCCAGGACGTGTTCGTCGGCAAAGACCTGATCGAGCGCCTCGAGCCCGGCGGCGTGCGTCTCAACACGCACACGCTGCGCACCGAGGCTTTCCAGCGGCGTCCTGGCGAGGTCCTTCTCGCGGCGGATGTGCTCGGCCGCCACCTCGTCGACGTGGCCAAGGGCCGCATCGTCCAGGCCCATGACCTGGTCCTGGCGCCGAGCGTCGACGGCTGGTATCTCGCCGGCATCGACCGCAGCCCGCAGGCGATGCTGCGGCGCCTCGTGCCTCGTCGCGGGAGGCCCGACCTCCGGCGACACGTGATCCTCGACTGGAAGGACGTACAGCCATTCGTCGGGCATGTGCCGACGGCGAAGCTGCTCATGCCCCTGCAGCGGCTGCGCCGGCTGCACCCAGCGCAGATCGCCGACATCGTGGAAGGCGCCTCGCACGAAGAGGGACAGGAGATCATCGAAGCGGTCGAGAGCGATCCCGCGTTGACCGCCGACATCTTCGAAGAGCTCGACCCGGAGCATCAGGTCGAGTTCATCAAATCCAAGTCGAACGAGGACGCTGCCCAGATCCTGGAGCGCATGGCGCCCGACGACGCCGCCGACCTGCTGAGCGAGCTCGATCAGGAAAGGCGCAAGCCGGTGTTCGACATGATGTCGGCGGGCCAGCAGCACAAGCTGCGTAAGCTCCTCCAATACCACCCGACCACCGCCGGCGGAATGATGAGTCCGGACTACGTTTGGGTCATTCGCGGCGCCACCGTCGACATGGCGCTCGAGGCCGTGCGCATAGACGACAAGACTCCCCACCAGCTGCTCAACACTGTGTTTGTCACCGAGCAGGAGGGGAGGTACGTAGGCAGCATCGGTGTCGCCGACCTGCTGAAGGCCGACCACACCTCCAGGGTCGACGATCTACAGCTGACCAACTGCTTCGTCCACGGCAACGCCGACTTCGTCGACGCCACCCTGATGATGGCCGACTACAACCTGACCGCCCTAGCTGTGACCGACGCCGCCGAAAACCTGATCGGCGCGATCTCGTCAGACGATGTCATCGAAGCGCTCGTGCCCGAAGAGTGGCGCGCGCGTGTCGAGGCAAGCACCGGCGTATAGACCGCGATGAGCGAGCGCGAGCCAAATCAGAAGGACTCGCGCTTGAAGCCAACATCAGCCGTGCTCGACGAGATGCACCGCGGCGATATCCACGGCGCATTCGGCACCATCCGGCTCAGCGATGTCGCGCCTCGGCGCACTTGGCGCCGCCGCATCCTCACGCTGCTGGCCATCGTCGGCCCCGGACTCATCGTCATGGTCGGCGACAACGACGCCGGCGGAGTCTCGACCTACGCGCAGGCGGGCCAGGATTTCGGCTACTCGCTGCTGTGGACGTTGCTCCTGCTCATCCCCGTCCTGATCGTCAACCAGGAGATGGTGGTGCGCCTGGGCGCCGTGACCGGTGTGGGTTATGCGAGGTTGATCAGCGAGCGATTCGGTCGGTTCTGGGGGTGGTTCTCTGTCGTCGGCATCTTCCTCCTCAACTTCCTGACGATCAGCACGGAATTCATGGGCGTCAGCCTCGCGGGTGAGTACTTCGGGTTAAAGCCGGCGATCGTCGTCCCGGTGGGGGCGCTCCTGCTGATCGGCATCACCGTGAGCGGCAACTTTCGGCGCTGGGAGCGGGCAATGTTCGTCTTCCTGTTCGCGAGCCTGCTCGTCCTGCCCCTGGCCGTGCTGAGCCATCCCGACCCGGGCGCGACATTGACCGGATTCCTGGTCCCGGGCGTGAAGGGGGGCCTCACGTCCAACTCGGCATTGTTGATCGTGGCGGTGGTGGGAACCACCGTGGCGCCATGGCAGCTTTTCTTTCAACAGTCGAACGTGATCGACAAGCGGATCACTCCGCGGTGGCTCGACTACGAAAAGGCTGACACCGTGATCGGCGCGTTCGTCGTGGTCATCGGAGCCGCCGCGATCATGATGGCAACAGCTTCGGCCTTCAGCGGCATGCCGGAGTTTGGCCACTACCAGGACGGACTTCACGTTGCGCAAGGCCTGCACCGATACATATCACCGGCGGCCGGAGCGATCTTCGCCGTCCTGCTCTTCGATGCGTCGATCGTTGGTGCGTCGGCGGTCACCCTGGCAACTTCATACGCGTTCGGTGACATGTTCGGCCTGAGGCACTCCCTCCATCGAGGCATCCGCGAAGCCAAGCTCTTCTACGCCTCGTATACGGGGATGGTCGCCCTCGCGGCGGCGATCGTGCTCATTCCTGGCGCGCCGCTCGGGCTCATCACCACCGCGGTCCAGGCGCTTGCCGGGATCATGCTGCCGAGCGCAACAGTCTTCGCGGTCCTTCTTTGCAATGACCGGGCGGTGCTCGGACCATGGGTCAACCGACCGTGGCTCAATGCCGTGGCCGGCGCGATCGTCGGCGCGATGCTCGTGCTGTCCTTGATCCTTGTGATCTCCACCGTGTTTCCGGGAGTCGATGTCACCACTCTGCTGGTGGTTCTGGGCTCGGTCGCGGCGCTCGCCCTGTTGGCCGGCGGCCTCAGGTCGTGGCTGAGCGCTCGCAACATGCCCCCGTTGCCCGAGGTCTCGAGGGCCGAACGCGAGAACTGGCGCATGCCTGCTCTCGCGCTCCTGGAAAGACCAGCCTGGTCTTCGGCCCGCAAGGTCACGATCGGCCTGCTGAGTGGCTACCTCGTGGTCTCAATCGTCCTTCTCGTGGTCAAGGCATTCGAACTTGCCATGCATCGATAGGTCGCCGGTCCTTGAGGACCATTAACAGGGCGCTTACAAAGGCATACCGCGCCAGGGTTTAGAATCGATCTCCCGTGGCTCTCGGTTTTCGACCGGGGCGCCGCCTCAGAGCATCACGCCGGCGGCTTAGCCCTCTTCGCACAAGCTCCCTCGTCATTCTTGCCATCTTGATGTCGGCAGGGGCGGGCGGCCTTGCCTATTTCATCCCGGCGGCGCAGCTCGCGATCGAATCGACCGGGCAGGTGATCCATGTCACTCCGTCACCAAGCACGCTCTCCCCATCGGCATCTGGCTCGCCATCCGCGTCGGCGGCGCCGATCAGCGGCGCTTTCACGGTTCTGCTGCTGGGCTCGGATGACGATTCGAAATTCAGCGCCGACCACGTCCTGACCCAGTCGATGATCCTGGTCAGGGTGGTGCCGGCAACCAAGCAGGTCACCATGCTTTCAATTCCACGCGACCTGTATGTCCACCTCTCGACGGGCGGGTCCGGAAAGATCGACGGCGCATATTCCTACGGTGGACCCAGCGCTGCGGTCGCGACGGTCGAGCAGGACTTCAACGTCCATGTGGACGAGTACATCTGGATCGGCTTGCTCGGCCTTGTCAAGCTGATCGACGCGATTGGGGGCATCAACGTCGTTACAAGCAGCCCGGTGCTGGACGACTACTATCCGGCCGACCTCAACACCACCTGGCCTTACGACTACGAACGCGTAGCGGTTTTGGCCGGTCCGCAACATCTCGACGGCGTCCACGCGATGCAGTACGTTCGGTCTCGCCATGGAGACCTGCAGAGCGACATTGGCCGGTCGCAGCGCCAGCAACAGGTCTTGATCGCGATCCGTCAGAAGGCCAAACAGCTCTCACCTGAGGACCTTCCTGCGATATCTCAGGCTTTGGGCGGCGAGTTGAAGACCAGCATGCCCCTGTCCAAAGTCGCGCAACTCCTGCCGCTCGCAGCCAGCTTCGACAATCCGGACACCATCAACCAGGTCGTCCTGGCCAACCCATACACGCACGGATGCGGGTGCTCGGAGAGCTATCTCACAGCGAACTGGGGACTGATCCTGCCCCTCGTTCACCAGTACTTCCCTTGATCCCGCGCTTCCTGCTTGCGTTCGGCCTGGCAGTGGTGATGATCTTTGTCGGCATGTCGACGTACATCTATCTTGGCTCCCGCCAATCCAGGGTCGCGGTGCCTGCCCAAAAGCCAACCGCGTCGGCTCCGAGGCCGCAGGCCCTTGTGCTGCCGGGCACGCTGTATCTCACGCAGTCCGGCGCGATTTACAGCCTGAGCAGTGGTCGCTTTCACCAGCTAACCCCCGAGGCTGGTTGGAGCCAACCTTCGCTGTCTCCAAACGGCAGCAACCTGATCGCCATCAAAAACGGCGCCTACTGGTCGGACGTGTTCGTCCTGAACCTGTTCGGTACTCCCCAGCGCCAGCTGACGAATAACCAATCGCGCTACGGGATAAGTGATCCCAGCTTGAACCACTGGTCCTTCTACCCACGATTGAGCCCGGACGGGCAAACACTCTGGATGACGTACGACGGATTGAAATGCGACGGCTGCTACGACGTCAGCCCTGCCGTTTACGCGATGCCATTTGGCGGCACCATTCGGCAGGCCCGCGCCTGGACGGATGGCGGCAACTACTCAGGCGGCGATCAGCAACCGATCCCCGTTTCCGGCGGCGTCATTTATACGAAATACAGTTTTGGGCCCGATACCAAGCTGGTGGGACAACTCTGGTTCACCAGCCGCGCCGGAACCTATGGACGGGCGCTCACCAACCCCGGGGAGGACTGCCGTACGCCATCCCTTTCAGCTGATGGGGCGCAGATTGCGATGGTGTGCACGTATGAGAAGCAGGTTTCGTACCTCACGATCGCGACCTGGAATGGTTCCAGCCTGGGCGCTCGCAGGAATCTTGTCACGAACCAGCTGGTTGCTCAGCCAACATGGGCGCCCGACGGATCGGGCATCGCTTACCTCGCGCCGGGCGCCGGAGACGGCCTGTTCCAGCTGTGGTTGCTGCCCAAGGCGGCATATTTGCCGCCGCCCCCCAGCCCTCCACCCAGCCCGACGCCTGGCGGTCCGCACAACGGGCCGCTACCCAGTCAGTCGCCCCCTCCGCCCGTACCTCCTGTTAAGCCGGTCCAGCTGACGACGAACAACGGCTTCGATGCGACCTCCCCGATGGCCTGGCTCGGATAGAGCTCCTAGCAGCCGGGGCGGCCCGGCCCCCTGTCCAGCACCGGCTCAGCCTCGGCGCTCCGGGCCTGGTCGGCCGTGATGAAGCGCTCGGAAACCATCGCTGCCAGAACGTGCGAGCGGCGCGCCGCAGCGGCTTCCGGGTTGACTGTCGGGTCGTAGAGCGACGGCGCCTGCGTCACCCCGGCGAGGAGTGCGTACTGGCCCAGCGTCAGGCCATGGAGCGGAGCGCGGAAATAGGCGCAGGCGGCGGCCGTCACGCCATATCGCCCGAGACCTGTCGTGATCTCGCTGAGGTAGTCGGCCATGATCTGGCGCTTGGTGAGCAGCCGCTCGATCTTCAGGGCGAGGGCCAGGCTCGCCAGCTTGTTGTAGCCGCGATCGGACCCGCCCAGGTAGACATCCTTGGCCAGCTGCTCAGTGATCGTCGAACCGCCCTCGCAGAGGCAGACGTTGACCAAGTCGTAGAGAAGAGCCCGTCCGAGGCCGATCGAATCAATCCCGTGGTGGGAATAGAAATGCTCGTCTTCGACGGCCACGACCGCATCAGCCATCAGCTGTGGCACGTCGTTCTCGCCCAGCATGGGGACGCCGTAAGAGTCGGTGAGCGCGTGGACGCGATCCTGCACGTCCGAAGCGTCAGGAGTCCAGATCCACAGCGTCGCAGCACTTGGCGCGAGCAGAGTGGCGACGACGGCGACCGCTACGCCCAGCCGACGAACGAACGCCGGCGGCCGCCTCAAAGCGTTCCGCCCACGCTGGTTACGAACGCTGAGCGAAATTCAGCGGTTACGGCGTAGCGACATGAACTTCGCAAGTTCCATGGGAGAATTCCGTCCGCATGACCATCAAGTGGAAAATCGCTTTGGTGGAGGACGACCGGCGCCTGGCGCGGGCGGTCGCCACCGGGCTGGGAGAGGAAGGCTACACCGTCCGGGCGGTTGAGTCGGCTGGCCGCGGGCTCGACCTTGTCCGGCAGTGGAACCCGGACGTCGTGCTGCTCGACCTCATGCTCCCAGACAACGAAGGTCCTGAGCTCTTCGAAGCCTTCCGCGCGGAGACGGACGCCGCTCTGGTAGGAATCAGCGCCCGCTCGTCGGTCAGCGACCGGATCGCCGGCCTGAAGATGGGCGCGGACGACTACTTGACCAAGCCATTCGCCCTCGAAGAGCTGATGGCTCGCGTCGAGGCCGTCATCCGCCGGCATCGCGGCAAGGGCGGCTCGAAGCTCACGTCGGGCGACGTGGTCGTCGACCTCAGCGAGGGAAGGGCAAGGCGCGACGACAGGCAGCTGAGCCTGACCGGGATTGAGTTCCGCGTTCTGGCAGCCCTTATGCGGAGCAGCGGACAGCTCGTCACCTACGCGCAGCTGGCGGAGGCCGTCTGGGCCGTCACGACAGGCCCCGAGTCGAACTCGCTCGAGGTCCATATCTCTCGGATTCGGCAGAAGCTCGAGCAGGAGGGAGGCTCGAGGTTGATCCATACGGTTCGCGGTCTCGGTTATCGGTTCAGCCCGGAATAGGAGCGGAGGACATGAAAGCGAAGAGCGTGGTGGTCGGAGCGGTTGGGGCGGGGGCGATGTTGTTCGCGGGTGGCGGGGGGGCGTCGGCGAACATGGCGTGGTGCGTCACTGACCCTCCGATCCAGGTGGTCACCCCCGGTGGGCACAACCTGCTGGTCAACAACCTGGTCTACCTTCCGCCGTACGCGATGCACCTCAAGGGCCAGGTCACGGACGATGCGAAGGCGGAGCCCGACGGGAGGGGCGGTACGTTGATCACCGTCTACGTGCATGTGCCGGCGCACTCACACGTCGTCTCCTCGGACAATCGTTACCGCGTCACGACTGCCCGAGACGGTAGTGAGCTGATCACCCTTTACCTGGACGTCCCAATCAACTGAAGCCCCAGGCCTTCGCGACCTTTACCGGGCCGCTGAAGGCGGTTGTCATCGGGGTTCCAGCGGCCGGCCTGGTGCTGGCCGCGATCGCCGCGGCCGCGGGTGGTTTTGCGGCCGTCCAGCCGTGGCGCTGGGCGCTGGTCCCGGCCTGCCTGGTCGGGGTGGTGCTCGCCGAGAAGTTCCCGGTGAAGATTGGTCCGGAGCAGAAGGTCAACCTGGGGGCCCTGCCATGCCTCGTCGCCGCCCTGCTCCTGCCCCCCGGAGTCGGGCCCGCCACAGTTGGCCTCAGCGTGCTCGCCGGCAACCGCATCGTAGGCCGAAGCTGGGCCGAGACCGCGCTGAACTCGGGCAACACGCTGTCGGCCGCCGCGCTGGCGGCCCTCGTCGGACCTGTGGGGCAGGATGTCGATGCGACCCTGGCGCTCCGGGCGTCAGCGGCGGCTTTCCTTTACCTGGTGGTCAACCTGTGCGTCGCGGTGCTTCCTGCCGCCCTGCACAGTGGCCGGCCGTACCTGGGTGTGCTCAGGCAGGCCGCCCAGGCAACATGGCCCGCTTTGCTGACATTGGGCGCGTGCGGGGTGAGCATCGCGGTGCTGGCGGTCGAGGCCCCGGTCGTCGCGCCGCTGCCCCTGGTCGTGCTGCCGATGATCTACCGCATGAATCGCGCGATCGAGGCGCAAAGCAGAGCGAACGCGCAAATCGCCGGCGTGCTGGCTGCCCAGCGGCGTTTCCTGACCGACGTTTCGCACCAGGTGGCGACTCCGCTGGCGACCATCATGACCAACCTCGCCATCCTCCACCGCGCTCAGCGGAGCGGGCCGGCCGGCGAGGCGATCGCCGACAGCGTGGCGGAGGCCGAGCGCATGAAGCGGATGCTGGGTCGACTTCGTTCCCTGGCGCACGCGGATGAGGACGTGCCGCTTCGCCGCGAGCTGGTGGACCTGGCCGAGCTCACCGCGGACGTCGTGCGCGCCTACACCGCTCAGGCGGCCACCTCTGGCGTGGGGCTGGTCACGGAGGTGGGCGCGCACTCGAGCATCAACGCCGACAAGGACCTGCTCCGGGAGGCGGTCGCCAACCTCGTCGACAACGCCGTCCGTGTGAGCCCGCGCGGCGCGCAGGTGAGGCTGCGAGTGGACCGCGGTTCGGTTGGGCCTCAGATCGCGGTCGCCGACGACGGCCCTGGCATCGAGGAGGAGCGCCTCCCCAAGCTCTTCGAGCGGTTTCAGCGCAGCGATGCCGGAACCGGGCTGGGCTTGGCCATCGCGAGGCGGGTGGTGGAGCGTCACGGCGGGACGATCCGGGTCAAGACCGAGCCGGGTGCGGGCAGTACCTTTACCATCGAATTACCGGGGTAGGGGTGTTCGGGTCTGGCCCCCATGAATGGGGAGAAGACTCATTTATCTATCTGACGAGGCCTCCGTCGTAGGGTTGCCCGGCGACGGCGTTGAGCCCGCAGACCCACTTGAAGACCTGCTGGCCATTGCCGCCGCCGTGCACGGTCATGCTGTCGACGATCACTGAACCGGTGAACGATGGGCTCGAGTTTCCGTCGCTCACGTAGGGACTCTTCGGCAGGTAGATGATTCCGCTCATGTCGGTCCCGGCGTGGGGACCGATCGTGACGCCGGCGGTGTACGGATTGGCGCCTCCGCCCCAGATCACGAAGTTGTGCGTGCCCATCGGGTCGCGCTGGCCGTTGGTCGTCGGAGGGTTGAGGTCATCGAGCCCGTTGAGGACCGCCTGGCTGATGTCCAGCCCGCCATCCGACCCGTCCATGACGATCGCCACCGCCCCCGTCGGATCCGAGATGCCCGAAGGAGTGTGGATGGTGTTTGTGATGCTGCCGAGTGAGACGCTCGACGCGTTGATGATCTTGTAGACGCCGCCATTCATGGTCCCGCCGCTTGGTGCGAACCCGCTGTAGATGCCGGGGTTCCAGTGGCCCGACGCGTCCTTTGCCGCCGCGGCAGACGTGTAGACGACGCTGGGCGGCACTGGCGCGGCGTTCTCGTAGACGGTCGGCGGGGCGATGTTGGGGTTCTGCGGCATCGGATTGCTATCGGTTGTGTGGTAGTCGAGGCTGTTGTTGATGCCACCGTTGTCCAGGTGGTTGGCCGGATTGCCGGGACACGTGGTGCCGTCGAAGTTGGTCTGCACCGAGGGCACGCCAGTCGAGTGAGGACTGTTGTTGGCGCCGAACGATCCGTACGCGTAGACAGGCCCGGTCACCGTCTGATAGGCCGCGCCACCACCGTTGATCAAAGCGTCGCCATTTACTGCTGCCACCGCATAGTTGGCACCGTTGAACTGCGGACCTGGAACCGTCGCGCGTGCTGAGGCGGCGGCGGTGACAGTTGAGTACCCGAGCATGCGGGCGAAGATGCTCGGCAGCCGGTGCGAGATCACGACGTCGAGCACGCTTGGGTAGTTCAGGATCCCGTTGACGCGCCATGAATCGCTGAGCGTGATGTTGTAATTGGCGACCGTGTACGCGCCCGCGGGGCAGCTGCTCGCGCTCGAGCACGGTCCGACTGGGGTGCCGAAGCCCAGGGCAGTTCCGAGGTATTGCATCGCGACCCAGTGCGCTTTGCTCCCGCCGGGACCGTATGACCGCGCGCCGGCCAGCGCAGAGGCGTCGGCGTAGGCCTGCAGGTTCCTGCGATCTGACATCGCGAGGCCCGCGTCGAACACCATAGTTCCAAGCACTGTGAGCGCGACGATGATCGCGACCACGATGACGACGGCCTGGCCGCTCTGCGATTTGTGGCGGCGCTCAGCCATCTCAGTACTCCGCGAGCATCGTGGTGGACGAGGCAATGCGCAGCAGGTTGGGTGCGGCGCTGCCGAGGAACGGCACAAGGCTGTCGTACCGATAGATGACCGTCACGACGACCTCGAAGCAGCCCTTGTAATGCGGACTCGAGTATTCGGCTCCGCGCGATCCAAGATCACCGGGCATCGGGTCCCGGCCGAGCGCGCTCCTCGCCGTGCTGCAGCTCGCGTAGTTCCCCGGGGCGCCCGTCTCAGACGGCCAGATGCACACCTCGGTCGTACCGGCGACCGGCGTGGGGCAGGCGGAGGGGGAGGCCTCGACCATCGAGGAGCTGCGGCTGAAGATTCCCATCACCGTGTCGACCGTTTCGTCGATCCGGCTGTCAGTCAGGCACCCCGACCCGTTGGCCGACGGAGTGAGCGCGACGCCGGAGCAGCTGCCCGTCGGCGCACCGAAAGCGTTGTCCGTCGCCACCTCGTTGGCCACCGCCTGGCGCGCAGCCTGACGTGCAGCCTCGGCCACCGTCGATGTCACCCAGTCGACGCGGAACGCGTCGAGGGACAGGGCAAGGATGAAGAACAGGATCGGAAATACAAGCGCGAACTCGACGAGCGCCTGGCCGGTACTTTTGCGCCTCAATACTCCGACCTCTGGGAGGACGTCACCCGGATCGGAAACGACCCGCCCGTGATCGGCCACAACAGCGGCGTGATCACCGACATCGATTGGGTGATCGTTGCGGTGATGGAATCGGAGCCGGGATCGGCGGGTCCATTGCCGTTGGTGGTTGCGTTGGTGACAGCCGCGCCGTTCAAGCAGTGGAAGGTGACGCTGAGCGTCGCGCCGGCGATCACCGAACCAGCCGGTGTGCCGTCCTTCGAGCTTTCGAGCGCCGCCTGGTTCGCGATGGTCACGATCGATCCGCCCGATGGCGGTATCGCCGAGGTCACGGTGACCGCGACCGGGCCCCCGCTGGTGCTCGCGCACACATTGTTCGCGGTGCTCTGCTGATACGAAGACACCGCGATGCGCAGCGCCTGGCGCGCGGAGTTGGTCACGGCCTCGCGGTAGTAGAAGGAGCGGCCGAGGTCGGTCACTCCCAATGCAAGGAGCAGCACGATCGGCAGCGTGATCGCCGCTTCGACAAGCGACTGGCCGCGTGACTTTTTCATCGCGGTCCCATCTTGCATGTGGGACTTAGAACGGCGTGAAATCTGGGCTCTTGCCAAACCGCCGGAGCCTTAAGAGAGTCCGCGTGCGCAGGCTTAAGAAGTGACCTGTGTCGAATTTGATCTAACTTACGTGGCGTGGCGATCATCGTCTGCCCGCAACCCCAGGCTGCGGAGATCGGGCTCGATGTCATGAGGAGAGGGGGCAACGCGGTGGACGCGGCCGTCACCTGCGCGTTCGTGCAGGGCGTCATCGACCCGCAGATGTGCGGCATCGGCGGCTGCGGCGCGATGCTGGTGCACAGCCCGCAGGCCGGTGACGCGCTGATCGAGTTCTACGGCACCGCGGGCTCGCGTGTCCGGGAGGACCAGTGGGAACGGCTCTTCATCCGCGAGGCGGCCGATCGTTATGGATACGTCCTCCAGGGATGGGTCAACGACGTGGGGTACCAATCGGTCGCGGTCCCGGGCACTGTGGCAGGGCTGTACGAAGCGCTCACGCGCTTCGGATCGATCTCCTGGGAGGAGGCGATCGAGCCGGCGATTCCGCTGGCGCGGCAAGGCTTCCCGGTTGCCGGTTTCATGCACGGCTACTGGACGACCGACTATGGGCCGGATGTCGTGCCCAATACCCAGCGCATCCAGATCACGCCGGCCGCGAAGTCGATCTACACGCACGACGGCGCGCTCTACGCGATCGGTGAGGTCATGGTTCAGACGGATCTGGCCCGCACTCTCGAGCGGCTGGCGAGCGAGGGACCGGACGTTTTTTACAGAGGCGACGTCGCCCGCGCCATCGCTGCGGACTTCACCGTCAACCATGGCTTCATCACCATGGAGGACCTCGAGTCCTACAAGGTAAACGTGACCGAGCCGATTCGCGGAACATACCGAGGGCTGGAGGTTGCGGCGGCCGGCCCGCCGGCTGGCGGCCTGACGCTGCTCCAGATGCTGAACTTCCTCGAGGGTTACGACCTCGGCGCGCACGGATGGCCGAGCACAGAGGCGGCGCGCCTCCTTGTCGAGTCGATGGCCTGGGCCGTGGCCGACCGGGAGCTGCACATCGCCGACCCGCGGTTTGTGGAGATTCCGACGGGTGCGCTCGCCGACAAGAAGTACGCCGCCAAGGCGCGCCAGGTGGTGGCGAACGGCGCCAGGGCGCACGACCGCGCCGACACGACCCACGTCTGCGTCGTCGACGACGGCGGCAACGCGGTATCGCTCTCGCATACGCTGGGCTCGGCGAGCGGAGTGGTCACGCCTGGCCTGGGCTTCGGCTACAACGACTACATGAATTGCTTCGATCCGCGACCCGGCCGGCCCAACTCACTGCACCCGGGAAAGACGCGCGTGACGATGATGACGCCGACGATGGTCTTCGACGCGCAGAAGCTGCGCGTGTGCGTAGGTGCACCGGGCGGGACGAAGATCGTGAGCTCGGTCCTCCAGGTCCTGGTCAACGTGCTAGACCATCAGATGTCGCCGGTCGAAGCGGTGAGCGCGCCACGCGTGGACTTCCAGGGCGAGGTCGTACAGGCGGAGGCTCGAATCCCGCGGACCGTCTGCGACGGGCTCGAGAGGCTTGGCTACACCGTCAACCGGCGCACGCTCAACTACGACTCCTACTTCGCGCGGCCGCAGGTGATCGTGGCCGAGAAGGACGGCTTTCTGTCCGGCGCTTCAGATCCGCGTAAGGACGGCGGCGCCGCGTACGACACAGAGACGACATGAGATTCAAGGACCGCGTCGTCCTGGTCACCGGCGGGGGAAGGGGCATCGGTGCGGCGACCGCTGAACGTTTCGCCCAGGAAGGCGCTCGGGTCGTGATCTCGGACATGGACGTCGGGCCGGCGGAAGAGGTGGCGCGGCCGCTCAAGGGCCTGGCCATCGCCTGCGACGTCACTGATCGCGAGCAGGTCGACTCAATGGTGGTGCGGGCGGTGAAAGAGCTGGGACGGCTCGACGTGCTGGTGTGCTGCGCCGGCATCATCCGGGACAACATGTTGTTCAAGATGACCGACGACGACTGGGACTCGGTCATCGACACCCACCTGAAGGGGACTTTCCTCTGCGCGCGCGCCGCGCAGAGACCGATGGTCGAGCAGAAGTACGGCAAGATGGTCTTTCTCTCCTCGACCTCGGCCCTCGGCAATCGCGGCCAGACCAACTACTCGACCGCCAAGGCCGGCTTGCAGGGTATGGCCAGGACGCTGGCCATCGAGCTGGGGCCCTTCAACGTCAACGTCAACACCGTCGCGCCTGGCTTTGTGGAGACTCGGATGACCCGCGCCACAGCGGAGCGGATGGGTGTCGATTTCGACGCTTTCAAGATCGGCGCCGCCTCCCAGATCCCGCTGGGGCGGATTGGCCAGCCGGAGGACATCGCGAGCGTGATCGCGTTCCTCTGCAGCGACGAGTCGAGCTTCATCTCCGGCCAGACGATCTACGTCCGGGGAGGGCCTTAGCCGTCCAAGCACGGGCCAGCAAGGAGCGGGCTCGAACCGCGTTGAGCGTTGTTAATGAACCGGCTACTCGGGCAGGTCAGGCGACGCTTCGGCGGGCGAACTAGTGTTCGGCGTCGGGGCCTTTGGCGGCCAAGCCCTCTGCTTCGGATTGAGTTCGGGTCGGGTGGCTGGATGGCGCCGGTCCCGCTTCCGATAAGTAGCCGTTCGGGGTTGACCGGCCCGACAAAGGTCTGTTAGGGTGGCTGGGTCTTCTGGGGGACTCGTCCACCGCCGGCCGAGTTCACTAATTTAGGGGTAGGCATTGCGAGTTAATCGTTACCTGACCCATGCCGTCGTACTCGGAATAGCGGTAGCGATGTCGAGCTATGCGGCCATTGACCGCCATTACTCGACAGCGCTGACGGCACGGTTGGGCCCGGTGAACGCGGAAGCGGTGATGGTCGCGGAGGGCGGCGAGTACGGCGACGTGACGCTGGGCCGCTACAGCACGATCATCAAGCCGGTGTCGATCCCCACGTCCGCGCCAATCAGCCACACACCAGTTGTGTACACAGTGGCGGCGGGCGAGAACCTGACCACGATCGCGACCAGGTACCACGTGACGGTGGCCGAGATCCGGTGGTCGAACAGCAACTTGATCTCGAACGACTCCGTGGCGACGGGCGATCAGATCGTCGTCCCGCCGGTCCATGGGATCGTCATCACCGCAAAGGCGAGCGATACCGTCGATGCCCTGGGCTCCACGTATAAGGTGGATCCGCAGGCCATCATCGACTTCAACCGCCTGCGCACCTCGCAGCTGAGCTCCGGAATGACCATCGTCATCCCCGGTGGTGTCGGTGGCGCGTTCCCGCCTCCTCCACCGCTGTACCAGATCGTGCACAGCGGATCGCCGTCGGGCTACCAGTACCACGTGGTCGGGTGCTGCCTGGGCCCATACGTGAACAACAAGTTCCCAGGCGGGTGGTGCACCTACTACGTGGCGACCTGGCGCAACGTGACCTGGAACGGCGACGCCGGCTACTGGTACGCCAACGCGGCCGCCCAGGGCTACGCCGTCGGGTCGACGCCGAAGGTCGGCTCGATCATGGTCACGTGGGAGAGCTGGGCCGGACACGTCGCGTACGTGGAGGCGGTAAATCCAGACGGCTCGTGGATGGTCTCTGAGATGAACTGGGTTGCGTTCGGTGTGATCGACCAGCGCACGATCAAGCCGGGCCAGCTCGGGACCAGACTGGTCGGCTTTATCTACTAAGCGCTGGCTCCGGCTGCGGTTCCGCCGACCTCGCCGCCCACTCCGACTCCATCGCCTGCGTGTCGCGCTTGACCGTGGGCAGGCCCGTCGCGGCAGCGATGGCAGCGAGGACGAGCAGCGTCGGGCTGGTGATCAGCAGCGCGCCCTGGAGGTTGCCGCCCAACAGGTCGGAGATCTTGCCGACGTCAAACGTGGAGTGCGAATCGCCCAGGACGTGGGCGACGAGCAGGGTCATGGTGACCGCGCTGGCGCGCAATCCGGGTGACACGACGTTCTGGGAGAGGGCGGTGAACGGGCCGGCGTAGAGGTAAAGGCAGATCACCGTCAACAGGAAGACTGGAACGAAGACCGGGATCGGCCCGATGTTCATGGGGCTCACCAGCGCGATTGTGATGAGGACTGCGCCCAGCAGAAAGCCGGCGATCCCGACCTCGAGCGGAGCGGTGGGGCGCGTGAGGGCGCGGCGGTCGGCGAGCCAGCCACCGGCCAGCGTGCCGATCAAACCGCCGGCAACGATCACGCCGCCGGCGAGCACTCCGGCCTTGCTCTGGGTCAACCCGAAGTGCCGCTGCAGGACCGTCGGCAGCCAGAACGCGTTGGAGGCGAGCACGAAGAAGAGGAGTGTCTGGGCGATGATCGTGGCGCGAAGCGTCGGGATCCGAATGAGGTCGACGAACTTCCGCAGGTTGATGTCGTTCGTCTTGCGCACAGCCGGCCCCTGCTTTTCGGCGCTACCCCTGAGCGGCTCTCTGAACGCAAAGGCGAGCACCGCGAAGAGGAGACCTGGGATCGCGGCGAAGTAAAAGGCGGTCCGCCAGCCGAACTTCTCAGCGATGTACGCGCCCCCCGCAAAACCGACCGCGATTCCAATCGTGCTGCCGCCGTTCCAGATCGCCATGACACGCCCTCGCTGTTCTTTGGGGAAGAAGTCGGACATGAGCGAGGTGCCGGCGGGGTAGTAGCTCGCCTCGCCGACGCCCACGATCGCGCGGCTGAGGAATAAGTGGAAATAGCTGCGCGCAAAGCCCGTGAAGAGGGTGGCAAGACTCCAGATCGTGACGCCGACCCCGATGACGGTCTTGCGCACGCCGCGGTCGCCCCAATACCCGAAGGGGAGTGCGGCCACGGCGTAGACGAGGAGAAAGGCGGTGCCGATCAGGCCGAACTGTGCATCGTTGAGGTGGAACTCCTTCTCGATAGGGGTCGCGGCCGAGGATGCGACCCAGCGGTCCATGTAGTTGAGGAAGTTGATGCCGACCATGACGACGAGGACGTACCGGGCATAGCCTCGCGGGCTTCGCGTCACGGGTCGAATTATGAGGTTGGCCTGCGGGGAGCCAGTCGCGAGGTGCCCGGACCTGATTGCGTACGATTACTGCTCTTCTGTGGGTCGGCTGGGCATTGGCGAGCTCAAGTGGCTGTAAACCACCCGCGAAAGCTGTGGGGGTTCAAATCCCTCCCGGCCCACCACTCCTCCCGGCCCACCACTACGTAGCCTCTTTTGGAGAGGCCTTTTAGATGCAACGTGTTTTCGAGCCCTGGGTCGGGTGGGACCGGGTTTTCTTTCGTGTTTTCAGTTGCAGGCGGCCGCGCCGACTGCGAGCGGATAAATGCCGGGCGGTCCCTCATGGCATCTATGGCGGACGCGCCGCGACGGCAACGGCGCGCCCGCCGGTCTGCTGACGCCCAATGGCGTCAGCCGCTCGTGCAGATCACGCCCACTACCTCGCCGGTTCCGGGATGACCTGGGTCAGGCCCATAGCCGGCATCGGTGCGGACCACGACAATGCTGGTGACCGTCCCTGAAAACGAGCCTCCAGCAGTCTCTGTCAAAGAGTTTGTGACGAGCGTTGCAGCATCCGCGGGGAGGGCGGCGGGCGGCGAGCTGCTGTTGCCTGGGCCCGCCGAAAAAGTCGTTCCGCAGTTGGGGGTGAAGCCGTTTGCGAAGCCCTTGAACGCTGCAGGCGCTGGCCCTGAGCTGAGACTGTTTGGCGCACTCCACTGGCTGCTCCAGAATGTCACCTGGGAATTCAGAGACGAGCTGCCGTCGCCGACGACGAAGGCGCCGGAAGCCGGAAAGGCCGCGATCAGGGGCGGGTAGGCGAGCAGGTAAAGCACGCCGGGCCGCTGCAGGTACTGAGCCGGCTCATTGGTCGAGAAGGTCACAGTGCCCAGCGTGGGGTCGGAGATGGAAGTCGAAGTCGTGGGCGTCGATGACGGATCTGGGGGCGACGCCAAGGTGTGCGGGGTTACGGCGATCAGGATCCGTGGCTTGACGAGGCCGTTGCAGACGGGTGTGGGGCTCAGGTAGGTGGTGAAGGTGTAGATGTGGCCGGGCTGCGCGTTGCGGAGGCCGAAGCCGTCGCCCGGGCACGGGATGCCTGTGTCGATCCCGGAGTTGAAGCAGGTCGCTTGCGGTCCCTGCGGGCAGCCTGGAACCGAGCTCCCGCCGTCCCGGACTGTCTGCGGGTGGCCCGCGTCGGCGATCATCCGCCCTCCATCTCCGAAGCCGGCGATGAAGACCTGGACGAGACCGCCATTCGCGTAACGCGGATCGTCGAGGTTTACCGTTACATCAAGTCGGTCGGTCCCGTCCGCGAGGCCCGTCATGTGCCGGGACGAATCGAAACCGGTCGTGTACCCGGGGAAGCTGACGTCGCTTAGAGTCCCCATCTCCAGCGTCGACTGGTCGGCCAGAGGGCCTGGCGACATACAGCCGGCAGTGCTTGCGGTAGCCGTACATGTGGCCGGGGATCCATCGAGGTCGCCGGACACACCGAGTGCAGCGAGGTTCGGCCCACTGCTCGCCACCGTAATTTGCGCGCCGGTGAAGCCACCGCTGGGGGGGTTCTGGGCTCGCATCGAGAGCGTCCACTCACGCGAGCCGCGCAGGACGGTGGTTGCTGACACAGCGTCGTCAAGGCCGCCGCCGATCGGATGGCCGAAGTCACGCCGTTGTATGGCGGCGATAATCGTCGGACACGACGACTGCACGCTACAACCGGGACCCGGCGGAGGTAGGTCCGCTCGTACTTGCGTGATCGCCGTCGGAAGCAGGACCAGGGCCGGCAGCACGGCTGCGGCCAATCGGCCAAACCTACGCCTAAACACAAAACGACTGGACCTCTCCATTTTTCCTTTCACTCCCTTCTTGACGTCTGAGCCTCCGTGCTCACATCGAAGGCCTCGACTACGTGCGCGAACTGCAGGCCCGACCGCTTGCCGAGCGAGATGACCTCCGCATCCGACGGTGCTTCGACGACGCAGAACAAGGCGTCATCCGCGGGGACGAAGGTAGAGCTCAACAAGTTCACTAGAACTCCCGCAGCCCGCATCTCGGCGGCGATCTCTCGCGCGTTGTCGACTGTCGCCGCCAGCTGGTTCCGTTCGATGCCGATCGGATAGCTCTCGCACATGAACCTGGCCATCGGAGGTGAGCTTGAGCGTCAGGGCTCCAGCACGAAAGCGAGGAATCCCTATATCTCTGCCGGTCAGGCCGGCGGGGTCGAGGTCATCTTCAGCGCCAGCTCGGTACGCGAGCGGACAGCGAGTTTCGCGTAGATCCTGGTGAGACAGGCTTCGACGGTCTTGACGCTTACGAAGAGATTGCCCGCAATCTCCTTGTTGGTCAGGCCAGATCCGACCAGCTCGGCTACTCGCTCCTCGGTCGGCGTGAGCATGTGGCGACCCGGTCTGTGCACGCCGGTGCGGTCGAGCTCAGCTCGCGCCCTGGCCGTCCAAACTGCGGCGCCCAACGCCTCGAAGAGTGAGGCGGCTCGCTCCAGCGAGTGCGCCGCGGGTCGCTTCTGGCGCGCTCGCCGCTGAACGCCGCCCAGGGCGAGAAACGTTCGAGCGAGCTCGAATGGGTCGGGGAGGCGTTGGTGCTCGGCGAGGGCAAGCCTCAGGGCTGCCTGGGATGTCTCGAGGTCGCCCGCAGCCGCTGCCAGGAGCCCCCGGCAGCGAGCTCCGGTGGCCAGCGCCCACGCGCGATCGAGCGCTCGACCCCGCTGCTCCAGCCGCCCGACGAGCACAGCGGCGCGATCTAAATCGCCGGTGATGATGAGTGCCTCGATCGCGTCGGGCAGGTGGTGTACCGCGGTCGGCTCGGCGTATCCGCCCGCCTCCTCACGCTCAATGATGGGGGCGAGCCAGCCGTATGCGGCGTGAGGGTCATCGGCCGAGACCTCGATGAAACCCAGGACGGCACGAATGCAGGCCTCGACGTACCAGGGTCCGGAGCGAGTCGCCAGCAAGAGCGCCTCCTTCGCCTTGGCGCGCGCAGGACCGAGCAGCCCGCGACGCGCGGCAACCATCGCCGACGCACAGAGCCCTAGCGGCACCCGAAAGTCCTGCTCTGTTGTCGCCGCGGCTTCCTGGCACATCTCCGCGTAGCGTGCGGCAGCATCCCACTGCCCTGCCCTCAGCTCCACTCCGCTCATCGCATACAGCAGCAAAGGGAGGGACACGTCGTAGCCCGATTGATCGGCGAGGCGCCCGAGGTCTGCGAGTTCACGCCGGCAAGCATCCGGGTCTTCGCCAATCAGAGTGGCCATCAAAACAAGCAGGTAGCGGGGACTGTTCTCCAGGGGCAGCACGCTCGTCGCCGCCTCAAGAGCCACGGCTCGCGCCGCGATTTCTCTTGGGATCCCACGTCCACTGAAGAATTCAACCCAGGCGACGGCCACGAGCGCCATCGCGAGTACCAGCGGGTCGCCGTGGCGCTCGGCAATCTCGAGGGCGATCGCGGCGTGCGGCTGAGCCCTGTTGACCTCCCCGCCCCACGCCAGCGTGTTGGCGAGTGTGTGGTGGATTATGGCCTGCAATCCTTCGTCCGGCCCCGCCTCCGTAAGTGCTTGAGCTGCGGCCTCGACCTGCTGGGCAGTGTCCAGGTTGGAGTGACGAAATTCGACGAGGCGCCAGCGCGCCGCCGCGCGGAGCGGCCCCGCCGGTGCCTCCACTACGACGCTCTCCCACAGTTCCCGAGCCCGGTCGACGTTGCCGGCGAGGTAATGGCACATTGCGGCCTCGCCACGGTCTTGCCAGAGGTCTTCGCGCCGGTCAGCTGGTGCATGGCGGGACGCCTCCTCCCAGAGCTCCGCGGCCGACGAAGGAGCTCCCCGGGTCCGAGCGCTGCCGGCGGCTTGCTCCAGCGCGCTCGTAACCTCGCGGTCCTTACCGGTAGTCCCGTGGGCAAGATGCCAGGCGCGCTCTTCAATGTCGGTGACCAGACCAGCGAGCCGCCGATGCAAACGTCGCCGCTGACCTGCCGGCGCCGCGGCGTAGTGGACTGCGCCGAGAAGCGGATGCGAGAAACGGATGCGCTCGGAATCCATTTGGATTATCCCCGCGGTCGCAGCTCGGTCGAGGTCTTGGTCGACGAGCTCCGGGCGGTCAGCAGCCGCGGTCACCAATGGAATCGTTGGTTGTGACAACGCAGCGACCGCCAAGAGGACATCGCGGGCGCGTCGGGGCAGTCGAGCCAGCCGTGCCTCGATAGTCACCTTGAGACTGGACGGGATCGTCAGGCTCGTGCCCTGCCCGTCGGCGACGTCGTCGGCAATGAGACCACGGGCGATCTCGAGTGCGAACAGCGGATTGCCACCCGACGCGTCATGCAGCCGGCGTGTCAGAGAAAACGGGAGGCTTGTCCCCAATCTCGATCGCAAGACGTGGTGCAGCGAGCCGAGGCTGAGAGGCTGTAAGCGCAGGCGCTCGTAGCGGTCGGCAGCTAGGTTCAAATCCAGCGTCAGCGGGACTCTGCCGCTATCGGGTGTTCTCATCGTTGCGAGGATCCCGATCGCCTCGGTTCGCAAACGGCGCAGGGCAAATGCCAGCGCCCGGCTCGATGCGACGTCGACCCAATGAGCGTCATCGATCGCGATCAAGACCGGTCCTGACAGCGCAATCCGCTTGAGGATGCTGATCAGCGAGTAGGCGACGGCACGCGCATCGATGGCCGGACCCGTGGCCTCCTCACGCAGGAGGGCGACTTCAAGAGCTCGTCGCTGGGGCTGAGGAAGCGTCGTGAGCAGGACTTCCAGGTCCCCCCGCAACAGATCCCCCAGTGCGGCGAACGAGAGCCCGCGCTCCCACTCGCCCGGACGGCACTCGAGCACCTGGCAGGATTGCGCAGTCGCCTCCGCAATCGCCCAGGTCAAGATGGTGCTCTTGCCGATGCCGGCCTCGCCCTCGAACAACAGGGTTCGCGGACCGCCTGCTATGGCACCGATGAAGCTTCGCACTCGCGCGAGCTCATGGTCCCTCCCGAAGATCTCTTCGGCCACGCTCACTTGGTCAAACGCCTGCCGACGAACCTTACACCGCGCCAAGCCATCCAGTCGGTAAGCGGTCCCCTCTACGCCCCGGGGCATAGGTCAAACTCGAATTCGGGGCTTGTTGGGAGTTGGCCGAGACCCCTCCCGGCCCACCAATCGCGTCTTACGTCGACGAGACAGCCGGTTGGATGTTCTGGTTCAGGTGGAACGCGTTGTCCGGGTCGTACGTGCGCTTGAGGTCCGCCAGCCTTGCGAGCTTGCCCTCCGAGTAGGCCCGGCGCACACCCTCCTGGCCCTCATCGCCGAGGGCGTTGACATAGACACCCGTCGCGAACGGCTCGAGCGCCGCGCCATAGGCCCGAGCAGACGAGATGCGTGAGTCATCCTCCTCGGGATCCGTCCAACTTATCGCACAACCAAACTCGACTAGCGTTCGGCGGTGGCTGAAGGCGGCATCGTCGTCCCTTACGTCGGCGATCGCGCCACCGTAGGCCTGGAACCCGCCGTTCGGTAGGCGCGACCAGTCGGGATCACTAGCGTTCGCGCGTAGACCGCGCGCCAAGAACGCATCGATCGCGCCGTCGCTGAGCTCGGTCAGGTAGTGCCCTTTGGAGTAGCGGCGGCGGCCATGGCCATTCGGGTCGTCGCTCATGGACTGGAGCTCAACGTAGCTCATCTCCTTGACGCGCTCGCTCGTCGGCGTGCCGAGCTCGCGGATCGTCGATAGATACCCGAGCCCTTCCTCGATGTCGCCGACCCAGATGTAGCCGAGGCTGAGGACAGGTAGATCCCCAGCCGTCGTCGCGGTCGCGGTCAGGGTCGCCGCCCGGGGTGCGTGAGGGAGCAGCTCACGCCAGCCGCGCAGCGCGTCGCGTGCGTTGGCGGGATCGAAGACGAGGTCCACCTGGAGCGCACGCCCGCTGACCGGGTGGAGGCGGAACTCGAACTCGGTCACAATGCCGAAGTTGCCGCCTCCGCCGCGCAGGCCCCAGAAGAGGTCCGGGTTTTCCGATTCAGATGCGCGCGCGATGCGCCCATCGGCGGTCACGACGGTGTAAGCGTCGACGTTGTCGCAGGAGAGCCCGAACTGTCGGGCAAGCCAGCCCATTCCGCCGCCAAGGGTCAGCCCGCCGACGCCTGTGTGCGAGACGTTGCCTGCCGTCGTGGCGAGTCCGTGCCTCTCGGCGGCCACGTCAAGGTTGCGCAGGAGCGAGCCGCCGCCCACCCATGCCTTGCGCTCCGCCGGGTCGACACGAACGTCGCTCATGGGGGAAAGGTCGATCATGATCCCGCCGTTGGGCACGGAAAGGCCGAGCACGCTGTGACCGCCGCATTTCACGGCGATCTCGAGGTTGGATTCGCGGGCGAAACGCACCGCTGCGACTACGTCCTCGGTGGAGGCACAGCGAAGAATCGCGGCTGGGCGCCGGTCGACCACGCCGTTCCACACGGCTCGGCTCCGGTCGTACGCGTCGTCGCCGGGGAGGATGAGCTCGCCACCGAATTTGGGGATCCTGGTTACGCTCGCCATCTGGTGCCTCCTTGTCAAAACTCCATCCGGACTCGGGCTCGGTCACAAGTGATGACTGCAGATGGGCCGCTGACTCATCGCTCAACCGCTTGTCGAACGCGCCGAGAATTTACCTAAGGCACCGAGGCGTGGGATCTCCGTTTGAACCGGGGGGCCTCAAACTATCCCCGAAAGTGGCGACGCACAAGCTGCCGCCCCGCGCGCCCCACTCTTCACGGCACTTCTCCGCCGAGCTGGCCCGTGTCGGCCTCTGATTGTTCGGATTGAGCGCTTCTACTGCCGGGTCGGCGAGGGCCCAAACCCCCGTGCCCGCGGGGTTCGGGATCCGCGTCCTGGCTTATCTCGTCGACGCCTCTCTCCTCAGTCTGGTCGGCGGTGCCTTTCCATATCTGGTGATCAATGCGTCATCGACGGCCGGCCCGGGCCAGCACGCCGCAACCAGCGGCACTGGCTCGATCCTCGTGTCACTCATTTACTTCGTGGTGTTCTGGTCCACGATCGGCGGGGGGCGCACGCTAGGGATGCGTCTTTTTGGCCTCAGGGTCGTCACGGAACAAGACCTTGCGCCGCCGGGTGTGATGTCCGCGCTGCTTCGCTGGATTGGCCTCTGGGTGTCTTTTGCGTTGTGCTTCCTCGGTGTCATCTGGGTCGCATTCGACCCGCGGCACCAGGGCTGGCACGACAAGATCGCGAAGACGCTGGTCGTCCGGAGCTGATCCAACCAGGGATCAGGTAACCGCCCTCGTCCTTGCCGCCAAAACCGCCTCTAAACTGGCCTGACCGAGATGTTCACCGGGGCCAAATACGCTCGCAGCGGCGATGTCAACATCGCCTATCAAGTCGTCGGCGACGGTGCGATAGACATCGTCCTCGTGTTGGGTTGGGTCTCGCACCTGGCATACGTGTGGGAGCTGCCGGCCATGTCGGCCTTCCTCAATCGACTGGCCTCGTTTTCGCGGCTCATCCTTTTTGACAAGCGTGGCTGCGGGATGTCGGATCGCGTGCACCCACTCCCGACCCTGGAGCAGCGGATGGACGATGTTCGCGCCGTGATGGACGCGGTCGGCTCGCGGAGGGCGGCGGTGATAGGGATCTCGGAGGGCGGAGTCATGTCGGCGCTTTTCGCCGCGACCTATCCCGAACGCGCCGCGGGTCTGATCATCGACGGCAGCTATCCGTCCGCTCTGAGGCGCCCTGGCTATCCGTGGGGAATCACCGATGAGCAGTTCGAGGAGCGCATGGGCCGCGTCAGGGACATCTGGGGCAAGGTCGCCGGCATGGATCGCTACGCCCCCAGCCAGGTCGACAACGCTGAAGTCGCCGGCTGGTGGACGACCTTCATGCAGATGAGCGCCAGTCCCGGCGACGCTGAGGACCTGATGCGGATGAACATGTTGATCGACATCCGTGACATCCTCCCCGCGATCCGGGTTCCCACCCTCATCATCCATGCGCGCGGTGATCGCATCGCACCGATCGAGGCAGGACGCTACCTGGCCGAACACATCCCGAACGCCAGGCTCCTTGAGCTGGACTCCAAGGACCATTGGCCGTACTTCGGAGACGCAGATCAGGTGCTGGGCGAGATACAGGAATTCCTGACCGGCGTGCGCACCGAGCCGGCGCCCGACACCATGCTCGCCACGGTCCTCTGCACCAACGTCGCGCAGGCGGGCGCGCACGCGATCTGGCTCGGAGACAAGCGTTGGAATCAGCTCGTCGACCGCCATCACTCTGTGGTTCGCAAGGCGCTCGCGCGCTACTCGGGTCGGGAAATTGAAGCCGGCGAGCAAGGGATGACGGCCGTGTTCGACGGCACGGCCCGCGCCATCCGCTGCGCGCTCGACGTCCGCGACCAGCTCCTGCGTCTAGGCCTGCGCGTCCGGGCCGGCCTGCACGCGGGCGAGTGCGAGGTGGGTGACGGCCGGCCCCGGGGCGTGCCGCTGCACGTCGCCATGAGCGTCATGAAGGCAGCCCCGCCGGGCGAGGTGCTTGTTTCAGGCACCGTCAAGGACCTGGTGGCGGGCTCGGGCCTGGAGTTTGCCGACCGGGGAGCGCGGGTGTTCGAGGGTGTCCCCGGCTCGTGGAGTCTTTTCGCAGCGGGGCCTCTAGAAAAGGCTCAGACCACCACCCAGGCGGCGCGCGCGACAAGTGCTGTCGATCTCAGCCGCCGTGAGCGCGACGTGGCGCAGCTGCTGGCTCAGGGCCTAAGCAATCGTGCGATCGGCGAGCGGCTTTATCTCTCAGAACGGACGATCGACAACCACGTCCACCACATCCTGGACAAGCTCGGTTTTGATTCCCGCGTCCAGGTGGCAGCGTGGATCGCCAGAAATGAGCACCTGAGCTGAGCACCGCCTGAGCCTTCTCCCGGTTGGCCGATTCGCCAGACGGACCTAGCCTCGCGTCAAGAGGCGATCCACCCGGGTCGCTCAACAAATCGCAAGGAGGGTTCGTATGGCGAGGTTCATGGTGGAGCGCTCGTTCCCCGACGGACTTGAGATTCCGTTGACGGAGCAAGGAGCGCAGGCCTGCATGTCGGTGGTCGGCACGAACGCGGAGCTCGGCGTCACATGGGTGCACTCGTATGTCACTGAGGACCACAGGAAAACCTTCTGCATCTACGACGCACCAACCCCCGAGGCAATCCGCAAGGCGGCCAAGCTCAACCAGCTGCCCGCTGACAAGATCACGCCGGTTCGCGTCCTCGATCCTTACTTCTATCGGTGAGGTGCTGAATATGAAGAACGCCTTTAGATTGAACCGGGCGCTGCTCGTGCTGGCGATGTCGGCGCTGCTTTTCCAGGTCAATGCATTCGCCGCCGGCCTACCCACCGGCGAGCGGGCTCTCGGCAACGCAACCATCGAGCCTGCCTACAACGACTACGACGGCTCGGTCGTGTACCTGCTGACCCCCAACCGGCTGGCGCCGCTTGGGCCAAACAACCCGATCAACAACGTGAATCCGCACGCGGTGGCGCCTCTCTATTTGATCGTCTACCCGCCGGGAACCGCAGGCACCTTCAACTGCATGGGTGTCCCCGGCAACTGCCCTGACCACGCCGGTGTGATCGCGGGCCTTGCGAACTCCAAGGAGCCCTTGGTCTACACCGATGCCTCAGCCGTTCCGGGACACGACCACCTTGTCGGCATGCCTCGCACCGGCGACTTCAACGTGGCCTGGCGCGTATTCGTTGAGCTGTTCAAACCTGGCGTAACGGTGACCCACATAACCACGCTCGCCCAGCTCAAGGCGGCGTGGTCTGCCAACTCGCTGGACGAGGTGGACACTGGAATCACCTTCGTTTGCTCAGTCGTATCCGAGCATGCGTACCTGGCGGGGACGCCGGTCGCCTAGAAACCGACTAGCCGGGAGAGTCGACTCTCCCGGCTTCACCTACGAGGTCGCGAATGATCTCCGCGGCAGGCTTGATGTCGTTGACGACGCTGCAAGACTCACCTGCCCAGAGCGGCGCGTACTCGATGTCGCCATCAAATTCCGGAGGCACTGACCCAACCGCGTAGCGCGGCCAGTCGGTCCACTCCCCGTTGGGCATCCGGCGCCTTCCGATCGACGTGCCTTCGCCAGGTCGAGATCCGGAGGGCGGGCGACCGGCCGCTTCCCATTCGGCGAAAGTCTTGTTGCGGAGAGTGCGGTGGGGCGCGTCGGGCCACCACACGTCATACAGGGTGTTGTAAACGGTGTCATCGGCCGTGCTCTCGACGATCCGTTGCTTGTAAGCCGGGTGCAGCCAGGCCTCGTCGGACGCGACAAACCGCGTTCCGAGCGAGACGCCCTGCGCACCCATCCGGAGCGCTCTGGCGAGACCGGCCCCATCGCCGATGCCGCCCGACGCCAACACGGGCAGCGGCTTGACCGCGTCGACGGTTGCGGGCAAAAGTTCCCAGATTGACGTGGTTCCGCGGACGTGACCGCCCGCCTCGAGTCCCTGAGCGATCACCGCGTCAACGCCGGCCCGTGCGGCGCTCAGTGCCTCTTCGACGGACCCCACCTGGATGAAGACCTTGATCCCGTTGCGGTGAGCCGTATCGATGTACGGCGCCGGGTCCCCCCAGAACATCACGACCGCTGCAGCCCCCGCTTTGCCAGCCGCCTCGATCTGATCGGTAAAGAATTTCCGGTCTCCTTCTTCGGTCTCGGCAATGATGATGTTGATCCCGATCGGTCGGTCCGTCAGCTTGCGGGTGCTGCCGATTCGGCTCGACAGCTCCGCCGGCTTCATTCCGCTCATCCCAAGCACGCCAAACCCGCCGGCGTTGGACACAGCGGCGGCAAGCTCAGGGCCCGCGGCGGACCCGATGCCCGCGGAGAAGATCGGGTACTGGATGCCCAGCTCGCTGCAGATCGGTGTTCGCAGGTCATGCATGGCGAGCCGCGCCCAAGAGCTGGCGCACCGTGTCGTTGTAGTCGCTGAGGTCGGGCCGAGCCAACCGCACCACGAGATGGCGCGCACCCGCGTCCCGATAGGCCGCGAACCATTCGGACGCCGATTCGATCGTGCCGGCATGGCACGCCTGTGCCTTGGCCATCACCTCGGCCGGCACGCCGTAGTAAGCGCGCATGTATGCGTCGAGCATGCCCGTGGCCTCGCGGGAGTCATCGCCGACGGCGACCGTGAGGTAGGCGCCCGTCGCGATCCCATCGGGATCTCTGCCCGCACCCTCGGCTGCCTCGCGCACCGCGCGAAACCCGGACGCATAGTCGGACGGGGTGGGGCTGAACGGCAGCCAGCCGTCGAACGTCGTGCCGGCCAGCCGAAGCATCCGAGGGCCGCTTCCTCCCAACCAGATCGGAGGACCACCCGGTTGCAGCGGTCGCGGCTGAAGCTCGATACCCGTCTCCTCGTTTCGCCACAGGCGCCGCATGCGCTCGATGGCGCTCAACATCGCGCCGACCCGGCGATCGCTCGGAAGGCCAAGCGCCTTCAGCTCCGCGTGGGTGCCGGGGAGCTCGGCGCCGGGACCGACTCCTACCACGAGGCGGCCGTGGGCGATCCGGTCCAGGGTGGCCAGGCCGTGCGCCAGCGACAGGGGATGGCGGAGGAGCGGCAGCAGGACCGCCGTGCCGAGCCTGACGCGACTTGTCGCACCGGCAACAGCGCCGAGGAGGGTGAGGGGTTCGCCGCGCGGGCGCGCAAGCAAAGAGTCGCCGACCCATACGGAGTCGTAGCCGGCCTTTTCGGCCCGCACCGCCGCCTCGATGAGCAAGGCGAGGTCGCTGTTCGCCCAGAGCAGGACCTCGCGAGAGGGAAGGAGAAGCCCGGTTTCGGCTGCTTGTTTCGACACGCCCAGATGCGAGCGTAGTCCATGGGGCGCTCCCGACTGGTATGACTCCTACAGTGAGCGGCAGCTATTCCGACTTCCGCATTGCAGCCATCATCGATCGGATTCGGCAGATTCCCAAGGGCTCGGTCCAGACCTACGGTGGCATCTATCCTCCAGCGCCACGTCTCGTTGGACGTGTCCTGGCGACCACCGACCAGGACCTCCCGTGGCATCGCGTCGTGCGCGCGGATGGCAGCGTCCCGAAGGGGAGGCGGCAGCGCGAGCTGCTGCTCAGCGAGGGCGTGGCGATGCGCGGTGAGCGGGTTGACCTGAAACGGGCCCGTGCCTAGCGGCCGAGCGCCGCGGTGACCGCCTCGTCCGTGGCAAGACTTTCCGACCGCCCAGGATCGGCGATGCGGCCGAGCAGCTCGAGGAGAACCCTCTCCTCCTTCGGGTCAAGCCCTCGAACGGTGTCCCGCTCGGCTCCGACTATTGCCCGCTGGGCCCGGGCGAGAAGAGCCCTTCCTTTGGCTGTGGTTTGCAGCGCGTACTCGCGCCGGTCCTTCGGGTTCCGCCGGCGCACGATGTGCCCTGCCCGCTCGAGGGAGTCGATGACGTCGACCATCGTGGCGGGGTCCATCCGGATGCGCCGGCTTAGCCTTTGTTGAGAGATCGCGCCGTCGCTCACCAGGGTGGCGAGCGCCGCGAAGCCCTTCATCGAAAGGCCAACCTCCGCCAGGGCATGGTCCGCCTTCTCCCTTGCGACCAGGTGGGCGCGCGCGAGCAGGAAGCCGATCCTGGCGGCAAGGGCCTTTGGATAATCGTCGTTCTCCACGAGGGCAAATCTTACCATCGCCAATCATTAGTGAAATAAACCATTGGCGATGCCTATTATCTAGGCAACGGCGTGTAGAGCGTCGGCAGCAAGGAGGGCCTAAGGCAATGGCCGCCACAAATCAGACCGCCCTGATCACCGGAACCTCGAGGGGCATCGGGCCTCACATTGCGCGGGCTATGGCAAGAGCCGGCTACAACGTGGTCCTCACGAGCCGCTCGGCTCGGGAGGTCGAGGCCCTGGCCGAAGAGTTGAGAACGTCGGGCGCGGCGGCGGTCGCTGTTCCCGCCGACATCACCGACTCGACCGACCTCGAGCGCCTCGTCAGCGTCGCCGAAGCCGAGTTCGGGCACGTCGACGTGCTCGTCAACAATGCAGGCGGCGACCCGCAGCGCGAGTTCGATCAGATGTCATGGGCCGACAACGAGAAAATCTTCCGACTGAACGTGCTTGCCCCGATGGAGCTCACGCATCGCCTCTTGCCGGGAATGCTCGAGCAGGGCAGCGGACACATCGTCAACATCTCGTCGCTTGCGGGCCGGATTGGGTTTCCATACACGGAGGCGTATGCAGCCGCGAAGGACGGGCTGATCGGGTTCACGCGAGTGCTCCGCAACGATTTCAAAGGCCGCGGCGTCAGCGCGTCAGTGATCGTGCTCGGCGCGATTCGGGACGCCGGTCAGGGACAGCGCACCAGTGACGAGCTCGGGCTCAAGATGCCTCGCTACAGCACGGCCCCGGCCGAGGCAGTTGGGGCAGCGGTCGTCAAGGCCATCCGAAAGGACAAGGCCGAGATCGTGGTCATGCCGGGGCCGGGGCGCCTGATCAAAGCGCTCATGGACCTGTTCCCCAGCTTCGGACGGTCGATGAACCAGATGGCAGGCGCCGACGCAACGATGCGGCGCGTGATCGAATTCAGGAAGCGCTCGATGCTCAGCGCGTGAGGACGGGGGCGGCGATAGGTTCGGCGGGAGGCTGTTTGATCCCAGTGACTTTGAGGATCTCCTGCTCATCGAGCGAGTCGTTGCGCAGTAGCGCCTTGGCGAGCGCGTCGAGCTGAGGGCGATGTTCCTCCAGCAGCTTCTCCGCCTGAACCTGGCACTCCTCCGCGATGCGCCTCATCTCGTCGTCGATCAGCTGCGCGGTCGCTTCGCTGTAGGGCCGCTGCTGAAGCATTCCGCCGTCGCCGTCGCTGAAGTTCAAAGGCCCGACCTTCGGGCTCATGCCCCACCGCACGACCATCTCGTGCGCGATTCGCGTCACCTGCTGCAGGTCGTTTTCCGCCCCCGTCGTAACGACGCCGTAGATCAGCCGCTCCGCCGCGCGCCCGCCGAGGGCACCCACCATCCGCGCGCGCAGGTAATCCTCGCCGTAGTTGAAACGGTCATCGACCGGGCTCTGCAGCGTCACACCGAGGGCCATTCCGCGGGGCACGATCGTCACCTTCTTGACCGGGTCGGCGCCCGGTACGAGCAGGCCGAGCAGAGCGTGCCCTGACTCGTGGTAGGCGATCCGCTCGCGGTCCAGGTCGCTGAGGATGATCTTGCGTTCGGCGCCCAGCAACGTCCTCTCGACGGCGTCGGCGAAGTCCGCCGTCGTGACCGCTGACTCGCCTTTGCGGGCAGCTCCCAGCGCCGCCTCGTTCACCAGGCTGCGGAGATCTGCGCCTACCATGCCCGGGGTCTGCCCCGCGACCTGGTCGAGGTCCACGTCGGGTGCGAGTGGGACGTTTCGTGTGTGGATGCGCAGGATGGCCGCGCGGCCCCGGCGATCCGGCGCCTGCACCGTGACACGGCGGTCGAACCGCCCGGGTCGGAGCAGCGCGGGGTCGAGCACGTCAGCGCGGTTGGTGGCCGCGAGCACGATCACACCCTCACGCGAGTCGAAGCCGTCCATCTCGGTGAGGATCTGATTCAGCGTCTGTTCCTGCTCGTCATTGCCGCCGATCCTGACAACCGCGGATCGGCTGCGTCCGATTGCGTCCAGCTCGTCGATGAAGATGATCGACGGCGCGGCAGCTTTCGCTTTGGCGAAGAGGTCACGCACCCGGGATGCGCCGACGCCGACGATCGCCTCGACGAACTCGGACGCGGCGATGCTGAAGAACGGCACCTTGGCTTCGCCCGCCACCGCTCGCGCGAGCAGGGTCTTGCCGGTCCCCGGCGCGCCGATCAGCAGGACACCTTTGGGCATCGTTCCACCCAGGCGTTGGTACTTCTGCGGCTCGCGCAGGAAATCGACGACCTCCTGGAGGTCGGCCTTCACCTCATCGATGCCGGCCACGTCGTCAAACGTGACCGCGGGACGTTCGGCGTTGTAGAGGCGGGCCCGGCTCTGGCCGAAGCTCCCCAGGATGCCGCCCGCCCCGGCGGACGCCGCGCGTCGGGAGAGATAGAGGAATCCCAGTACCAGCAGGATCGCCGGCCCAAAACTGAGCAGCAGAGTCACCCACAGCGGCGTCGCCGCATTCGGGTCCTTGGCGTTCATCACCACGTTGTGCTGCCGGAGCAGCGTCTCGAGGTCGTCGGTGGCGAACGCGGGCCGTTGAGTCTGGAACTTGGTCGATTTGATCCCGCTCGACTGATCCGCCACCGGAGCCTTTGTCAGACCGTTGATTGCCTCCGCGGTGCTGGTCACGCTAACGACGTTGTTGGCGTCGACCTGGTCGAGAAAGGCGTTGTACGAGATGGTGACCGTCGGCGGCTGACCCGCAGATGTAAGGAACTGCGTGATGAGCAGGTTGGCCGCGAACAGGATCGCGAGCACGATCCAGAAGCGCGCCGATCGCATCGGCGTGAGCATGCTGGGCCCCTTCGGAGGCGTTTTGGGCGGGGTGGGGGACGCCTGCCCAGGCTTCGCCGGCGGCGGATTCTGGGCCACGACCTGATCCTACGCGGCCCAGGACGAGTTGGCCGCCGGGGCTATCGTTGCAGGCAGTGGCGAGCACTCCCCAAGCCGGCATCTTCGCGCTCGGCACGGCGTCCCACGCCTATCTCGAGCTCGATATGCAGGAAGGCACCGAAGGCCGGGCTCTCGTCGCGGGCGTGGCCAGCCTTCGCGAGCCGCGCACGACGATGGGTGGTGTGAACCTCGTGGCGGGGTTCCGGCCCGAGCTGTGGCGTGCCATCGTTCCTCACGAATCGCCGGCAACCCTGGAAGGCTTCAACCGGCCAATCGTCGGCGCGGACTTCACGATGCCCGCCACCCAACACGACGCGGTGCTCTGGATCTCGGGCAGCGCATACGACGTCGTGTTCGATGTGGCTCGTCAGGCGATCGCGGCGCTACGCGACGTCGCCCGCATCGCCGAGGAGACATCGAGCTGGCCATATCACCATGACAGGGACCTCACCGGTTTCATCGACGGGACGGAGAACCCGACCCTGATCGAGGCGCCGGACCTTGCGGTGATCCCTGAATCGGGACCCGGGGCAGGCGGTTCCATCCTCTTGCTCCAGAAATGGGCGCACGACGCGGCGAGCTGGGAAGCGCAGCCCACCGCGCGACAGGAAAGCGTGATCGGCCGCAACAAGCTCGACAGCGCGGAGATCGAGGACAAGCCCGCCGACTCGCACGTTGCGCGAACCGACCAGGACCTGTTCGGGAAGATCTTTCGTCGCAACATGCCGTACGGCACCGTCACGGACCACGGCACGATGTTTGTCGGCTTCAGCTCTGATCAGCGGCGGCTGGTTGCGATGCTCGAAAGCATGGCCGGGGTAAACGATGGCGTCCGCGACACGCTGACGTACTTCGCGACGCCGTTGACTGGTGCGTTTTACTTCATCCCTTCGATCCGCGGCCTAACGCAATAGGCCGCCCGGCGTCGATGAGTTCTGGGCCGCGCAGTCGTCTAACCAGGCGACGAAACTCTGCGGGAGGTTGAGATGAGACTGGTCGCAACGGAGTACCTATCGCTCGATGGTGTTTTCGAGGAGCCCGGCCACTGGTCGGGCCCGATGTTCAACGAGGAAGCGGGCCAGTTCAAGTGGGCCGAGCTGCAAGCGAGCGATGGGCTCCTGCTCGGCCGCAAGACGTACGAAGGCTTTGCCGCGGCGTGGCCCACGATGAAGGGCACCGGCGAGTTCGGCGAAAAGATGAACAGCATGCCGAAGTACGTGGTCAGCTCGACACTGGAGGGGGCGGATTGGCCGGGCTCGAAGCTGATCAAGGGCAACGTCGCAGACGCGATCCGCAAGCTCAAGAGGCAGCCCGGAAAGGACTTGCTGCTTTCGGGCAGCGGGCAGCTCTTCAACGCCATGATGCGCGAGAACCTGATCGACCTCTATCGCCTGATGGTGCACCCGATCGTCCTGGGCAAGGGCGCACGCCTTTTCACTGACGAGGAAGCCCGGAGGAAGCTCGATCTGAAGGAAGTCAAGCGGTTCGCCACAGGGATAGTGGTCCTGGAGTTCGAACCCGCGAAATAGGCGAAGACACGTCCTTATATATGGAGGCGGCGCCATGGAGGCCACGATCGACGATTTCCAGCGACTCGACATGCGAGTCGGCAGGATCATCGAGGTGGATGACCTGCCCGAGGCGAGAAAGCCGTCCTATCGGCTGACCATTGACTTCGGGCGGCTCGGTATCCGTCGCTCAGTGGCTGCCGCGAAGACGGACTACCGGCGTGCGGACCTGTTGAACCGGCAGGTCGTGTGCGTGTTCAACCTACCGCCTCGTCGAGTCGCCGGGGTGAGCTCTCAAGTGCTCGTCCTGGCCGCGACCGGGGCCGACGGCACACTGCGCCTGCTCCAGCCTGACACGGCGGCCGAGTTGGGGAGCCAAATCACTTGAATTCGCATACCTCAAATGAACGATGACAGGCCACACCGGCCGGCACTAGGGTTCCGCCGTGGCCTTGAAAATCCGCGTCATGGCTTCTCATGGACAACTCCGCCGGGGTCCCATGCCACCCCTCGTTTATCGCGCTGAGGCCTACGAAGAGGCTGACCGGTTTCGTGAGTGCAAGTGGGGATGCGCACACGATCATGAAAGCGTCGAGCATGCATTCAACTGCGGGGTGGCGTGGCTCAATGACCAGGCGGACGGAACCGCGGTCCAGATGGCCTGAACGATCCCGCCGCTAAAATCGCTTTGATGCAGACCGCGACCGCCTCGACTCCGCACGCCTTCGGCGAGCTCGAACAGTACCGGGGCGAGCTGACCGCTTACTGCTACCGGATGCTCGGATCGCCGTTCGACGCCGAAGATGCGGTGCAGGACGCGTTCGTCCGGGCGTGGCGCAGCCGGGACCGTTTTGAAGGACGCTCCGCGATGCGCTCGTGGCTGTACCGGATCGCCACCAACGTGTGCCTCGACATGCTCAAAGGCAAGGAGCGGCGGGCCAGGCCGATGGACCTTGGACCTGCAGTCGAACCGATCGAGGCGAACCTCAATGTGCCCGCCGAGATCACCTGGCTGGAACCGATTCCGCTCCACCTCATCGCGCCGGAGCGCGACCCCGCGGAGGTGGCAATCGCCAACGAGTCGATCCGCCTCGCCTTCGTGGCGGCGCTCCAGCACCTGCCCTCGCGGCAGCGTGCCGTGCTCATCCTCCGCGAGGTGCTCGACTGGCAGGCCACCGAGGTGGCGGAGCTGCTCGACACCTCCGTCGCGTCGGTCAACAGCGCCCTTCAGCGCGCCCGCGTGACCATGGGGAAGGCGAACATCAACGCAGGTTCGGAGCAGCGCGAGGAGGCGCTGAGCGCAGCCGACCGGGCGATGCTCGAACGCTACGTTTCCGCCTTCGAGCGCTACGACGTCAACGCGCTCACCTCATTGATCCGCGAAGACGCCACGCAGTCCATGCCGCCTTACGACATGTGGCTGAGCGGACGCGACGACGTGCTGGCGTGGTGGTTTGGCCCAGGTATCGGCTGCAAAGGCTCGCGCGTGATTCCCACGCTCAGCGCGAACGGGATGCCCACCTTCGGCCAGTACAAGCCCAGCCCGAACGGAGGCCACGACCCCTGGGCGCTCCAGGTGCTGGAGATCTCAGAGGGGCGGATCGGCGAGTTCACCTTCTTCCTCGACACGGCAAGGCTCTTCCCGCTGTTCGGGCTGCCTCTTCACCTCGAGTAGGGGGCGCGCCCGAAAGCCCCTCGGCGGATCTTCGGCGCCCATGCGGCCCATCTTCGGGTTCAGCTTCTGCGCTGCTCGCTCACGCATCGACGGATGCGCTCGTTCCGCTGCTCGGCGCTTCACCCGAATCTGGGCCACCTGGATCGCCGAATCTCTCGCCGAGGGTTTTCGGTCGCACCCCAGTACCCCGGCCAAGCCGGCCAGGTCGATCAGCTCCGCCAGCTCTGGGCTGGGGCTCGCCAGGCACAGTTCCCGGCCGCCTCGCCGAAGGCCAAGCTTGAGCCGGGCCAGGTATTCGATCGCCGCCACGCTGGGATCCTGCATCCGAGCGCAATTCAAGATGACCGTCCCGGTCGCCATCGATATTCAGACGGAATAGCGGGGCTCAACTCATCGGTTGCGAACCGATGAGTCATGGGGAGGTTGGTCGTCTGAATGGCATGAAGAACTCACGCTGGCTCTCGCTGCTGGTTCTGTGCACCGGATTCCTATTGATCGTCGTCGACATGACGATCGTGAACGTTGCGCTGCCGTCGATCCAGAAGGACCTGGGCTTCTCGCAGTCGGGCCTGGCGTGGGTCATCAACGCGTACCTGATCGCATTCGGCGGGCTGCTCTTGCTTGCCGGCCGGGTCGGTGACCTGGTCGGGCGCAAGCGCGTCTTCCTCGCGGGTCTTCTGCTCTTCACCGCGGCGTCGATGCTGTGCGGACTCTCGTTCACGCAGCCGATGCTGATCGCGGCGCGATTCATCCAGGGCATCGGCGGCGCAGTGAGCTCGGCTGTGATCCTGGCCATGGTCGTCACGCTGTTCCCCGAACCGCTCGAGCGCGCAAAAGCATTCGGTGTATTCAGCTTCATCGCATCGGCCGGCGCCGCGGTCGGCCTCCTCGCGGGCGGTCTCATCACCGCGGCGGTCAGCTGGCACTGGATCTTTTTTGTCAACCTTCCGATCGGGATCATCACGGCCGTGCTCGCGATGCGTCTGCTCCAGACCGACCGGGGAATCGGTCTTGGCCGGGGCGCCGACGTTCTTGGCGCGATCATGGTCACGGCCGCGCTGATGCTCGGCGTGTACGCCATCGTTCAGACATCGGACTACGGACTTGCATCGCCCCGCACCATCGCGTTAGGCGCCGTCGCGATCGCCCTGCTGGCCGGATTCGTCGTCCGACAAGCGCGCGGGCGGAATCCGATCCTTCCACTGCGCATCTTCCGTTCGCGCAAGGTCGCCGGAGCCAACATCGTGCAGGCGCTCATGTCGACAGCGTTCATCGGCTTCTTTTTCCTCGGCTCGCTCGACCTCGAGCGTGTGCTGGGCTACGGTCCGATGGCGATCGGGCTGGCCTTCCTGCCGGTGGCAGTCGTGATGGCGCTGTTCTCGATCCGGTTCTCGGCTCAGCTGATCGCGCGCTTCGGCGCCGGCACGATGCTGGGAGCCGGGCTTGCCACCGCCCTCGTCGCGCTGCTCATCGTCGGCCTCGGCCCGACCAATGCCAACTACTTTGTGTACCTGCTGACGCCGATGGTTCTCTTCGGGCTGGGCGGCGGGCTTGCGTTCCCTGCGCTGACGATGATCGCAATGGCCGATGTCTCGCCGAGCGAAGCCGGCCTTGCCTCGGGTCTTCTCAACACGACCGGACAGGTGGGCGGTGCCTTCGGACTCGCGGTCCTGGCCACCGTGGCCGGCGCGCGAACCCTGGACCTCGCCCAGGCCGGAGTCGATGGACAGGCCGCGCTTGCGGGCGGATACCACTTCGCGTGGCTGATCGGCGCAGGTGTCGTCGCGGTCACGATCGTGGTGGCGGCGGCGTTTCTCCGGTCGCAGGCAGAGGCGCCGGCCGAGTCGGCGCCGGCGGAGTGTGAGGCGGCGGCGTGAACGAAAGGCGCAATCCCGAAACGATCCATCCACCGGTCGGGCCGTACAGCCACCAGGTCGAGGTTCAGGGCTCTCCGCGGTGGCTGGTCATGGCGGGGCAGTTGGGGCGCACGCAGGACGGGGTCGTGCCCGACGACCCGATCGAGCAGGTCGAGCTCGCCCTCGAGAACGTGAGGCGAAACCTCGACGCCGCCGGGATGGCGGTCACCGACCTCGTCAAGGTGACCTGGTACCTGGTCGGTGAGATCGACGTTCGCCGCCGCAGAGAGGTCACTTCAGCGTGGCTGAAAGGCCACGCTCCCTGCTCCACGCTGGTCTATGTCGCTGCACTGGCGGCTCCGGAGTACCGCGTGGAAGTCGACGCCTGGGCCTGCCGGACCTGAGCCCCTCCGGACTAAGGCAGCGCCGCGGTGGGTGACCTGGGTTACGTTGATGGAACAGAGCGATGGGCGAGGATGACGACGTCTACTTCTCGGTCCCGGGTGTCGCAACAGTCAGGTGGGACGGTCCCCACTCGACTGTCTTCGTGGAGTGGGACGGATGGGCCAACAGCGCTGAATTCGGCGCTCTTCTCGACGCCGAGGTCAAGGCGCTCGGGGAGCGTGCCTGCTCGCGCCTCCTGGCCGATTGTCGCCGCCAGCGGATCCTGAACCCGGCAGACCAGGAGCGGGCGAACCGCGAGTGGGTCCCACGGGTGCTCGAGGCGGGCCTGAAGCGGTTCGCGATTGTGCTGCCCGAAAGCGAGATCGCGGCGGGTCATCTTCGCGAGCGTCTCGACAAGGTGCCGCAAACGGCGATGCAGATCGCGTACTTCGCCTCGGTCGAAGAGGCGAGGGAGTGGCTCGCCGAGTAACAAAGGGCCAGGTTTCTCTTTTCGACCTCAACGTCGAAAAGATCCTCGACCACTGGGGCGTGCCTGAGGCCGTACGCGAGGTGATCGCGAACGCGCTCGATGAGCAGGCGCTGAGCGGCAGCGCCGAGCCGCAGATCGTGAAGCGCCGCGACGGATGGCACATCACAGATTTCGGGCGCGGCCTGCACTACCAGCACCTCACCCAGAACGAGAATCCCGAGAAGAGGCGTCGCTCCGACCTCGTGGTCGGCAAGTTCGGCGTCGGCCTCAAGGACGCGCTGGCGACATTTCACCGTCGCGGCGTTGAGGTGCGCATCCGCAGTCCGCATGGCGACATCAGGTTGCAGCAAGCCGCGAAGACCAACTTCGCCGATGTCAAGACGCTTCACGCGGCGATCACGCCGGCTTCCGAACCGAAGCGGCGCGGCACCGACTTCACACTGGGCGGCCTGTCCGACGCCGACATGGCTGCCGCGCGGGATTACTTCTTGCGCTTTGCGGGCGACAAGGAGCTCGAGCGGACGGAGCTCGGCAGCATCCTCGAACGCCGTCCTGACCAGCCTGCGCGCATCTATGTGAAGGGCGTCCGTGTCGCGCTCGAGGATCAGTTCCTGTTCTCCTACAACGTCACATCGACCACCACGCAGCTCCAGCGAGCGCTCAACCGTGAACGCAGCAACGTGGGGCGGAGCGCCTACCAGGACCGAGTCAAGGCGATCCTCCTGAAGGCCAAATCCGAGGCCGTCGCGGAGCAGCTGGTGCAGGACCTCACACGGATCCCGCTCGGCACCAACCACGACGAGATCACCTGGCTCGACGTGCAGGAGCAGGCCGTCAGGATCCTCGCCACGAGAGGCAAGACAGTCTTCGTCAGCTCACAGCAGATGTTCACGATGGGCTCGACGATTCAAGAGGCGAGGGCCGACGGCTACAAGGTCATCGTGGTGCCCGACCGATTGCTGGGACGGCTTTCCAAGCTGCGCGACCTCGAAGGCCGTCCAATCCTCGACATCTCCGGCTTCGTCCAGGTCTGGAATGCCTCGTTCACCTACAACTTCGTCGATCTGGCAAAGCTGAACAAGACGGAACGGATCGCATGGGCGATCTTGCCCGAGCTGATCCGGCTCGCCGGCGCGCACGCGAAGCGCGTCAAGGAGGTGCGCATCTCGGCCACGATGCGACTTGACGAGGGCGCATACGAGACCGAAGGGGTTTGGGACTCGCCGAACATCGTGGTCAAACGGTCCGTGCTCGATTCGCCGCGACATTTCGCCCGCGTGGTACTGCACGAGATCGCCCACGCCAGCTCTGGGGGGAACCACGGCAGCCTTGCTTTCATGGCCGCAATCGACGATCTCGCGGCCGTGGCGGCTGTGGAGGCCTTAGGAGCTCCAGCCAGGCACCGGCGGGGCGCTCGTTAAGCAATCGATTTCGGCCGTTTAGTCGCCTAGAGTTGCGGCATGTCTGACCTCCCTGCCCTGGGCGGCGGTCATGCCGGCCGCCTCGCCGCAATCGCCGAGGCGACCGGCGCGTTCAGCGACGCCGTCCCGGACATCGAAGCCCTCCTGGCAATCGTCGCCGAGCAGATCTCCCGCGCGACCGGTGACTTCTGCGCCGTCGTCCTCCTCTCGGCTGATGGCCGGAGCGTCGAGCCCGTGGCCGCCTATCATCCCGACCCCAACGTCATGGAAGACGCGCGTCACATGCTGGGTGTCCGGATGGACATCGACGCGTCCGGGGTCTGGAAATCCGTTATCCAGGAGCGGCGACCGGTTGTGATCGAAATCGATCCGGATCACCTGCGGCCCGACCTTGCGCCGCACCAGAGACGCCACATCGAGAAGTGGCGGATGCGTCAATCGGCTTTGATCCCGATGATCGCCCAGGACACCGTCGTGGGTGGGCTGAACCTCAACCGGATGGAGGGAAGCACGCCCTTCAACCAGGCTGACCTCGACCTTTTGGTCAGCCTGGCGGAACGCGCCGCGCGCGCGATCGCCACCGCGCAGCTACTGCGCAATCAGAGGCTGCTCGCCAGCGAGCTGGAAGCCATGGTGGAGGAGCGAACAAAGCAGCTGAGCGACGCGCAGGCCGAGGCCGAGCGAGCCAACCGCGCGAAAAGCCGCTTCCTGGCGAGCATGAGCCACGAGCTACGAACGCCGCTGAACGCGATCATCGGGTTTTCGGAGCTTCTCAGCGACGAAGGGTCAGAACGTTTTGACCCCGTGACTCGTCGCCGTTTTCTCGACCAGATTCACAGCAGCGGCAAGCACCTGCTGCAGCTCATCAATGACATCCTTGACCTCTCGAAGGTCGAGGCGGGGCAGATGGAGCTTCATCCGCAACTTATGTTGGTGGCCGACACCGTGCGTGAGGTTTTAGCCACCATGGAGCCGCTGGCACGAGCCAAGGGGATCACCTTCGACAGCGAGTCGGATCCCAGCATGCAGCTTGTCGCAGATGGCGCAAAGGTGAGGCAGATGCTGCTGAACCTCGCCTCGAACGCCATCAAATTCACGCCGGCCGGCGGCCACGTGTCCATCCGCGCGCGCCGGACGGCGAGCTCGGTGGAAATAGCGGTGATCGACACAGGGATCGGGATCGCGGAAGCGGATCTCCCTCGTCTTTTCGGTGAGTTTCAACAGCTCGACCCCGGGCCGGGGCGCCGACAGGAAGGCACCGGTCTCGGCCTGGCGTTGACGAAGCGCCTTGCCGTTCTGCACGGTGGCGACGTCAGCGTCGAAAGCCAGGTTGGGAAGGGGACGACCTTCACGGTCCGATTGCCGGCGCACAGCGTGGCCCCCCAAGAATGGCCGGCTCGCAAGCCCGAAAAAGCCCGACAGGTCGAGGCGGGCCGTCCGCTCGTCCTCGTGGTCGAGGACAACCCGCAGGCGGCCGAGATCCTTGGCCGGCATCTCGAGGTGGGTGGGTTCCGAATGGAAATCGCACGCAACGGCACTGACGCGCTGAGGATGGCCAGAGAGCTAAAGCCGGTCGCCGTGACGCTGGACATACTCCTGCCCGAGATCGATGGTTGGGAGGTGCTGACGCGGCTCAAGCAGGACGAGTCCACGCGCAACATCCCGGTGGTCGTGGTCTCGGTGGTCGACAATCCGGCGCTCGGCCGGGCGCTTGGTGCGATCGACTACTTCGTCAAGCCAATCGATGGAAGGGGCTTGCTGTCACGCCTCGAGCAGTTCACGTTCACTACGAAGGTGAAGCGCGAAGAGGTCCGGGTGCTGGTGGTCGACGACGAGCAGTCAAACCTCGACCTGATCGAAGGCTTGCTCAAGCCCGCCGGCTTCAGCGTGCTGCGGGCGAACGGCGGACAGGAAGGAATCGACATGGCAAAGTCGCGCCTGCCAAATCTCATCCTCCTCGACCTGATGATGCCAGGGGTCAGCGGCTTTGAGGTCGTGGAGCAGCTCCGGGCCGAAGATCGGACGCGAACCATCCCGATCATGGTCCTCACCGCCAAAACGCTCACAGCTGATGACAAACGTTCCCTGAACGGCAACGTCGCAGCGATCTTCCAGCGCAACTCAGTCGCGGGCGCTGAGCTCATCGAGTGGCTCAGGGGGATCGTCCTCAAGACCACCCCCGGGGCGCGAGCAGCCGGCTAGCGCCCCTCCAGCTCGGTCCGGCGGTGGGCCCAGTAGTCCCGCCGGTGCCGGAAGCGCTCGACCTGCGAGGCCAACACCGGCAGGTTGGTCTGCTCAGCTTCCCGCTGGGCCGCGTCCGGCATCTGCGGGATGGCGCCGGCGAGCATGTCGAGCAGCTCTTCCTCGAGCTTGACCAAGTAGCTGTAGACGGTCACCCAGCGGCGGGCGTCCTCCAGCGACTCCGATTCGGGGTTCTCTCCGAGAATCGGTCGATCGAGGTCGGCGCCCTCCCAGGCCGCTCCGGCGGCCTCCTCTTTCCTGGAGGCCATGCGTTCATCTTGTTCTTTATCAGGCGGGAAGTCACGACTTATTCGGCCTCGACTCATCAGGATGTCCGGTATTACCAAACGCGATGCGGTCGCGCACCACTGGAGCGCGGCCGAGGAGCCGCGAGCGCTGGACGGCGTCTTCGCCAAACCGATCCCGCAGCGCGTCGACCGCCGCCTCGAGCCGCTCCTTTCGGGGGAGCACAGCCTGGGCGAAAAGGTCGAGCTGGCCCCCGGCGCCGTCGACCAGGTCGGAGAGGCCCACTCCGAGCGTGCCGATGGTCCGCCGGGGGTCACGAGCAGCGAGCAGCGTCAGGGCCGCCAGGTATATCTCGTCCCCGGTCGAGATCGGTTTGGGCTGCTTCGCCTGCTTGGAGAAGTGGCCCGCGTCCGGCCGGTAGACGACGCCCACCGAGACCACGCGGCCCCGCCTCGCGGCGGCCCGCAGCCGCCGGCCGACCATGTCCGACAGGCGCATCAGGAGCTCTTCCAGCTCGCCCTGCGAAGCGGTGGCGCGAGCGAGCACGTGCGAATGGCTGTAGCTCTTCCGTTTGGTGGTCTCGAAACCGCCGACCTCGAACCCGCGGAGGCGCATGCTCCACCCGCGCGCGACCTCGGAGTGCATGCCGGCCAGGCGCAGTCGCGGCGGGGTCGCCCGCAGGAACTGAACGGGCGAGAGGATGCCGGCGCGGGCAAGCCGGCTCGCGGTGGCCTCGGCGATCCCCGACAGGTCGGTGAGCTGCAGCCGCTCGAAGACCGATACCAGGTTGGTGTGGTCGATCCGCTGCAGGCCGTCGCGCTTGTCCACGTTCGACGCCTGCTTGGCCATCCAGATCGAGGTCGAGACGCCCACCGACGCGGTCACGCACTCTCCGATCTCCTCACGAATCGCCGCTTTGACCACGCGCCCAACGCCTTCGGGGCCGAGCCTTTTCAAGTCCGGCGTGCCGGCCAGGTTGAGCGAGGCCTCGTCGATGGACATTCGACGCACATCGGGCGTGTGTCGCTCGATGATCTCCATGAGCTTGTCCGAGACGGAGCGGTAGAGGGGCGGGTCGGGCTCGCGGACGATGACGGCCGGGAAGATGGCTTTGGCCTCGAAAACGCGCATGCCGGTCTTGATGCCGAGGTCTCGCGCTTCGCGCGACGACGAGACGATGGTTGCGGCGTCGGTGGCGTAGGCGGCGATCGCGACCGGGCGGCCGCGAAGTGCCGCGTCCTGCTGCTGCTCGATCGAGGCGAAGGCGCAGTTGAGGTCGATGACGAGGGTGGTGGGGTCGGCCGTGTTCAAGCCAAGCCCGATGGCTTCAGGCGACGGTTGGCTCACAACGAGCAAATGTTCGCACCTTCTGATGATGCGGGCAAGGGGACTCGCAACCCCCCACCCGGCCGGACGCCGGCCGACCTCCCCGGCGGGCGGGGAGGTGAATCGCAACCCCCCACCCGGCCGGACGGCGGCCGACCTCCCCGGCGGGCGGGGAGGTGAATCGCAACTCCCCACCCGGCCGCACGGCGGCCGACCTCCCCGGCGGGCGGGGAGGTGAAGCGGAAGGCTATCCGGCCGAAGGTAGAGTCAGCGTGAATTCGCTGCCCATGCCGGGGACCGAAACCACGGTGATATCACCGCCATGGCGGGCCGCGATCTCCTTGCACAGGAAAAGGCCCAGGCCCGTCCCCGGGATGGTCACGTTCTCATCGGTCGGCAGGCGACCGAACCGCATGAACAGACGCGATATGTGCTCGGGTGCAATGCCCAGCCCAACGTCGCGCACGCTGATGAAGGCATGTCCGTCTCGCACGCCGACTCTGCATTGAACCTCTCCCCCTTGCGGCGAGTACTTGAGCGCGTTGTCCAGGAGGTTGGCGACGATCATCGCTATCCGGAGCCGGTCGCCGCTGACCAGCACCTTTCCGTCACCGCCATCCAGGACGAGGACATGACCGCCCGAAAGCGGCCGGAACACGTCGATCTGCTCCTGGGCGACAAATCGCAGGTCAAACGTCTCGCGTGACGGCTCGTTGCTTTCCTCCTCGAGACGTGCCGTGTCGAGCATCTGCTCTATCAACCGCTCCATCTGGGCCAGTTTGATCTCCAGCATTCGCGATACGGCGGGAACCTGATCAGGTGGGATCGAGCCGTCGGCCAGCATCGAGTTGTAACCACGGACCACAGTCAGGGGTCCACGCAGTTCGTGCGACGCGAGGTTGAGGAAATGCGTCTTGGTGCGTTCCAGCTCCGCCATACGCTCGGCATGCGCTCGAAGCTGCAGGGCCTCTTTCTCGCGGTCCAGGTTGCGCTGGATTTCCTGAGCCCGGGGTTCAGTGAGGTCCCTCGTCACTTTGCCGAAGCCTCGCAGCCGGCCCGACTCATCGCGGAGCGCGGTGATGATCACGTTGGCCCAAAAGCGCGTGCCGTCTTTGCGGATCCGCCACCCTTCCTCTTCGTAGCGGCCCTCGCGCCTGGCGACCTCGAGCTCCCAGTCGGGCTTGCGGTTTCTGATTTCTTCCGCCGGGTAGAAGACCGAGAAGTGCCGGCCGATGATCTCCGTCGCTGCATAGCCCTTGATGCGCTGGGCGCCCTCGTTCCACGTGACGACCACACCTGATGGATCAAGCATGAAGATCCCGTAATCGACCACACTGGAGACCAGGAGCGCGAACTGATCGCCGAGATCCCTCGGCTCAGCCGTATTCGACTTCCGCAGCACTTCTGTCGATCTTAAGCATGAGGCGCCGGCCGGCGCAAACGTTCAACCCCACACCGAGCGCGCGACGCTGCCGACCAGCTCCAGCTTCTTGCGCTGGTCCTCCCGGGTCACCCGGTTGCCCTCCATGGTGGATGCGAACCCGCACTGAGGGCTGATTGCCAGTCGATCCAGCGGCAAGTAACGCGCCGCTTCGACGATCCTTCGCTTGAGCTCCTCTTCCGACTCGAGCGCCGGCTTTTTGCTCGTGACCAGACCAAGCACGACAACCCGATCCTCCGGCACATGCTTTAGCGGCTCGAACCCACCCGAGCGCTCGTCGTCGTACTCCAGGAGGAACCGGTTGAAACCAGTCCTTTCAAAGATTCGAGCGATCGGCCCATAGTCGCCTGCCGCGTAGAACTTGCTCTGGTTGTTGCCGCGGCAGATGTGAATCGCGAACGTCACGCCGGGGTGGCCGGCGATGATCGCGTTGTCCATCTCGATGCATGTATCGATCAAGGTCTCCGGGTCGCTGCCGCGCTTTCGGTATCCCTCGCGCAGCTCGGGGTCGAGCAGCGCCGCGTATTGGGGAGCGTCGATCTGAACGTAGGTGCATCCGAGGCGAATCAGCTCATCGACCTCCCGCCGGCTCAGGTCGACCACGTCGGCGAGATACGCGTCAAGCGTCGGGTACGCACCTTTTGATTTGTTGGGGTCGTAGTAAGCCGCCGCCTGCTGGGCGCTGATCATCGTCACCTTCGCCGGCACGCCGGTGCTCGCCCGCAGGTAGGTGAACTCCTCGGCGGCCATGTTGCGCAGCGGCCTCAGCTTGTCGACGACGACCGGTCGCTTGAAGACGAGCTCCTCTCCCTTTTCGTCGCGAAACGGGATGGCCCAACCGCCGTATTTGTCGAATCCCGCCATCGCATCGACGAGATGGCCGAAGAACGCGTACCGGCGCTGCTCGCCGTCGGTGATCACGTCGATGCCGGCTGAGGTCTGGACCTCGATCGCCTCATCGACGGCCCGGTCTTCGATCTCTTTGAAGTGCGGAGGGTCCAGCTCGCCCGCTTCGAGCCGTTTGCGCGCCGCGACCAAAAAGTCTGGCCGCAGAAGGCTGCCCACGACCTCGGCCCTCACATCCTGACCCATGGCTCGCCCCCTCCCAACCGATCGAGAGCATGATGACAGGTACAAATCTGGACGATCCGGTTATGGGGATATGGGAAGAAAAATGCACAATGCAACGGCGTGAGATGACGACGGCCTTCCTCCAGCGACTCGGCGATCCAGGCTACCGTCTCCAGGGGGAGAACCCGGCTACGGCCACCCTGGACCAGGCTCACCGCTGGATCGCCACGTACGACGAGCTGATCCGTTTCAAGCACCAGCTGATCGATTTATCCCACCAGTACGCCGAGCGCGCCGAGCCGGAGGTGGCCCGAGCGATACGCGAGACCGACGTGGTCCTTCTGGAGACGCAGGCCTCGCGTTTCGAGCTGCGGCGTGATTTCTGGAAGATCCGGGCGGCCGAGATGAAGGGCGGCCGGAGCCGCGGCCCCGACTGAAGCCGTTTCGCGGATCGCCGACCTCCTTCGAGATCATCGCCATCGCGGCCTCAGCCGGCGGCGTCAGCGCCCTTACCGAGGTCCTCCGCCATCTACCCGCAACCCTCGGCGCGATCGTCGTCATCGTGCAGCACGTCGATCCGCGCCACCGAAGCCTGATGCCGCAGGTGATCGGACGCCATGCACGGCTGCCGGTGGTCCATGCGGAAGAGGGAGCGCAGCTGGAGAGGGGCCACATCTACCTCGCACCGCCCGACCGCCACCTCCTCGTCAAACGCGGCACACTAACTCTCACCGACACTGAGCTGGTCAACTTCGTGAGACCCTCCGCCGACCTGATGTTCGAATCCGTGGCAGCCGCGTACGGGCCACGTGCGATCGCGGTCGTACTGACCGGTAGCGGCCACGATGGAGCGCTGGGCGTGACCGCGATCAAGCAGCGAGGCGGCACCGTTCTGGCTCAGGACGAAGCCACTTCGGAATTTTTTGGAATGCCGTCCGCGGCGATCAAAACAGGCGCGGTTGACTTCATCCTGCCGTTGGACGAGATCGCGCCGAAGCTCGCAACGCTCGTCGCGGCTGAGGCGCTCACTTGACGCTCGAAGCGGGAAGCGATTTTGAGCGCCTGATCGAGTTCCTGCGCGATTCTCGAGGCTTCGACTTCACCGGCTACAAGAGGGCCAGCCTCATGCGCAGGGTCGCTCACCGGTGCTCGGAGCTGGGGATCGACAACTTCCGTGCGTATCACGACTACCTGGAAGTCCATCCCGATGAATTCGTGACCCTCTTCAACAAGATCCTCATCAACGTGACCGAGTTCTTCCGGGACAGCTCGGCATGGGATTACCTGCGTGACCACCTCGTGCCGCGGATCGTCGCCAGGGATGGCGATATCCGCGTCTGGAGCGCAGGAACGTCGTCGGGAGAGGAGGCCTTCTCCGCAGCGATGCTTTTCTGTGAGGCCATCGGCGAAGCGTCCTTCCTCGACCGGGTCAAGATCTACGCCACCGACGTCGACGAGGAGTCGTTGAGCAAAGCCCGCGCCGGCTACTCAGCCAAGGAGCTGGAGTCGCTGCACGACGATCTCAAGGAAAGGTACTTCGATCACCAGGGCGAGCGGTTCGTCTTTCGCTCCGCGCTGCGGCGCTCCATGATCTTCGGCCGGCACGACCTGACGCAGGACGCGCCCATCTCACGGCTCGACCTCTTGATCTGCCGAAACACCCTCATCTATTTCACGGCGGAGGCGCAGGGACGGATTCTGGCTCGGTTTCATTACGCGCTGAACGATGACGGCTATCTTTTTCTCGGCCGGGCGGAGATGCTGCTGACGCACACGGCCCTGTTCACGCCCATTGAGTTGAAGGAACGCCTTTTCACCAAGGTGGCGAAGCTCCAGCCACGGGAACGCTTGATGCTGCTCGCACAGTCGGGCAACGCGGAGGCGTCAAACCACGTCGCCCGTCAGCTGCGCGTCCGAGAGCTGGCAACGGAAGGAGCTCCGTTCCCGCAGGTCGTCATCGACGCCACAGGGGTCCTGGTGAGCGCGAACCAGCCGGCCCGTGACACGTTCGATGTGCCGGTTTCCGACATCGGGCGCGCGCTCAAGGACCTTCAGCTCTCTTACAAACCAATCGACCTGCGGACCCCGATCGACCGGGTCAGCCGGGACCGGCAACCCGCAACAATGCAGAGCGTTGAGCTCAAGCACGCCGACGGGACCACGGGGATCTTTGACGTTCACGTCGCGCCCCTGGTTGACGAGGATGGCTCGCTGGTCGGGACCGCCGTCAACTTTTTTGACGTGACCCACCTGACGCGCCTCCGTTCAGATATTGAGCGCCTGAGTCAGGAGCTGCAATCGGGTAAGGAGGAGCTCGAGACCACCAATGAGGAGCTCCAGTCGACCGTGGAGGAGCTCGAAACCACCAACGAGGAGCTTCAGTCGACGAACGAGGAGCTGGAGACGCTGAACGAGGAGCTCGAATCGACCAACGCCGAGCTCGAGAGCATCAACACCGACCTCAACCTCCGGACCGGTGAGGTGCAGCGGCTGAACACGTTGCTGCTCGCGATCACGGGAAACATCGAGGTCGGGGCTGCGGTCCTTGATGGTGCATTCAAGGTCCAGGTGTGGAACGAGCGGGCGGCGGACCTATGGGGCGTGCGGTCGGATGAGGTGGTGGGAAACTCGTTCTTCGACCTCGATATCGGACTTCCGGCGGACCAGTTGAAAGCCATGATTCAGGCCGGGAGCGGCGGAGCGCCGCGCCATCGCGAGCTCGTCGTCGTCGCGACGACCAGAAGGGGCCGCCGGATCCGCTGCCGGGTCATCGCGCACACCCTTGGTGACGGCGACCTTCCGACGGGTGTCGTGTTGGTGATGGAGGAGCTGAAGGGTTCGGACCCTTAGGCGACGGACGCCATCGACGCTCGAATCGAGTCGCGCCAGCCGTCGACGAGCACCTCGAGCATCTCCACCTCGGCGGCCAGCTGGTATCTCTCCGCCGGAGGCAGGTCAGGAGCCGACCGGCGCAACTTGGCCGACAGCCTTTCGGCCATCTCGACCAGCCGCCTGTAAGCCACGGGCCAGTAATCCGGAGTCTCCGGCGAGCCCCACCGCAACATCGACGTTGAGTAGCCGTGTTGAGCGCTCTCCGTCTCCATTCGCATTTCCTCAACCCGGCCACGAAGCTCGTCAAGCGGCCGCTGTCTCATTCGGCGCTCCAGGGTGGCCAGGATGAGGCGCTTCGACTGAAGCATCAGCAGGCGCGCTGAAATCAGGGTCTCAGCGATCGATGCGGCGGGCGTGATTTCGGTCATCCTTCGCCGTCCCGGCCAAGACTTGCGATGCCATAGCCGCGGTTCCTGACGACGGTGATGACCTCTCCCAGGCCCACCGCTCGCAAACGGCTCCTCAATCGCATGATGTAGGTGCGAACCTGCGCATCCGACAGCCTCGAGTTCTGCCACGCCAGCGTCGCCAGCTGCTTGCTGGTGAATGGCCGCCGCGGATGGCGGAGCAGGAAGTCCAGGAGGTCCGCCTCTCGCCGGGTGAGGGGCAGCGATTTCCCCGCGTAAGTGAGCGTGTGGTTCTTGTGGTCGATGACAACCCCGGCCAGCTCGGCGTGCCGGTCGCGCCAGATGGCGAGGCGCTGCTCGATCCAGCTCAAGTTGCGATGCAGCTCTTCGGCTTCGCTTGATCCATCCGCGCGCCCAATCACTGAGCGCAGGACCGACGCCATCTCCTCGTAGATCGAGATCCAGCCCGCCACCTCAGGCAGGGCGGACGTAGTCAGATCCTCGCCAGGAAACTCCCGCCAGGCGTCCTCGGTCGCAGGCAGCACGGGTGCCTCCACGACTCTGAATCTACACCTACTGGAGGAATTTTGACCCGGAATGTTGCGCTTATCCGCCTATCGTGGGCGCCAGCATGGCTGCAAGGGGCAGCGGGAACCAATCAGCACGCCGGGGGGCACGTACGGGGCAGGGGGCCACGGCCCGGAGGGAGGGTCTGGCCCCTTTGCCATCTTTTGCGCCCTATGTGCCGGGGATCGACAGCCTGGAAGAGATCTGCGGCTGGCTTGGCACGTTCCGCGAGCGGCTTCGAATAGCGCACGTCGAGGAGCGAGACACTGTCGTGGCAGTGGTCCAGCAGCTGGAGGCCCGGTACCTGATCAGGCGGGCCGAGCTGTCCTGAGGGGCTGGGCGCAAGCGACCGCACCGATGAGCCAGCTCAAATCCCGCCCTCAGCTTCCCGGCACCCGCGTCCTTGGGATTGCACGTCTCACCCGCCTCGTCATCGTTGAAAACCATCAGCTCGTCTCAGAGAGTCTCGGCCTGCTCCTCGACGGCCAGAAAGACATGCAGGTCGTAGGCAAGGCGAGCTCTGTGGCGGAGGCTTCCGAGCTGCCAGCCTCCTTGATGCCCGACGTGGTGGTAATGGATTACCACCTGGGTGACGGCACCGGTCGAGACGCGGCCATGGCCATGCGAGCGACTTTCCCCAACGTCAGGTTCGTCTTCCTGAGCCGCGACGAAAGTGACGATGCCCGCCTCGCCGCGGTCGAGGCCGGCGCCAGCGCGTACCTCCACAAGTCCAGCCCGGCCGCCGAGGTCATCGTCACCGTCCGCAAGGTCGCACAGGGAATCAGCCTGATCACGCCGTCGATGATCGCGGGCCTCGTAAGCCGCGGCAAAGACCGGGAGCATATGCGCGACAGCCTGAGCCCCCGTGAACGGGATGTCCTTCAGCTGATGGCCGACGGGACCTCCACGCGACAGATCGCTGAGCAGCTGGGCATCAGCTACTCGACGGTGCGGACGCATGTACGTTCTATCAACACGAAGCTCGGAGCGAAGTCGATGGTCAACGCGGTGGTCACCGCCCGCGCGCTCGAGATCGTCAACTAGGCGCACTAGACCGGGGAGACGGCGACCTCCACCTGGCGCGTCCGCGGCCCGTCCCATTCGCAAAGGAAGATCGCCTGCCACCGCCCAAGCGCCAGCTTGCCCTGGCGCACCGGAGCTTCGCACGAAGGCCCGATCAGCACGGTCTTGATATGCGAGTCGGAGTTTCCCTCCGCATGCTGAAAGACGGCCTCCTTGGGCACCATCTCGCCAAGGTGCGACTCGATGTCGCGCGCGACATCAGGGTCGGCGCCCTCGTTGATCGTCACGCCGGCCGTCGTGTGCGGGACGAAGACATGACAGGTCCCGTCCCGCACACCTGAGCGCTCGACCACTTCGGCGACGCGTCCCGTGATGTCGACGAGCTCGGCGCGCCGCCGGCTGCGGACTTCTAAGGTGATCCAGCCCAACCGCGTCGTCAGCGCCGGGCGGGCACTTGCTCCAGCAGCTTCAGCGATTCCTTGATGAAAGCCGCTATGTCAGACGGCTGTCGGGACGTGACCAGGTTGCGGTCGACCACCACCTCCTGGTCCACGACGTTGGCTCCGGCCTTCTTGAGATCCCCCTGGATCGTCTTCCAGGCGGTCATCTTGTGACTCTTGAATTCATCGGCGGTCAGCAGCAGCTGGGGTCCGTGGCAGATCGCCAGCACAGGCTTGCCGGCGGTCATGAACGCCTTGACGAACTTCACGGCTTCCTCGTGGGCGCGCAGCTTGTCCGGGCTCCCGCCACCAGGGATGAACAGGGCGTCAAAATCCTCTGGCCTTGCATCCTTGAAGGACTGCTCGACGGTGGCTTTCACCGCGCCCTTGTCGCCCTCGAGCTGGGCGCCCGCTTCCAGGCCCACGACCATGATCTCGTGGCCCGCTTGTTTGAAGCTGTCGTACGGTTGTTTGAACTCCGAGTCCTCGAACTTCGGACCGAGCACGCAGGCAATTCTCATACGGAACCTCCTTCAAATTGGCCGGCAAAATCCACCATACAAGGCTCCAGGCCGGGTTTGCCCACCGGGCTTGCTGGGTAAATCACACCTGCATGCAACCTCAGTCATCGGTATCACTGTGGCTGGATTCGCCCGACGACGAAGACCAGCCGACTTCGCGCGAGGCGAACCCCGATCTCGCGGAAGCGCTCTCCGGAATGGGTACAGACGAGGAACGGCCCCGGCCGGCTCCTGAACCCGGTCAAACCGACCCGGACGACGCCCTGGGCGCCTATCTCCGCGAGATCGGTAAGGGAACGCTGCTCACCAAGGAGCAGGAGGTCGAGCTCGCCAAGCAGATCGAGGCCGGGTCAGATGCGGCGCGCCGCCACATGACCGAGGCGAATCTCCGCCTGGTGGTTTCCATCGCCAAGAAGTACCAGGGCCGAGGCATGCCTCTGCTCGACCTGATCCAGGAGGGCAACGTCGGCCTGATGCGGGCGGTCGCCAAGTTCGACCACCGCCGCGGGTTCAAGTTCTCGACCTACGCGACCTGGTGGATCCGCCAGGCGGTTCTTCGCGCCATCGGGGACCAGGCGCGAACGATTCGCCTCCCGATCCATATCGGCGACCAGACCAACAAGCTGGTCCGCATCTCGGACCGCCTCCGCGATTCGCTCGGGCGCCAGCCGACCGACGAGGAGATCGCCGAGGAGCTCGGGCTGACCACCATCGAGGTCGAGGGACTGCGCCGGACCGCGCGCGACGCTGTCTCTCTCGAGACGCCGATCGGAGAGGACGGGGACACCGAGCTTGGCCACCTGATCGAGGACTCGAACGCGGAGTCCCCAGCGTCAGCGGCTATGGAAGCTGACCTGAAGGACCACGTGGACGAGGTGCTGAGCACCCTGCGGCCGCGCGAGCGGCGGGTGATCCAGCTGAGGTTTGGCCTCACCGACGGGCACCAGCGGGCGCTCGACGAGGTGGCGCGCCGGCTCGGCACGAGCCGCGAAACCGTCCGGCAGCTGGAGCGGCACGCGCTGGACAAGCTGCGCCGTACCGGTCGCGCCGAAGCGCTTCGCTCATACGCCGCGAACTAGCTAACCATGGGGCTGAACCCCGCCCTAATCGCGCGGGTCAGCCCCTCCGGCGCTCCGCGCCACCTGCGGGCCAAGCCCGTTGAGGACGCGGCGCGCGCCTATTGATTGCCCCATGAATGGGGAGGAGCGCGCGTGATCGGGCTCGGTCAGTACGTGGCGTTTCTAGGCGTGTCGGTCCTCGTTATCTGCACGCCCGGCCAGGACACCGCTCTCACGATCCGGAACACTCTGCTCGGCGACCGGCATACGGGTTCGGCGACCGCGTTGGGCGTTTCGGCCGGCCAGGCGGCGTGGACGCTTGCGACCAGCGCCGGTTTGGCGGTGGTCCTCATGGCTTCGGCGCCGCTGTTCCTCACGATCCGGATCGCCGGCGCCGCGTACCTGATCTACCTCGGCGTGCGCTCGATATTGAAGGCGATCGCACACCGTGGCGCGGCCCTGGTTGAGGAGCCGTCGCTTGGGTCGCGCCTGACTCCGCGCGGCGCGTTCGTCCAGGGATTCGTCAGCAACCTCTCGAACGCGAAAATGGTTGCCTTCTTTATCAGCCTGCTGCCTCCGTTCGCCGGACCACACCCAAGCTTCCAGACCCTTCTCGCGCTTGGACTCAACTTCAGCCTCCTCACCCTGGTCTGGCTGATCGGCTATTCGTTTGCCGTCGAGCGACTGGGCCGCTGGCTCCGTCGCAGCTCGATTCGGCGGGCTCTCGATGGGCTGCTCGGCGCGGTCCTGGTCGCGCTCGGGGTACGCGTCGGTGCGGAAGCGATCGCTCAGTAAACCGCTCTCGTCTTCTTATGTGAGCGGGCTATATATTTGCGGTGCTGTTCGGCGGTGATTGACGTGGAGGAACTGGGGTATGCCAAGGGCAAAGCAGCTGTCACTGTGGTTGGCGGACCGGCCCGGGGTGCTGGGTGAGATCGCCAGCGCGCTGGGGGAAAAGAAGACCAACATCGTTGCGATCATGGCCGCGACCGAGGGTGGACGTGGGGCGGTGCGCATGGTGGTGGACAAGCCGGCCACGGCCAAGAAGGTGTTCGCGGCGCGCGGGTGGCAGACCACCGAAGAAGAGGTGGTTCAGGTCACGCTTGCGGACTCGCCCGGCTCGCTCGGCAAGCTGGCCTCGAAGCTGGGCAAGGCGGGCGTAAACATCGAGTACATCTATGCCGGCTCGGCGGGCAGCGCCCGCAAGCTGAACGCGTACCTCGGCGTCACGGACATCAAAGCCGCACTGAAAGCCGCTCGCTAGTCACCGCTTCGCCGCGTAGTCGTCCAGGCCTCGTTCCAGGCGCGCGAAGCCGCGGCGAATCTGAGCTCTGGCGTCTTCGACGAGGGCCGGGCCTTTGCGCCCTGCGCTGACGCGCCGGCGCACGTAGTCGACCATGGCGCGGTGCGCTCCCATCATTGCGGCCGCCGCCGCCATCGGCTCCACGTCACCTGGCTCGGATCTCGTGTCAGCCGCCAGCAGCTCGGCCAGGCGCTGTGTGTAGCGCTCGACGATCTCTCGCTCCCGTGCGACGAGGGAGGGGCTGGCGGCCACCGTGTCGCCGGCCTGGGTGATCGCCGCGACCCGTTCCTTGCTCCCCAGGGCTTCGGTGCCCTGGAGCAGCCGGCGGCGGAAAGCCCTGATCGCAGACTCGCCTCGGGGACGGCTGCGTACCGCCTCGAGGAGGTCCTCCTCGAAGAACTGCATCCCGCCGTAGAACAGGTCTTCTTTGGTGGGGAAGTAGTTGAAGACCGTGACCTCGGAAACGTCAGCCGCACGGGCGATCTCCGCCACTGTTACGTCTTCGAACCGGCGCTCGCCGAACAGACGTCGCGCGGTATCGAAGATGGCCTGCCTGGTCTTCTGCTTCTTGCGCTCCCTGAGTCCGGCTTCTGCAGCCACCGGGCAAGTCTAGCGGAATAGACTTAGCGCCCATAATATTTAAGTCACCATAAGATTGTGGTAGCTTAGCCACAAAGGCTGGATTCTGGAGGTGGCGTCAATGGATCTCTATTCGATCGTTCTTTTCGTCCACATCGTGGGTGCGCTTGTCCTCTTCGTGCTCCTGACGGTCGAAGGGGTTGGCCTCAGGGCCGGGTTCCCATCGGCAGCCCTGAACCGAGTCCTGGGGCCGATCTCAGCCCTCGCGATCCTGTTTCCTGGCCTCTACTTGATGAAGGCACAGTGGGGCTGGACCGGATGGGTCGTCGTGGGAATCGCGGCGTGGTTCTTGATCGCCGTCATTGGCGCCGGCACCGGGATCGGCGTCATGCGGGGACGCATCACCAGGCAGGCGGCGACGGCTTCGTGGTTGATAAGGGTCGGGATGGCGTTGGGCGTCGTCTTCGATATGACGGTCAAGCCCAGCCTGCTCGTGTCCCTGGGCGCAGTCGTCGCGGGGATTGCGATCGGGGGTGCGGTAAGCGTGGCCGGGCGCCGCGGGGTGCTGAGCACGTGAGCGCAGCTCCCGCGGTGGACCAGCAGTCGGGCGACGTTCCCCAGGCAAGCCGGCGGCGCTGGCTCGCCCTCGCCTTCATCGCGGTGGCGCAGCTCATGATCGCGCTCGACGCCACCATCGTCAGCATTGCGCTGCCCACGGCGCAGGCGGCGCTCCACGCCTCGGATGCTGACCGGCAGTGGGTCGTGACCGCGTACACCCTGGCCTTCGGCGGACTGCTGCTGCTCGGCGGACGGGTGGCCGACTATCTCGGGCGCAAGCGCGCGTTTCTCATCGGTCTCGCCGGGTTCTCGCTCGCCTCGATCATCGGTGGGGCGGCTCCAGACTTTGCCGTCCTGGTCGCTGCGCGCGCGCTGCAGGGTGCATTCGCCGCGTTGCTGGCTCCCACAGCACTCTCACTCCTGGCCGTCACCTTCACCGAACCACGAGAGCGGGCCACAGCGTTCGCGGTCTACGGTTCGATCGCCGGCAGCGGCGCGGCGATCGGAATGCTGCTTGGCGGCGCGCTGACCCAGTACCTCTCGTGGCGCTGGTGCCTCTACGTGAACCTACCCATCGCGCTCATCGCCGCGGTCGGTGGCTCGATGGTGCTGGCTCCGTCGAAGTCTCGGTCGCGACCCACCTTCGACATGCTGGGCGCATTGCTCGTTACCGGGGGGCTGGCCGCGCTTGTGTACGCGTGCACGAACGTCGTGGCGTTCGGCTGGTCATCCCTGAGCGTGACCGGGTTCTTGGTTGGCAGCGCCGTGATGCTGGTCCTCTTCGTGGTTCGTGAGTCGCGTGCAGCGACCCCACTCTTGCCGCTGCGCATCCTCGCCGACCGCAATCGGAGCGGTGCCTATATCACCGTGGGGTTGGGCCTGGCAGGCATGTTTGGAGCGTTTCTGTTCCTTACCTACTACCTCCAGGTCGTGCTTCTCTACCCGCCGCTGCAAGCTGGGCTGGCCTTTCTGCCCATCACGATTGCGTCGCAGGCCGGCTCATGGCTTATCGCGAGACAGCTCATGCCGAGGATTGCGCCGAGGTTGTTCATGGTCCCGGCCGCCCTGGTCGCGGTGGCCGGCATGGCGCTGCTGACGCAGCTGCATGTGGACACCGGCTACCTCTCGCTCGTGCTGCCGGCTGAGGTCCTGCTCGGATTGGGCATCTCGAGCCTGATGGTGCCCGCGTTCAGCATCGCGACGCACGGGGTCGATCCACGCGAGGCCGGCGTGGCCTCGGCCATGGTGAACACCGCCCAGCAGGTGGGAGCGTCGCTGGGGATCGCCGTGCTCAACACCATCGCGACGAGCGCAACCGCGGGGTTCGCCGGCGCGCGCTCGGTCGCCCTGGTGCACGGCTTTTCGGTGGCGACTGCCTGGGGAGCGGCGATCCTGCTCCTGGCTGCACTCACATCGGGGTTCCTGATCACCGCCAAGGCTCCTCGAAGAACCTCTTGACAGAGGCTTCGACGGTCCGGTATTCTACCGATTAGTTAATTAGCCAATGAGCAAAATACAGTGGCATCCGACCAGCTGAGCGTCACGTTCGCAGCCCTCGCCGATCCCACCCGGCGAGCGATCCTGGCCCGTCTTGCACAGGGCGAGGCCTCAGTCACGGAACTGGCCAAGCCGTTTGACCTGAGCCTCCCGGGCATCTCCAAACACCTGAAAGTGCTGCAAAAAGCCGGCCTCGTGACGCAGAGCCGCAACGCACAGTGGAGGCCGTGCCGGCTCGAGGCCGGGCGGCTCCACGAGGCCTCCGATTGGGTGGGGGAATACCGGCGCTTCTGGGACGAAAGCTTCCAGCGCCTGGACGACGTTCTGCAGGATTTAATACAGGAGGAGAAGAAGAAAAATGTTGGAAAAGGGAGCCAAGACGATGCCCAAGACTGAGTACGTGATCGAACCCGGCAAGCAGGAGATCATGTCGACGACGATTCTCGACGCGCCACGCGAGCTCGTGTTCAAGGCGTACACCGACCCCAAGCTCTTCGCGCAGTGGTGGGGACCCCGCCGCTACGAGGTCAAGATTGACAAGTTCGACTCGCGGCCGGGCGGCGAATGGAGGGTCGCGCACGTCGGAGCCGACGGCGCTGAGCATGGGTTCCGCGGCGTGAACCATGACGTAATCGCGCCCGAGCGGATCTGCCAGACGTTCGAGTACCTGGGGTTCCCTGGCCACGTCGCGCTTCAGACGGCCACTTTCGAGCCGCTGGGCAACAAGACCAAGTTGGTGGCTCACATCATTTTCGAGACGGTCATGGACCGTGACGGCATGGTCGCATCCGGAATGCAGGAGGGCGCTGACGAATCGGTCGAGCGGCTGGCCGAGCTGCTCGAGGGCATGAAGTCCGGCAAGTGACCAAGACGAAGTCAGGGCTCGAGCAGCTGCACGTGCTGCTCGGGTCCTGGGTCACGGAGAGCAAGAGGTATTCGGAGGGATGGGGGTCGGCAAGATCAGCGAGGCCAGAAAGACGATCACCGGCCAGTGGGAGATGTCGGAGGATGGAAAGCAATGGCACGTCGACTTCGACCTGAGCTATCGGAAGCACTGAGCGAACCAGCCGGCAAACAGGCGGTCGACTCATACATAGCGGCGGCCCCGAGAGACGCGCAGCCGCTGCTGCGCCAGCTCCGCAAGACGATCAAGGCCGCGGCGCCGGACGCAGTGGAGAGAATCAGCTACGGCATGCCTCATTACGAGCACAAGGGGCGGCTGGTTTACTTCGCCGCCTTCAAGACTCACATCGGGCTCTACCCCGCTGGGTATGCCGACAAGTATCCCGAGATGAAGCGATACATGGCCGGAGCCGGCACCCTTCGATTTCCGCTGGGGGAGCCTCTACCGGTCGCGCTGATAGGAAAGCTGGTGAAAGCCCGAGTCAAGGAAAACGAGGCCAAGAAAACCCGCTAGAAAGGTGGAATCCTTGCGCCGTCTTTTGAAAAGTCGATCAGCTTGCGCAATCGCCGTACGCGGGTCTCGTCGCGCTTGGCGCTGACCACCCAGAATGCGGCGGTCTTCCGATAGGAGGGTGCCTGCGACTCGAAGAACTTCCACGCGGATCTGTGCTTACGAAATTCCGCCTCCTGCTCCGGGTCCAGTCCCCGCAAACGGTTCTCGTAGGAGTAGATCTGCGACCTCGCCTCGTCGCGTGCCGCGAATGCGGCGCGGCCGCTGGCGTGGACAAGTCCGAGCTTTTCGAGCTCGGCGAAGCGCCGGATGTTCACTGCACTCCAGACGCTTCGCATCCGCCGGGGAGTGATGCGCTGAGCCCCCTTGTCGTCGCCCAGCGAGTAGCGCACGCTGTCGATCCAGCCGAAGCACAGCTCCTGGTCGACGACTTCGGGCCAGGTGACCGAGGCTCGGCCGGACCGCTTGTTGTGATAGCCGAGCCAGAGCTGCGTCGCGGTGTCGTGGTTGGCCTCGAACCATGCCCTGAGCTCCGCCGAGGTGGCAAAGAAGATGACGTTTTCGGGCGTCGGCATGGCCAACCAATCTAACGGTGCGCCATCCTTACCGGCGTGAATCAGACGTCGGGCGCGAAGCGCCGATTGGCCGATCTGTCCGGCACCAACCCAGACCGGCTGTCGGGCATCTCCGACGGCATCTTCGCGGTCGGTATGACGCTGCTCGTCCTCGGGCTGGTGGTGCCGGCGGCGCAAGACACGGGTGTCACCGAAGCCCAGCTCTGGGACGTGCTGCAGAAACTCGCCCCTCACGTGCTGGTCTACACCATGAGCTTCATGACCCTCGGCATCTTCTGGCTGGGACAGGGGACTCAGCTGAGCCGGCTGGCGCGCAGCGACCGCAACTTCATGTGGATCCACCTCGTGTTCCTCTTCTCGGTGACACTTGTCCCTTTCTCGACCGCACTCCTGGCCAACTACTACTGGCTGAAAGTCGCGCTCGTCGAGTATTGGCTGAACATCGTGGTGCTCGGTGCAACCCTGTTTGCGGGTCTCCTGTACGGCCTCCGCGCCAACCTTTTTCAGGAGGAGGGCAAGCACGAGATGTCGTACCTCATGCGAGGGCGCATCTTGATCGCCCAGGCTCTCTACGCCGTAGCGACCTTGCTCTCCTTGGTCTTTCCAACATGGGTGAGCATTGCCCTGATCTTCCTGATCCAGCTCAACTACGTCCTGGCGCCCCGGATCCCCTTCCTCCACCGCTTCTAACGGTCTGAAGCCACCGGCCGCCTGAATAGAATGCCCGCTGTGACAGCAGACGAACTGCCGCGCGGTGCGCTCACGGGCAAGGTCGGGGTCGTTGTCGGCGGCGCAAGCGGCATCGGGAGGATGGTCGCTCGAGCCCTGGCGAAGCAGGGGGCGCGCGTGGTCGTCGCCGACTTCGATGCAGCGCGGATGGAACGGACCGTGGAGGAGCTCCTCCGCCTTGGGAGCGCCGACGCGGTGCTCGCTCTGCCGACCGACGTGCGGAGCGAATCGTCCGTCCGATCGCTGGTGGGAGACGCGATCAAGGCGATGGGGCAGGTCGACATCCTGGTCAACATGGCCGGGGTGGTCCTGCATGGCCCGCTCGACCACATCAAGCCGAGCGACTGGAAGTGGATGCTGGAGACAAACGTACTCGGCACTGTCCGCACGACCATGGCGGTGCTGCCCCACATGCTCGAACGCCGCTCCGGCCATATCGTCAACGCCGTGCCGCTCGGATCCCTGGTCACGACGAGCCCCCTCGAGGTTCCGTACGACAGCGGCTACGCGGCGGTGGCGACGTTCACGTATGGGCTCGCGATGCTCGCTGCCGGACAAGGCGTTCACGTCTCGATGTACGTCACCGGCTCGAAGGCGCCCCTCATCGGGCAGAACACTCGGACCCGAGGCGTGAGCCGGCTCCTGAGGTCGAGCGACGGGCTCGAAGAAGCGGCGCCAGGGAGTGAGCAGCTGGTCGACAGCCTGATCGAGGCGGTGAATCAGCCGAGGTTTCTGGTGTTCGCAGACCCGGCTGATGCAACCTCCGTTCCAGATCGCTGGGGCGAGCCGCAAAGAGTCGCTGCGCGGTGAACGTTCCCACCGACCTGCTGTCCAGCATCGGCATCTGCGTCGGTTTCGCCGCGTTGATCGCCGCGGTGACGTGGCGCTTCCGCCAGCCGCTGATCATCGCCTACCTCGCCACCGGGGTGATCATCGGCCCCAACATCGGCCTGAGGTTCATCACCAACCAGGAGAGCATCTCGACCGTGGCCGAGATCGGCCTCATCCTGTTGCTCTTCGTCATCGGCCTCGAGATAGACCTGCGCAAGATGGCCTCTGGCGGCGCCGCGGTCCTGCTCACAGGCGCACTGCAGGTCCCGATCTGCGTCGCGCTTGGGCTCGCGTTCTTCTACCTGTTCGGGGTGCAGAACGCACCGCACAACTACGAGCTGCTCTACCTCGCGGCGTGCATGAGCCTCTCGAGCACGCTGGTAGTCGTCAAGATCCTGAACGACAAGTTCGAGCTCGACACGCTGCCCGGCCGGATCACGCTGGGCGTGCTGGTTATCCAGGACCTTTGGGCGGTCGGCATGCTCGCGGTGCAGCCCAACCTCCTCAACCCCAACCTCGTCCCGCTCCTCGGTTCGCTGTGGCGTGGCGCGCTGCTTGTGGTAGGTGGTTTCGCCGTCGCGAAATATGTGCTGCCGCACATGTTCCGAATGGTCGCGAAGGCCCCTGAGCTGGTGCTCGTCTCGGCCCTTGCCTGGTGCTTCTTCCTGGCAGGCGCCGCGAGTTTGATCGGGCTCTCCCGGGAGATGGGGGCGTTGATCGCCGGGGTGAGCCTGTCCACGTTTCCCTACAACATCGACGTTGTGGCAAAGGCGGTCAGCATCCGCGACTTTTTCGTGACGCTGTTCTTCGTCGCGCTCGGGATGCAGATACAGATTCCCAGCCTGAACGCGCTGGAGATCGCGCTTGCGGCATCGGTGTTCGTCATCGTCAGCCGCCTCGTCGTCGTCCCGATCCTCTACGCGCTTCGGCTGGGCCTGCGCACCAGCATCATCCCCGCCATCAACCTCGCCCAGGTCAGCGAGTTCTCGATCGTGATCGCGTCACTTGGCGTCACACTTGGCCAGATCAGGCAGGACGTCCTGACGATCGTCATCGTCACGTTCGCCGTCACGTCGGTCGTCTCCACGTACATGATCAATTTCAGTCACCCGATCCAGAGGCTGTTGACTTCCGTTTTCAAGACCCTCGGCCTGAAGGACCTCGGTGCGGCCAGCGCGGAAGACGCCGAGGTGCTGCACCAGCCGGTGATCTTTCTGGGTTTCTTCCGGGATACCAGCTCGATCCTCTACGAGTTCGAACATGAGGGCACCGCCGAAGAGTCGAGGGCATTCGTCGAAAAGATCCTGGTCATCGACTTCAACCCGGCCGTCCTGGGTGAGCTGCGCAAGAAGAACATCAAATGTGTTTACGGCGACATCGCCCACTCAGACACGCTGCGGCACGCAGGGGTCGAGCACGCCAAGCTCGTCGTGTCGAGCATCACGGACGACGTGCTGCGAGGCACGAGCAACCTGCGCCTGATGCATATAGCGAACATGCATGCCCCGAATGCCCGTGTGGTCCTCACCACGGAGCACATTCCGCAGGCCCTGCACTTCTACGAAGAGGGGGCGGACTTCGTGTTCATCCCCCGCCTGTACTCTGCTGCCGCGTGCGCCCGGATCCTGCGCAAGGGCCTGGCGGGAGGCTTCGAAGAGATCCGGTCCCAGGCCATCGACCACCTTTCGCACCGGCAAGAAGTCCTGGCGTAACGATTCGCTCCGCACCGCCAGAAGTGCGGAATTGCCGCTCCAGGTAACGCTTCTCCGTATCTTGGCGGTGTGGACACCGCCCGGCTGAGTCCTCTGGAACCGCTTGCCCACGCCTACGAGCGCGCGGTGCCGGTCGACCCCCAGGACGACGGCCTTTTCGGGCCGCGAAGCATCGTCTGGCGGGTCAATCGCGATCGCTGCTTTCCCCTAGCGGGCATGCGGTCCCTGATGATCCAGGCCCTGCACCCGCTGGCCATGGCGGGTGTCGACCAGCACAGCACGTGGCGGCGGGATCCATTCGGGCGGCTCGCCGCGACCAGCAGCTACCTCCTGACGACGACCTATGGCGACACCGCCGCGGCCCTTGCGGCGCGCAAGATCCACGTCCACGTCCGCGGTGTCGACCCCGAAACGGGCCTCGCTTACAGCGCGGAGGACCCGGCCCTGCTCCTGTGGGTCCACGCCGGCATGGTCGACTCTGTGATCGACGTCGTTCAGCGCTACGGCCGCGTGCTGGATGCGCTCGACGCCGACCGCTACGTCGCGGAGATGGTCCGTTTCGCCGAGATCGTTGGGGTGCCGGCCACCCAGGTGCCCACCACCGTGGCCTCACTGCGGGCATATCTCGAGTCTGTGGAGCTTCGCCAGGCCACTCCTGCCGCAAAGGACGCCATCTCGGTCGTGCTTGAGCCACCGGATCTCGACGCCGAGATGCGCGACCTGTGGCATGACCTCGGTCAGGTCGCCGTCGGCACGCTCCCTGCGTGGGCGCGAGACATGTACGGTTTCGCCGCTCCACCGGAGGATCTGATGGAGCGGGAGCCGGTCCGCCAGCTGCTCGGCGCCCTCGACCTGGCGTTCGAGTCGCTGCCCGGCGTCCTGGAGGCCCGGCAGCGAATCGAGCTCCGCATGCGCGGTTGACCGCTGCGACACAGGCGCTCAGGCAGTCGCGCGTCAGTCGCGGCGCGGCCCTGGCCAGGCTTGCCCTGCGCATCGGCGGCCGTTATGTAGCCCGATCGCCGCGACTCCTGTTCGCCTCGGTCGAGCGGCGGAGCGAGCTCCGCCACGACCTGGCCCTTCGCTCGGCTGACGAGGTCGCCGAGGAGCTCGGCTCGATGAAGGGCGTGCTCATGAAGCTCGGCCAGATGGCGAGCTACATCTACGAGGACATGCCGCTCACGTTCCGTATCGCGATGTCGCGGCTGCAGCACAGGGCGCCACCGATGACGGCGGCGCTTGCTTCGTCGGTGATCGTCGATGAGCTGGGCGACATGCCGGAGCGCATTTTCGCGCAATGGGACCCGCTGCCCTTCGCGGCGGCTTCGATCGGCCAGGTGCACCGGGCCATCACGCGCGACGGTCGCGCGGTGGCCGTCAAGGTCCAGTACCCGGGCATCGCGCGCAGCATCACCTCCGACCTGCGCAACGTCGGACTGCTGCGCCGCATCGTCGGCGCTGCGTTTCCCGGTCTTGATGTTCGATCGCTCGTGGACGAGCTCGGCGAGCGTCTGCAGGAAGAGGTCGATTACGTGCGGGAGGCGCAGAGTCAGGAGATGTTCGCCCGCTACTACGAGGGGCATCCTGTCATCCGCGTGCCGCATGTCCTGGCCGAGATGAGCACGTCACGGGTGCTCACCAGTGAGCTGGTCTCGGGGGCGAGCTTTGACGAGCTCCTGGAATGGAACCAAGAGGAGCGCGACCTCGCCGCGGAGACGATCCACCGGTTCGTCTTCCGGAGCCTCTACCGTCTCCATGCCTTCAACGGCGACCCACACCCCGGCAACTACCTCTTCCATGGCGGCGGCCGCGTGACCTTCCTTGACTTTGGGCTGACCAAGCAGTTCACCGACGATGACCTCGCGCCGCTCATCGACGCCGTGAGGTTTCTGGTCTTCGAGAAGGACTTTGAGGCGTTTCGCGCCGCCCTCGAGCGGGCGGGATTCCTGCGGGCCGGTGCTCCTGTGCCGACGCAGGTCGTCGTCGATCGCTTCGGCCAGTTCTACGGCACTGTCCTGCGAGACGCCCCGATGACGATCACGCCGGCCTATGCGTCGGCCATCGTCCGGCGCTTCTTCGACGCCCGCGGCCCGCTGGCGCCGTATTCGGACGTGCCGCGGGCGTACGTGATCATGCAGCGCATCAACTTAGGTCTCTATGCAGTCCTTGGCAGCCTCAACGCGACCGCCAACTGGCGGCGCATCGCGGAGGAGATCTGGCCCTTCCGCAACGGTCCGCCGTCGACTCCCATCGGCGAGGCCGAAGCACGCTGGGAGGCGAATTCCCTCAGCAAACAAGGTCAAAAAGTGGTAAAGAATTAGGTAGCTGCAGGCTTAATTCAAGCTTCTTGCTGGGGGATGAATATGGCGAATACCGGGGGTTCGGCTGTTCTGTCGTCCATGGCGCCGGAGGAGCGGCGAAAACAGATGGTGCGCGCGGTGGTCGCCAGCACCGTCGGCACCTCGATCGAGTGGTACGACTACTTCCTGTTCGGCACCATGGCGAGCCTCGTGTTCCCGCACCTGTTCTTTCCGAAGTCCGACCACCTGGCGGGGACGCTCAACAGCTACGCGATCTTCTTCGTGGGCTTCCTGGCCCGGCCCGTCGGCGCCTGGCTGTTCGGCACTTACGGCGACCGGATCGGCCGCAAGGCGACCTTGATCGTGACCTTGTTGTTCATGGGGATCGCCACGTTCTTGATCGGCGTCATGCCGACGTATACCAACATCGGCCTGTGGGCGGCGGTGATCCTGGTCGTCCTCCGCGCCTGCCAAGGCATCGGCGTCGGGGGCGAGTGGGGCGGCTCGGTATTGATGTCTATGGAGTGGGGAAGCCAGAAGCGGAAGGGCTACCTCGGCAGCTGGCCGCAGTTCGGCGTACCCATCGGACTGGTCCTTTCCAACGGTATTACGGCGGCTACTGTGACGCTTGCCGGTTCGGCGACGTTTGAGTCCTGGGCCTGGCGAATCCCGTTTCTGCTCAGCATCATCCTTGTCGCGGTCGGTCTCTACATCCGGCTCGGGATCATGGAGACACCCGTCTTCCAGGCGATCCTGGCGGAGCGACGAACCGAGCCGGCGCCCGTCAGGGAGGTATTTCGCCGCAACTGGAGGGAGATCGTCCTCAGCGCGCTTCTCCGGCTGCCTGAGCAAGCACCGTTCTACCTCTTCACCGTCTTCGTATTCACATTTGGCGCCTCCGCCACCAAGCTCGACAAGCCTTTCTTGACCTGGGCGGTGAGCGTCGCCGGCCTGGTCTCGTTCATCTCCATCCCGCTCTTCGGGCACCTGTCTGACAGAGTTGGTCGCAAGACGATTTACATGGCCGGCATCGTGGTCATGGCCATCTGGGGATTCCTCTACTTCGGGCTCTACGCGACCGCGATACCCATCGTCGTTTTCATCGTGATCGCGCTCTCCTTGATTCCGCACGACATGCAGTACGGCCCGCAGGCATCGTTGATCGCCGAAAGCTTCACCGGGCGCCTGCGCTACAGCGGCGCCTCGCTTGGCTACCAGTTCGCCTCGATCATCGCGGGCGGTCCGGCTCCGAGCATCGCACTCGGGATCTGGACGGGGTTCCTGTTCATCGGACCCTGGAAGGTACTCTCGCCGCTTCCCGCCAAGAACCCCTACATGATCAGCCTCTACATCCTCGCGTGCTGCGTGGTCGGTTTCATCGCCGTGGCGCTCTTGAAGGACCGCTCGGCGTACGACCACACGCAGGAATACGACGAGCAGGAGGTGACGGCCGCCACCGGGAAGGTCGGCCGGCCGGTGCCCGGATAGTCCGGTTTCTGTGGGGAGCGCCCGCGTTATCGGTATGAAGCCGTGCGGGCGCTCACCATCGTCAACGTCTCCCTGTGGATCGTGCTGTTCATGGGTTGGCTCCAGTACACGATCGCGGTTGGCTGGGCCGACCCGATCAGCTCCGAGGTCCGCTGGATCCTCGGTTTGACCGCCGTTCTTCTCGGCCTGCTGGGCTTCTTGCGAATCAGAAGGCACCAAGCGATTCTTGGATAGAGTGTCCGCATAGCGGACCAACCCTTTCCGATAATCGCCGGCCAGCTGAGCCTCGTCGACATTCTCCTCATGCTCGCGCCGGTCGCGGTCGCGCCCCTGGGCCTTCGCCTGGTTCCGCTGTCGGCCCGCCGAGCCAGAAAGCTGCTCCGCGCGGCGAGGCTGCTGCAGCCTTTCGGCGCCGTCCTGGTGATCGCCTCGTTCCTGGTCCCCGCCGGCCGCTGGGCCGCCCTCCTCGCCGCGGGCTGGTTGGCGGTGTGCGCGATCGCCGGCCTCGCCGGCGCGAGCGAGCTGGTCGAGTCGCGGTCCATCGCGCCGGGGCACCTGCTGCCTGCCGCCGCGGTCGGGTTCCTGGCTGTCGGGGCGGGCTGGCTCGTCGCGGCGCGCGGCGGGATCAGCCTCGGATACAGCGCCCCGATCGTCGAGCTGACGGCGGTGCATTTCCACTACGCCGGGTTCGCGGCGACCGTGATGGCGGCCCTTGCGTTTGAAGCCCTACGCGATCGCTCGAGCCGTCTTCGCGGGATCTGCGCGGCGGCGGGAATGCTCGTCGTGCTGGGCACGCCTGTGACCGCGACCGGCATCGCCACCGGGACTGCGGCGCTGACCGTGATCGGGCCGTTTCTGCTGGCCGCCGGAATCCTGACCAACGCCGCTCTCACCGGATTCCTCATCGCGCCGCGACAGCGGGTGGCGGGCGCCCGGTGGTTGCTCACGATCTCCTCAGCAGCCGTCGTCGTACCCATGCTCCTCGGGGTCGACTATGCCCTCGCGCGCGTGCTGCCGGTTCCCGCCCTTGACCTCCGGACGATGGCGATCGTGCATGGTGACCTCAACGCCGTGCTCTATTCGCTGCTCGGGCTGGCGGGTTGGGCGATGGCATGACCGAGCCGGTGCTGGTCTTGCTCTTCGACGGGACTTGAGGCGTTTGAACACGCATGGCGCGCTGGATCCGCCGGCGCGACCCGGCCGGCCGTGTGCAGGTCATCGCCAACCAGAAACCAGGCGCGCTCGAGCGCTACGGCCTCACGCGTGAGGAGGCGGACCGGGCGGCCTGGAGCGTCGACCCAGACGGGAGCCGGCGCGAGGGCGCAGCGGCGCTCAACCGAGTCCTGGCTGAGCTTGGAACGGGTTGGGCGGCGTTTGCCGCGCCGTACCGACTCCGTCCGGTGGCTGCCCTCGAGGAGCTCCTCTATCGCTGGTTTGCGTCCCGGCGATCCGGCTTCCGTCGCCTGGGGGTGACGCCGGAGTGCGATGAACCAGGGTCGGACTGCGGATGACTGAGCTTTTAACGGCCGAGCACGCCGGCGCGTTGCTCGTCATCGCAGCCACCACCGCGGGCCTTGTCGTCCTCGCGCGTAGGCGGCCTGGCCTGTGGCTTCGAGGCCTGGCGCTGATCCTGGTCGCGGATGAGGTCAGCTGGTGGGTCTTCCTCGCGGCAGGCGGAGGAGAGCCCGGCCAGCGAGCGCAGCCACTGCCCCTGCAGCTGTGCGACGTGGCCATCTTCGTTGCGGCGGCTGCGCTCTGGACCCGCCGGCAGCTGCTCGTAGAGATCACGTATTTCTGGGGGCTCGCCGGAACCCTCCAGGCGCTGCTCACGCCGGACCTGGCGCAGCACTTTCCGAGCTACCCGTACCTCCAGTACTACATCGCGCACGGTGGCGTGGTGGCAGCGGCGCTGGTGCTGGTGGCCGGCATGCGCCTGCACCCGCGGCCGTGGGCGGTGGCCCAGGTGGCGTTGGTGACGGTCGCCTACACCGGGTTTGTCGGGCTGGTCGATGCAGTGACCGGCAGCGACTACATGTACCTGCGCAGCAAACCATCCAGCCCGACGCTGCTGGATGAGCTTGGCCCGTGGCCCCTCTATCTGCTTTCGGCAAGCCTCATCGGCATCGTGCTCCTGGCGATCCTCGACGCGCCGTTCCGGATCGGGCGCGCGGTCCGCTCAAGACAGGGGCGTGCCGAAGCGCTCCGCTGAGACCACCTGGCCCAGGGGCTTGCGCTTCTTCTTGCCGATGACCTTTTGCTTCGGGTAGCCCAATGGGACCACCGCCAGGACGTCGTAGACGTCGGGGAGGCCGAACTCCACGCGCACGTTTTCGAGGCGGCCGGCGAAACCGGTCCAGTTCGAACCGACACCGTCCCCCCACGCCGCCAGCATCATCGACTGGATGGCGCGGCTTGCATCTGAGATGCCGAATTCGCCTTTCTCCTTCTCGTACGCGACGATCACGGCCGCCGCTGCGTTCGCTGTGTAGGGACCGGTCCGGATCAGCGAGCCAAGCTTGCGGAGCGCGTCGCGCTCGCGGACCAGGATGAAATGCCACGGCTGGATGTTCGATGCGCTGGCGGTCAGCTGCCCAGCTTCGACTATGCGGCGCGCCACGTCGGCCGGCAGCGGCCTGTCCGCGTACTGCCGGATCGCCATCAACGTGCGCACGGCTTCAAAGACTTCGTTCGCCATGCGCTCAATTGTCTTAGGTTTATGCGCCGAGATGGAGCAACCAAAAACCAGCGAGCACCGCGCGGAGCGCCGGATCAGCAGCAAGGAGCATCGGGCCGCCTACCAGGCGGCCAAAGACGCGCCGGCGGAGCACAAGCCTCGCCTGATCACATCGCGGTCGGTTGCGCCGGAGGTCCACGGCGCGGGCCCCGTCGGCCGGTTCAACAGCTCGCTCGCCGTGTCCATCACCAGTGGCATCGGCACGATGTGGGCGGCGTACATCTTCGCTGTCATCGGCATCACGAGCCTCGTCGGCGCATTGACCAACAACCTCACGCTGACGCTCGTCGCCGGCGGGATCTCGTCGTACTTCCTCCAGCTGGTGCTGCTCCCGATCATCATCGTCGGCCAGAACGTGATCTCGGCCAGCCAGGACGCCCGCGCCGAGGCCGACCACATCACTCTGAGCACGCTGCATGCAATCAACGTGCAGCAGCTCCAGATGCTCGAGCAGCAGCGCGAGATGCTGCTGCAGCAGAGAGCGGTCCTCGACCTGCTGCAGAAGAAAGGGATCACCATGCCCGGCACCACGGATTCGATTGGCTGAGCAACACGACCCGGGCGCGTATCTAAAGGCGACCCTGGAAAGCCAACCCGCCGAGCTCACAAGGCTGCTTTCCGACGACTCCGCCGATAGGGCCGCGTCCCGCCTCCGCGACTGCTCACGAATCTTCCTGGTCGGCACCGGCACCAGCTTCCACGGCGCGCTGGTGGGTCAGTTCATGCTCCGGAGCGCGGGCCTGGAAGCGTGGGCAGTGCGCGCGTTCGAGTTCGCCAACTACCCGCCGGCCCGTCACGACCGCGACGGTCTGATACTGCTCAGCCACCGAGGCAGCAAGCGCTTCAGCCGCGACGCGCTGGAGGGGTTTGCGCAAGGCTCGAAGCGGTGGGTGGTGATCACCGGGGAAGGCTCCGCGATGGAGGGCGAGGGCGTGATCCGCACGGTCGCACAGGAAAAGTCGCCGGTCCACACGGCCAGTCACACCGGAGCGATGGTCCGGCTGGCTCAGGTGGCCGCTGCGCTCGGCCAACCGGCATGGGTGGAGCAGCTCTCCGACATTCCGGGGTTGGTCCAGGCGGCGGTGGGTTCGGGCGATGCAATCGCGGCGGGCCTGCGTGACGTCGAGCTCGGGCCGGTCGCCCACTTCGTCGGTGGGGGACCTGCGCGCGCAACGGCTTACGAGGGCGCGCTCAAGCTGCGCGAGGCAACGCATCTGATTTCGGCCGAAGGCCACGACGTCGAAGGCATCCTGCACGGCCCGCTCGTCAGCATTCAGCGCGGCCAGACCGTGGTGCTGATCACCCAACCTGGACCCGCCCTCGAGCGCCTGAAGGAGGTGGCGGCGGCGCTGGGCGAGATCGGCGCCAGGGTGCTGACGTTCCGAGCCGCGCCCGACGAGCTCGACGAGGTGCTGGCCCCTATCGTGAACGTCGTGCCCCTGCAGTGGCTCGCCTACCATGCGTCGCGCAAGCTGGGCGTCGACGCCGACAGCTTCCGCCGGGATGAACCGGCGTACGCCGCAGCTCAATCGAAGTTCACGCTGTAGCCATGGAACGCCCGCTTGCCGCGGTCGAGGCGATCACCGGCGCCGTGCTCCTCATCGTGACCTTCTACGACCTGTTTCAGTCGGTCGTCCTGCCGCGGCCGGCGGTCCGCAAGGTGCAGCTCGCGCGCACCATCATCCGGCCGACTTGGCGGCTGTGGAAGTGGGGCCTGAATCGGGGTGCGCGCATCGACAGGAGCGAGGCGCGGCTCGCCGCATTCGCACCTATCTCGCTCCTGACACTGTTCCTGGTCTGGGGCATTTCCTTGATCGTCGGGTACTCGCTGTTGATCGATTCCCTCGCCGGCCAGTTCCGCCCGCCGCTCAACGACTGGCTCACGTCCTTCTATGTCTCTGCCACCACCCTGGTCCCTCTTTCGTACGGCGACTTTGTGCCCGAGTACGGGCCGGCTCGGCTTGTGATCGTCCTGGAGAGCGGGACCGGGGTCGCGCTCGCCGCGCTGGCGATCACGCTGCTGTTCGAGCTATATGGCTCATTCCGCTCGCGCGAGGAGTCGGTGGTCGCCCTCGATGCGCTTGCGGGCGCTCCGCCTTCGGCCGTGCAGCTGCTCGAGACCGCAGCGGAGCCGGGCATGGACGGCGCCCTAAAGGAAACCTTCGATGAGTGGCGCCGCTGGTCTTCGATGGTGCTGGAAAGTCATCTGGCTTATCCGTTGCTCGTTTATTTCCGCTCCAGCCACGACAACGAGGCCTGGATCAACTCGTTCGGTGCGGTGATGGACTCGGCAGCGCTGGTCATCAGCTCGACCGACAGCCCGGCGAGGGGTGCGGCGAAGCTGATGTTCACGGTCGGCAATCACCTGGTCGAGGACCTGGCGTGGGTCTTCCGCTTCAAGCTCGCGTCCGACCCGATCATCGAGAAGTCGGAGTACAAGGCGGCGATCGTGCGCTTGAAAGCCGCCGGCTATCGCGTCACTGACGGAGATGGCGCGTGGGAGCAGTTCTCCCACTATCGGTCCAAATACGCGTCCGCGCTCAACCTGATGGCGCAGTACCTCCTGGCGCCTCCCGCGCAGTGGGTGGGCGACCGCTCCTACCTACCCCACCGGCAGCGACCCCGCCGGCGCCGCCAGCCCGCCACGAAAGCGGCTAGCTGATCAGGCCCAGCTCCCTGGCCTTGACGATGGCTTCGAGCTTGGAGTGCACGGCCAGCTTGCTGCCCAGGCTGCGGATGTGGGTGCGAATCGTTGTGTAGCTGATCCCCAGCTCGGCCGCGATCGCGCGGCTTGGCAATCCCTCAGCCATTAGCGTGAGTACCTCTCTCTCACGCGGAGTCAGGCGTTCGAGCTGCGCTTCGATGGAGTGGCGCTTCGAGAGCAGGGTCGCGATGGTCCGGGGCGTGATCAGCATCTTGCCCCGAGCCACGTCCCGGATCGCCGCCACCACGTCGGCGGCCGCGCGCGATTTGTGGAGGAAAGCGCTGGCGCCCGACTGCACCGCGGCGAACCTCGCCGCGTCGGTGTCCTCGCGCGTGAGGAAGATCATCTTGGCCGTGGGCCGGATGCTCCGAATCGCTGCGGCCGCGTCCGGCCCCGAGCCGTCAGGCAACCGGAAGTCAACCAGCACGACATCGGGATTCAGCTGTGCCGCGGCGGGTATGCATTCGGCCACGGTTCCAACGTTGCCGACCACCCTCATGTCGGACTGGTCGTTGATCAGGGCCGCAAGGCCCTCTGCGACCACGCGGTGGTCTTCGACAATCAGGACATGGATCGGGTCCGCGTGGCCGTCACCGAGAGGCTGATCCGATGGCGTGGAAGGTTGCGAGGCTGAGGGCACATTGTTAAAACCTTCGCGCGCCGATCAGTACCCGGCAAGGAATTGTTAGGGGGATCTGGCGATGTGAAGCCGCAGGTACACAGAGCCGGCCTCGGGCACCCGGATGCTCGCGGGTTCGACGGTGCCGCCGAACGCGGGTGGGGCCGCGGCGATGGAGTATTCGCCGGGCTCGAGGTGCAGCGCGAAGGATCCATCGCCGGCCACGCGGACCGAGACCTCGCTCCCACCCTGTCGCGAGAAGATGAGCATCGTCGCAGTTTGCGGTGGGTCGCAAGGCTCGTCTGCGGGACATGTCGGAGTTGACCCGCGGTCGAGCACGCCAGTGACGTTTGTGTTCTGACCTGTCTCGGCGGGCTGCGCTGATGGCGCCGAGCCGCATGTCGGACCAAGGAGCAGCGGGACGAGCAACGCAATGACGCGCCCACGCGCCATGAGGTGATCGTAGCGACCTGAAAAAACTCGGGGCCGGCGGTTTGCCGGCCCCGAGTCAAATGCTGATTGAGGGGAGGCTACGAAGCGAAGAAACTGAACACGCGACTCATCAAGTCGGACTTCTGGGACGCCGTGCCGTACTCCTCGAACGGGAAGGCGAGGAAGACAACCTTATATGTGCCGCGGTAGGTCAGAGCGTCGGGCTGTGGCCCACTGCCGACCGCGGGTTTGGTGCTGCTTCCGTCATCCAGGAATGCAGCCAGCGCCCCTCCATTGGGGGTGATCTGATCCATGAACGCAAGATTGGCACCACCTAGGACCGAGAGATCCAGTGGGACAGTTCCAATTCCATTCGTGACCGGGTTGCCGGCCACGCTGGTGACCGAATTCGTCCGGCGGTCGTTCTGGTTCTCGCTGCCGTCCCAGGTCACGTGCAGGTAGTTGTGGACGAAAGTAGTTGTGCCCGCAGCCTGGTCGAGGAGGTCCTGACCCGACACGAACAAGTTGCCGCCCCCATCGAGGAACGACTTGAGCTCGTTCTCGTACGGACCCAGCGGTGACGGGTAGCTGTTGCCGGTGAACCAAACCACATTATTGAAGGACTTGAGGTAGTTCAGCGGCAGGTTCTTGTCGCTGCCGAGATCCCACACCTGGAAGGAGACCCCAGCCGAGGTCAGGGCATCGGTGTAGTACTTGTTCACGTCTACGTTCGGGCTGCCGGACGGAACGAATGCGTCGTCGTCGACCACCAGCGTGTTGACCGCGACGGCAATCGTCTTCACGGTCGCCGAGCCTGTCGCTGTCGGGCTGCCCACTGACGCTGCCGTGACAGTAGCGGTACTGGTCGCCGAGTCCGCTGCTGTGGTGGGTACGTCGACCTTGACGCACACGTTTGTAGATGCGCCCGGCCCGACCGTCGGTGTCGAGGTGAGGGCCGTCGTGCATGTCGAGTCAAAGAAGCTGACCGGGAAGGTTCCGCCGGACGACGACATCGTGTAGCTGTCCGACTTGAAGCCTAGGTTGGTCAGCGTGACCTGGTAGTTGACGCTGTGGCCGACACGCGCTCCGTCGAGCTGAGTCGCGGGCGCAACTGAAACCGCAAACGGCGGCGCGATCGGCGTCACGGTCGGTGAGCCGCTGGTCGAGAACCCGCCCGCCGCGGTGGCGGCGAATCCGTCATCCACGATCGATGTCACGCCAGCCTTCAGCGCTGGGTCGATCCTCACCTTCAGGTGCACCATCACGCTGCCCGCGGACGGAACCGAGAGGCCGGACCAGGTGGCGGTTCCGCCATTGCTGGTTCCACCGTCACTCGCCGAGACGAAGGTTGTGTTGGTGGGAATCGGGTCTGTGATCGTCACGCCCGTCGCTGCTGCGTTGCCGATGTTGCGGAGCGTGATCGTGTAGTCGATGTTGCTCGCGGGGCCGACAGGGACTCCTGCGTCGACCTTGGAGATCACGAGGGCCGGCGCCTTTGTCGCATCGGTAAGGCTCCACGCGCCACGGCCGTGCGTTCCGGCTGCGATCACGCGGTCATAGCTGTCGAGGTCGATCTGGTCCACGGCTACGGTCGGGATGCCCGAGCCGAGCGGGCCCCAGTGAGCGCCGCCGTCGTAGGTGACGAACGGACCGACGTCGGTCGCCGCGTAGAGGGTGTTGGGAAACGAGGGGTCGAGCGTCAGCGAGTTGACCGGGTTGTCCGGCAGGTTGCCGCTGATGTCCGTCCACGAGCTACCTGCGTCGGTCGTCTTGAAGACGTGACCCGGCTGGTGTGGCGTCGCCGCGTTGTAGCCGTTGTAGCCGATGTAAGCGATCCGGTCGTTGCTTCGGTCGACCGCGATCCAAGCCACGGGCCGGTTCGGCAGCGAGTGCTTGTCGCCACCGCCGTTGCTGTGCTTGTCGACGCGAGTCCACGTCGGGTTGTTGCTGGTCATGGCGTTCGGGCTGAAGTAGACGAGCCCGTCGTCAGAGCCCGTGTAGACCCCGGTTCCGCCACCGATCCCGATTGCCGAGATGACACAGGCGCGCGCGCCGTTGGGCGCCGGGCCGGTGCAGCCGCTGGTGAGGTCCGGGCTGATCGTGTTGAAGTGCACGTCGCTCGCGCTCGGCGCCTTTGCGTTGTCGGTGCGGTAGAGACGGTACGTCGCGGTGAACAGCTGGTTGGTGTTCAGCTGGTTCAAGGCGACCGGGATGTAGAACTCCGAGCGGTCGTTGCCGTTGATGCCGTTGGTCAGCCGCGAGTTGGTCCCTGTACCTCCGCCGTCCGTGAAGCGGTACAGCGAAACGCCGAAGTACGTGCCGTAGACGTAGCAAGCGGAACTAAGGGTGCCGCAGCTGGCTTGGGTGGTCTGGTCGACCATCACCTGGCCGCCGTCACCCGACGATGTGTCAAACCAGCTCTGGGAGTTGACGGACTTGCGCAGCGTGCCGTTGTCCTGGGTGCCTCCCCAGAACCGCTGTGTGGCAAGGCCAACGGGCACGAGCATCTGCGGCACCGCCGCTACGGAAGTGAACTGGCTGATCTGCAAGCCGGTCCGGTGAAGGACCCCGCCGCCGGGCGTGACCGTTCCGTTGAGGTCCTGCCAGGTCACTGCGTTCAGCGGATCGGTGGCATTGGGACGGCCGCCGCGGCTGTTGCTGTACCAGACGCCACCATCATTGCCCAGGAGCACGTTGTTGGTGTTGGCGGGGTCGAACGCCAGGGCGTGGAAGTCGGGGTGCATGTTGTAACCAAGGTTTTTCCACGTCATGCCGCCGTCGTCGGAGCGGAAGATCCCGCCGGAAGGGGTCGGCATGCCGTAGCCGAAAGAGCCCGCGACGAAGAGGACGTTCGCATTTGTCGGGTCGGGCTCCACGACGTTGTCGTAGAAACACTGCGTGCCGCAGTAGTCGAGCACAGTGTCAAGCGGCCCGGTGCCCGTCGGCAGCTCGGCCCACGTCGTGCCCTCGTCGATCGACTTGAAGATGCGAGCCGCATGATGGTGCTTCGCCGTGTCGACCCAGTCGAAGCCGGTGTACAGGGTCGCTTTCGCATCACTCGCGGGGTGAGAGAGTCCGAGCGAGAAGCGGGTGAGACCTGCCGCGAAGTCGGCGTCCGCCGGCAGGCCGTTCATGATCGGGTTCCACGTCACTCCGCCGTCGGTGCTCTTGTAGATCCTGTCGCTCCAGAAGGAGGCGTACAGAGTGGTCGGATGCTGCGGGTCGAGCCGGATGTCGGTCGCGCCCAGTGAGATGGAGGGCGCCGCCTTCAGCAGGGTCCAGCTCACCGCACCGTCCTTCGACTCCCAGATCCCGAAGGTGGAGTGGATGGGTGGCGACACGCGGCGGTCGCCGCCGCGCCCGCGCAGGATGGCTGCGTAGAGGTGATTGGGGTCGGTTGGGTCTACGGCGAGCCGAGCCGTCGATACGCCGACGAAGAAGTCTCCTGAAACGTGCGCCCAGCTCAGGCCGCCGTCCGTCGACTTCAGGATGCCGTTGCCGTAGTAGCTGTCGCCGGACAGGGCCCCTTCGCCGGTGCCGGCGTACACCACGTTGTCGCTCGAGGGTGCGACGGCCAGGGCGCCGATCGCGGTCGACGCCAGGGTGTCGGTCCTAGGGGACCAGGTGCCAGCTGCTGAGTCATAGAGCCAGATTCCGCCCTGGGCCGCGCCCAGGATGAGCTGGCCGTTGCTCTTACGGATGGCGAGCGCCCCGATGCGGCCGCTCTCGGCGGTGTTGGCGCCGTTGCTCCGCTGGTTCTGGACGATCGGGTTTGGTCCCAGTGCGCTCCAGCTGCCGGCAAACGTGGTCGGGCCGGCGGCCGGCGCGTTCTTCAGCCCCTTGGCCTGGTCGGCCGCCGCCTTGCGCAGCGCTGTGGCCTGGTCGACCGAGAGGGGTACGTCGCCGGCGGTGCGTGTGCTGATGAACTGCTGGTCGAGCAACAGGAGGCGCGCCTCGAGTTCGTCGTTCTGATCTGGAAGCGATCTCGCCGGCACGGCGGCACCGGTGTCTTCATTGCCGGGTGGAAGGGGGGTGTTTGCGATCCCCTGACCCGCCGCGCCTGCAACCAGAGCGAACGATGCAATCAATGCGCTCAGCGCGCGTAAACCATGCTTCCCCATTCGTTCCCCTCTCGTCAAAAAGTTCCGGAATCGACAGCCGCCCGGCAAGGGGCCGGCGCGCCAAAAGGCTTCAGGACGCCCATCACCCACACCTCTCCAGCGACCCCAGCGCTTGAATCAATGGCCGTGTCTACGGCCGCCCCAGTAAGTCGCAATACTCTGATGCGGCCCAGAGTCGAAAGTCAAGCGACAACACGGTTGTGTGGCGCTCGCTAACGTAGGTCTTGTCTTCCATGAAGCAGCGTGACCAGGTCGCGCGCGCAAAAACGGCGCGCTCCACAACTCCCGCCCGACTGCTCGCCGATGGTCAATCCCACATGGCGCCATGGCGAACGCTCATCACCGCCGTCCACCCACACCCCTCGGTCAAGATCAACCACGGCGCGACGTTCCTGGTCACCGACCAGCAGGGGAACATCCCTGTTTCCGACGCCGGCGATTACGGCCTTTACTCGGCCGACACCCGTTTCATCTCGAGGCACGAGCTGAGGCTGAACGGCAAGAAGCCCGACTCCGTGGCTTCAGTGCGCCTGTCGTTCCGCCACGCCCGGTGGCACATGATCGCGGACAGGGTGGCCGGGCCAGACGGTGACATGCGCGAGGCCCGCGTCGCGGTGACCGTGGACCGGCTGATCAGTCTCCACCAGATGCACGAGGACCTCGCGCTCCACACCTACTCACGCGCGCCCGTCACGGTGCTCTTGGAGATCGCGCTGGAGAGCGACTTCGCCGACCTGTTCGAGGTGCGCTACCGATCCTGGCAGCGGCGGGCAGACCTCAACACCTGGTGGATCGGCCCCAACAGCCTCGAGTCCCGTTACCAGAACAGGGACTTCGTCCGCCGTTGCCTGGTCCGGGCTCCGGCCCAGGCTGCCGGGCTTACCTATGCCAACGGCGCGCTCCGCATCCCGGTCGACCTCGAGCCGGGCAGGGAGTGGCGGCTGTGCCTGCAGTACGACCTCCTGACCTCGGACGAGGATCTGCCCGAGGTTGCGCAATGTGCCTTCGAGCATGGCGCCGAGGATCCGATGCGCCAGGCGCGCAGCTGGCAGCTGTCGGTCTCGCAGGTCGAACCCGCCGACATCCGCCTTCAGTTCGCGTACGAGCGCGCGATCGAGGACTTCGCCGCGTTGCGACTGCACGAGCAGGAAGCGTCATTCGATCGCTGGATGCCCGCCGCGGGGCTGCCGTGGTTCATGGCATTGTTTGGGCGCGACTCGCTCATCGCATCCATGCAGGCGATGGTGGCTCAGCCCGCTGTCGCCCTCGGCACGCTGGAGAACCTCGCGCGCTGGCAGTCGGAGATCGACGATCCGGAGCGCGACGCAGAGCCTGGGAAGATGCCCCACGAGCTGCGAGTCGGCGAGTGGGCGCACTTCGGAATCGTGCCGCACCGCCCCTACTACGGCACGGCCGACGCCACACCTTTATATCTGCTGCTTCTCGCGGAGAACTTTCGGTGGGGTGGCGATGCGGCCGCGCTGGCGCCGTTCCGGTCGGCGGCGGAACGCTGCCTGGAGTGGATCGACCGGTTCGGTGACCGCGACGGCGACGGTTTCCAGGAGTACGCGCCGCGAACCCCCAAGGGCTACCGGAACCAGGGCTGGCGAGACGCGCATGACGGAGTCCTCGATGAAGCCGGCGCGTTTCCTGAGCTTCCCATCGCCACCTCCGAGCTGCAGGCGTACGTCTACGGCGCCAAGACGCGCATCGCGCCCCTGTTCGAAGCGTGGGGCGACCAGGCGCTGGCGAGCCGGCTTCGCAGCGAGGCCGCCCAGCTGCGGCGCAGGTTTATCGACGCGTTCTGGCTCGAGGCCAAAGGCGAGCTCGCTTTCCTGCTCGATGGCAGCAAAAAGCCAGTCGGTACGGTGGTCTCCAACTCGGGTCACTGCCTGTGGATGGGCATCCTGGACGCCGAGCGGGGCAAGGCCGCGGGCCGCCGCCTGATGCAGCCCGACATGTACACGGGCTGGGGATTGCGAGTCCTGTCCGACCATCACCCGTCCTATGACCCGCACTCGTATCAACGCGGCTCGGTCTGGCCTCACGACAGCGTGATCGCGGCGGCGGGCCTCCGCCGTTACGGAATGTCCGAGCAAGCCTGGACCATCCTCGACGGCTTGCTGGCGGCAGTGATGTGCTTCGAGGACATCCAGATGCCCGAGCTTTTCGCAGGTCTGCCGAAAGGTGAGTTCGCGGTACCTGTCCCATACCGCATGTCAAACGTGCCCCAGGCGTGGGCGGCCGGGTCAGTGCTCCACATGGTTCGCATCCTCCTCGGCCTCGAGCCCGACATGCCGTCAGGTCGGGTCTACCTGGACCCGGCGCTGCCCGCGTGGTGCTCGCGGCTCGAGCTGCGCAGGCTGCGACTCGGACGGCGGGAGGTCCGGATCACCGTCCAGCGCGAGGCCGACGGCCGCCACTCGATCGACGCGGACGCGCCCGGGCTCGAGGTCGTCCAGGGCACGCCGCCGTGGCTGGAGCTGGCCGCAGACTAGTTCTCTGCACAACGTTTCCGGGCGACCCTGTTCGGTGAAGGGTTCTATCAGTGTGGAGCCTCGCCGGATAGCCCTCATCGTCAGCCCCTGGTACCCGGTGCCCCCAACAGGCTACGGCGGCATCGAGCTCATGGCCTACTACCTCGCACGGGAGCTCTCAGACCGCGGGCACCGAGTGACGGTGATCGGCCGGCAGGGCTCGCATGGCCGGTTCGAGACCCTGGCCCTGGCGCCGGAGAGCTGGAGCAAGCAGCTGGGCACGCGTGACCAGATCCCCCGCCACAACCTTTTCCTTTACCGCGCGTACGAGATCGTGCGCAAGCGAGCCTTCGATGTCATCCACGACCACTCAGGGCCGCCAGGCATCCTGCTCGCCGCGACCTCGCGGCTTCAATCGCCCGTCGTCGCCACTTTGCACGGTGCTCTGACCGAGGCGGAGGGCGAGTTTCTGGCCGCGATCGACCGCCAGGTGCACCTCGTCGCGATCAGCCGCGCGCAGCAATCGACGGTGGCGGGCGTGGAGTGGCGCGGCGTGGTCCACAACGCGATCGATGCATCCGAGTATTCGCCGGTCACCCGGCGCGAGGAGAAGGACGACTACCTGGTCGAGCTGGCGCGCATCTCACCCGACAAGGGGCAGCACCTGGCGATCGAGATGGCCAGGCGGCTCAACCTCCGGCTTGTGCTCGCCGGTAAGGTCGACGGCGAGGCGCGCCGCTACTTCGAAGAAAAGATCAAGCCCAGCTTGAACGGTCAGGTCACGTGGCGCGAAAACGTCGAGGGCAAAGAGAAGGCCGAGCTGCTGGCCCACGCGAGGGCGCTCGTGTTTCCGATCCAGTGGGAGGAGCCCTTCGGGCTGGTGATGATCGAGGCCATGGTGAGCGGCACACCGGTGATCGCGCTTGCCCACGGCGCCGCGCCCGAGGTCGTGGAACCAGGAGTCACGGGATGGCTCGCCGACGACGTGGATGGAATGGTCGCAGCCTACTCACGACTGGACGAGATAGACCTCAAGCGCTGCGCCGAGGAAGCTGGGCGCCGGTTCGGGCCGAAGCAGATGGCGGACGGTTATCTGAATGTGTACGAGCGCGCCATCGAGCAGGCGCTCTACTCCAGATCGATCAGCTGATTCGCACGCCTGCCGGCAGCGGGCCGGCCTTCACCTCGGTGCCCTCGACCGTGAAGTCGACGCGTTGACCCGCGAAATGCAGGCCGCTCACCTCGATCCGATTCCACATCGATGTCTTGATGGGGGAGATGCGCAATGTCTTGCGTCGTGGGTCCGCCTCCAGACCCAGGATCGATGAAACGCAGGTGAACATCGCGGCCGCCGACCACAGCTGGGGGGTGCAGGTGTTCCAGTACTCCTTGGGAGGCGCTCCGGGTTCTCGCACATCGCCGCAGAACAGCTCGGGAGGTCGGTGCATCGGAAAGTCGATCGACGCCTCGATCAGCGCCCGCGCGAGACGCTCCGCCTCCTCGGCGAATCCGTACTGGCGGAGGCCGGCGATCGCGAGCGCGGTGTCGAAAGGCCAGACCGAACCGTTGTGGTAGCTGGAGGGGTCGTAGTTGATCGCTCGCTCGGAAAGCGTTCGGATGCCCCAGCCCGAGAACAGGTCAGGCGACAGCAGACGCTGCGCCACATGCACCGCCTTCGGGCGGTCGATGATTCGCATCCACAGGCAGTGGCCCGGGTTCGAGCTGACCGCCTGTACCTGGCGCTTCGTGCCATCGAGCGCCTGGGCGAAGTACTTCTCCCTGGGCATCCAGAAATCGCGGTTGAACCGCCACTTCAGCCCGGCCGCCTGCTCCTTCAAGCCAGGTCGCCGGCGCGACATGCCGATGAGACCGCGATGCAGGTACGCCTGCACCTCGCACGGCGCGGCGGGTAAAGACGCGGCGCTGCCGTCTGTGTTGGTCAGCGAATCGTCGGAGTCCTTCCATCCCTGGTTGCGCGCGCGCCCGCCCCGGTATTCGATGTAGCCGTCGCCGTCGGAATCGCCGTACTTTCTGCACCACTCGAGCGCGGCCTCCGCCGCTGGCCACAGCTCGTCCGCCAGCTTGTGATCATGCGTCCAGTTTTCGGTCTCGGTCAGCGCGCACAGAAACAGCGCGGCCGCGTCGATGGTTCCGTAGAGGATGTTCGGCCAAAGGCCACGCGTGACCACCTCACCGTTGCGGACCTCGTGCAGGATCTTGCCCGGCTGCTCTTCGCTGTCCGCGTCGACCCGACGCCCCTGGTGCTCGGAGAGGTAGCGCAAAACGCCGCGCGCGAGCGCCGGGTTCACATGGAGGAGGAGGATCGACGTGATCAGCGCGTCGCGGCCGAAGGGGACCGCGTACCAGGGCAGACCGGCGGTCGGATAGATCCCGGTCTCGTACTCGTCGCACAGCAGGCGAATGTCAGCCGTCGCCTGATCCAGCAGCTCGTTGAGCGCAGGGTTGTCGGTCCGCACCGACATGCACTCGGCCGCCCAGCGCGGATAGGCACTCTCGGCGGCCTGGAGCCCGGCCGCGAATTCGATCCTTTGTGCTGAGTCAGGCGCGGCGTCCACCAGGAGGGTGAACGACTCGCCGGCTGGGAGCCTGAGCTGGTGCTTCAAGCCTTCCGGAAAGGCGCTGACGTGGCATGAATGAGCGCCGCTGTCATCGCGTTGAAATCGAACGCCGTCCACGGTCTTGACCGCCGGCACCGGCGCCGGGGAAGCGAGCGCAGGCACCGAGCCCCGGATGCCGAGCATCGCCGCGAAGTCCGCCGCGACCTCGATCTCCAGGACGGCGTCCACGGTCACGGCCCCCTCGTTGGCCACAGTGATCCGCTCGTGCAGGCCTGACTCGATGAAGCGCACCCGCGTCAGGCGCAGGCTTCCCGCCCGCAGCTCGAAGGTGGCCGACGCGTCGTCGGACCGAAAGCCGACCGGCTCAGGCTCGATTCCGTCGATCAGCAGCCGGAACCCGGAAAGGATCCGCGTGTCGCCAGACCACAGCCCATCACCGAGGAATTCGCCCGGCTTCATCGACCCATCGCGCGCTGAGACCGCAAAGAAGCGATCGCGCTTGAGCATCACGCGCTCGGAGATGAGCTGGCCCGCCGATATCAAGTCGGCGGGAAGTCTGCGTTATCGGTGGCTAGTTAGCTCCGGTTAACGCAGATGTTTTTGCGCCCGCCTCGAAAGCCGGCCGCGACCCGAGCGGATAGCTGGTCCACTCGTTGCGGGCGAGCAGCTCGACGGCCATCGCCTCGAGGTCTCGGACCCGTTGGTTCGCCCGGATCGCCTCTCGGATCGAGAGGATGCCCACCGCCGGGTGGCGTTTCTCGATCACGTGCCGAAGCATGTTGAGGTGCGCGTTGTCGGGCACGCCCGGCTCGCGGATGCGCCGGACGGCCGCTCGCACCGTCGACTGCGTGCCGTCGATGGCCTCTCCTTTGCCAAAGTCGAACTTGTAGCTCGGGCTTCGGCCGGCGGTGCGCCGCTCTGCGCTGAGCTTGATCCACTTCGCGTTTTCCGCACCCTTGCCGACATCGATCACCAGGCGGACCGGGCGGCCATGGTAGTGAAAGGTCGCGTTCATCCGCGCGTAGCTTTCCCGCTGGCCGGTCAGCCCTTCGTGCCGCCCGATGAGAAGCGGCGACTCCGCATCGAGCTGGATCCGATCGATCGGGGTGAGCAGCGAGATGATCGCGAACGCGTGTGGGATGAGGTCGGCGATCACGCCGATGTCGGCTGCCGCGCCGGTGAGTGGCTGCTCCTCGAGGATCTCGATCCGGATCTCTTCGACGCTGTCGAGGAAATCGCGCAGCGTGCGCTCCTCCGTGAGCAGCATCCCGAGGAGGCGAACCTCGAGCTTGAAGTAGTAGTGGTCGGCGGCCACGATCTCCACGCCACCCGGCGCCGTGTCGAGGAACTTGCGGTACTCGTCGGGCGGGGCGCCCAGCGGTTTTTCGATGAGCACGACATCGCTGAGGTCGTAATAGCGCGCCAGCGTGGGGAGGTGCGTCGCCGCGGGCGTGGCGATGTAGGTGATCACGTACGAGCTCGACTCCAGCTCGCGCTCGAGCTGATCTCGCGCCGGCGAGCCGTGGCTGTCCCAGTAAAACGAGTCCCCGTGCGTGCGCACTTCCTCTTCTTTGACGCCCATGCGGTCGCGCGCGCCGGGCGAGTCCTGCTCCACCACGTGGGTGCGAAAGTTGAAGAACTGTTTCAGCGTCAGCAGATGCTGGTAAGCCTTTTGCCCCCACTGGCCGAAGCCGATCAGGACGAAGTCCTTCTGCAGGTGGCGCTCCTCCTCTGCGAGGGCGTGAAGCCGCGCGTTCTTGATCGCGACCGCAGCCTGCACCGCCAGTGACTGCGCGCGCGCGACCTCTTCCGGAGTGAACCGCCGATTCCGGTTGCGCTCGACGAGGATGGCTGCACCGATCGCCTGCTCGTCGGCGATAAGAGGCAGCGCCACCAGCGATCGCACACCGAAGGTCTTGACGTACGCGGGGTCGACCTGCGCGTTCGTGGACGCGTCCTCGATGACGACCGGCTGGCCGCGGTCGACGACATCAAAAAGGAATGACGCCTCGCTGCGCTCGCCGTGCTGGCGGCGCCACAGATCCTCCAGGTCGGAAGCCGCCGCGCCGAACCAACCCTCGCGATCCTCTTCGTAGAGCGCGATCTGGCAGAGGGCGACGTCGACCAGCCGCGCGAGGTTGTGCGCAACCAGGGTCAGCGTTTGGTCGAGGTCGATGGAGCTGGCGATGGCCTTGCTTACGTCGGCGACCAGCTCGAGCTGTTCCGCGTGCCGCTGCGCCTCTTCGTAAAGCCGGGCCGTCTCCACCGCCACGGCGAGCTGCCCGGCGGCGGCGCGCAGCGCCTCCACCTGGCCCCAATCGGGGCGGCGCTGGTCAGAGCGGTGGTAGCCGACCTCGAGCACCCCGGTCGCGCGGCGGGTGGCGTCGCTGCCGAACGGCACGAAGATGCGAATCAGGTCTTTGTGCTTGCCGCGTTCGAAGATCTCGCCGGCGAGCGTGAACGGCGCCGCGTCGCCGGCGTGGGCGTGCTCTTTTTCCCCCACCAGGCACGCGAGCACTCGACCCAGCTCCCTGCCGTCGCTGTAAACCACGGGCACCTCGGTCCACATCACGGGCACGGGGATGCCGCCCGAGATGACGTCGGATCGATCGTTCGAGGGATACGGGCCCACGATGACCGGCTGCCACGCCTGGGCCACGTAGACCAGGACGTCGTCCTGGGCCAGGACCCGGTCTTCCTCGAGCGCCCAGCGCGGCACCCGAGACTGCGGGCCGCGCGCGCCGGCCCCGCGCGATCTCTCCGCCGCGTCGATCGCCTCCGCCGGGGCGGCGCCGGCGGCCATGCGCACCACCGTGGCCTCGTCTTGATCCCCCTGGTCGAGGAGGTACACGGTCGCGAAGTTGAAGTCGAACTCAGGGACCTCCGAGTCGGTGAGGTGCCCCACGACAGCATCGATCACCTCATGGCGCGAAGCGCCCGGCTTGAGCATCGCGGCGGTCATGTCGCCGAGAGCGCTTAGCAGTCGGTTGCTGTTCTCGAGCTCGGCGATCAGCCGCTGCGAGGCCAGCGCCCCCCCGATCAGCTGAGCCCCCGCCTTCAGCATCTCGTCGGTCGCCGGCGCGCGCCTCACCGTGGCAAGCCGGTCTCGGCTCAGCACCACCAGGTAGCCGTGGGGCTCGTCCGGTTTGCCAAGTGCGTACGTCGCGACCGCGTGCAGGTCCGCTTCCGCCGTGGCCGCGCCCACCGTCTTGCTTATCGCGGTCTCCCAAGGAGTGGTTGGCTGGTCACGTTCGACGCGCGTCGGAGCCGCGACGCGCAGGTGGGCGGTGACGAGCTCGAGGTGTGAGCGCTGGTGGCCGAACTGGTAGATCGCGGCGCCATCGAGGTTGCTCGCCATCAGGAGGTCGGCCAACGCGATCGAGAGCAGGCGCCGCAGCTCTTTGGCATCGGTGCGAGCGTCGCCCACCGGCGTCGTCAGCAAGGAGGTGAGCCTCGAAAGCCCGTCCAGGGCCGCGCGCTCCGCTCCTTCGAGCGCGGTCTGCACCAAGGCGGCTGCTGTGGCTGCCTTGCGCTCGAGCTCTCGCAGGCGGTTGTCGTCGGGTGCGCGCTCCTTGCTTCGGTAGTTCAGGTAGACGAGGCCGAGGAGCCGGTCGCCCGCCAGCAGCGGCAGGCCAATCGTCGACTGGACCTGGTAGCGCCTGATGAACGTGGAGTCGATCTCGGCCGGCGCGTTTCGGGCCACGAGGCGCCGGCGCGTCGCCGTAAGCCACACCGTCGAGCCGTACTGGTGCACCCCTAGCTCGTCGGGCACCTTGCCCTGCCGCTCGTCCGCCAGGTAGCGGTTGAGCTGTTCATGCATGTCGGTCAGGGAGTCGAGCAAGCCCTCCTGCGGCTGGCCGGTTGCAAACGGCGCGTAGTAGGTGTGAGTCGACTCCTCGTAAAGGACGATGGAGACGATGTCAGCAGCCGAAGCGTGCTGAAAATCGGCGACCACGCCGCGCAGGACCGCGGCGAGGCCGGAGCTGCTCTCTACCGGTGGTCTAATCACTCAACGCGATCATAGGTTTAGAACCCCCCACCCGCCCTTTGGGCGACCTCCCCAGCGAGTGGGGAGCCAGCTGCGCTGCCAACCGCGCGAGCCCGAGCCACCGAGCCGAGCCATGCCGCGCTTGGTCTTGGGTGCCGCGCGAAAGTCTGGCGGTCCACGCCGACCAGCCCGAAGGTCGGCGCGTAGCCCAGAGCCCACTCGAAGTTGTCGAGCAGGGACCAGTACATGTAGCTGCGGA
>VBGP01000076.1 GCA_005880795.1 Chloroflexota bacterium | reverse complement strand
CGTCGCGGATACGCCGACCGCGACGCTCACAGTGTCGCTGGTATTGCCGTTTCCTCCGGTCCAGTACATCTTGAAGCTCCACACGCCGGCGGCCACCGTCTGGGTCGGGAGGTTGCTGAACGACCAGGTGGTGACGACGCCGCCGGCGGAGGACTGAATCTGACAAGCGGGCGATTGGGTGCCAACCGTCTGGTCGAGCGTGCTGGCGGTGCACGCCGGAGCCGTGCCTGTCCCGTGCAGGTAGAGCGGGTTGCCGGCGGCTTTGACCACGGGAGCTCGCACAGACGCGATGGCAAGGCCGCTGAACAAGAGCGCCAGCACGCCCACCACGATCCAGCCGAGCCAGCGTCGATGCGGCCGCGGAGGGCGGACCGGGGTGGCCGCCATTGGCGTGGCCGGCGGCGTCCATCGCACGTTGGTCGAGCGGCGCCCGCGCAGCCAGCGGCCGAGGAGATAGAGGCGCCGCAGGTGATGGACCTCGTCGGTGACACGTCCGGTCTTCGGTGTGCGGAACCAGGGTCCTTCGTCTTTGCTGATCAGGCCCTTCAGGGCCGCCCAACCCTGGAAAGGCACCAGGGCAAACGACAGGACCAGTGCCCCGAACACGCCTTGCACATCTCTCGCCGGCGCCTCTTCGAGGATCAGCCCGCCCAGGTTCATCAATGGAAGCGCGAAGACGTTCGAGAACAGGAGCGACCATCCAAGAAGCGCGGTCCAACCAGGCACGTGGGTGTGAAACACGACCTCGGAGACGAGCCAGCTCACCGAGCCCAACACGAACAAACCCGCCTGCAGGTAGTAGGTCGAGTCGTAAAGGAACTCGAGCTTCTCGATCGGTGTGACCAGTGGCGATCGTAGGATCGGCAAAAACCACTTGCGGACGTTGTGCGTGTGCCCCTCAGCCCATCGCATGCGCTGGCGAGCGAGGCGCGCAAACGTGCTGACGCACTCCGCGGGGGTCTCAGCCCACGGCGTGTAGATGACTTTGTATCCGCGGGCATAGAGCTTCAGGGTCAGCTCCCAGTCTTCGGTGATGCTGGTGCCCCATCCGACGTTGCGCAAGACGTCGGCGCGGATCATGTACGCCGTGCCCGCGATCATCTTCAGCGACCCGATCGCGTCCTGGAAAGGACGCTCGATCATGTAGCTGCCGGCGTACTCGGCTCGCACCGCTTCGGTCAGCCAGCTCTCTGACTTGTTGAGCACGTGCCACTGATAGCTCTGCACGGCGGCGACCTCGGGCCGGCGCTTGATCTGCCCGGGCTCGGAGGGTGGGTCCGCGCGCCCGAATGCCGCCTCGAAGCGCCTGCTGGAGGCGCCGTCGCTCACGCGGTAGAAGAGGGGCAGCAGGCGCTCTATCGAGTCTGGGAACGGGACCGAGTCGGCGTCGAAGACTACGACATACTCGGTGCGCGGGTCCATGACCTTGAGCGCTTCGCGCAGCGCGCCGCCCTTGTATCCGGAGCGGCTTGTCCGATGCAGGATCTTGAAGCGCTGACGGCCGACCCAATCCTGCAGGATCTGCACCGACTCGTCGGTCGAATCGTCGACGACGACGACCTCGTACTCCGGATACTCCAGCTGCGACAGAGCGTTGAGCAAGCGTTCGATGACGCGCTTCTCGTTGTACGCGGCGACGTGCACTGATACGAACGGGTGGTAGCCGAGGTCGAGGTGATAGCCGTTGCCGTTGCCGTTGATGCGACTCAGACCGTTGCCGTTCGTCTTGGACCCGTTTCCGTTTCCGTTCCTGGGGCCGCCTACCAGCGTGGTCAGCAGCACCATGACGGTGCTCAGGTAGTACTTGACCGCGTAGGCGAAGAAGATGGCGCCGAGCAGAAGGCCGGTGAAGGCAAAGCCGTAGGCGGCCCAGTCGCCGCCGCTGCGGATCTTCGACTGCGCCACGAGGTCGATGAAGCCATGGACGATGGCGATGATCGGGATGAAGCCCAGGACGAAGGCCCCCACGAGGACGCCGTTGAGGAGGATGCTCCAGGCGAGTTGGCCGCGCTCCGGACGCGGCCCCACCAGCCTGCCTGGATCCTCTCCTTGCGCCATCAGGCCGTCTCCTCGACGTAGAGCGCCGCGCTGAGCTCGGCGCTGTCGAAGCGCCTGTGCCCACCTGGCGTCGTCAGGGTCGGACGGAGGCGCCCGTTCCTGACGGCGCGGTTGAGGGTCGGCTGGCTGATCCCGAGCAGCCTGGCGGCCTCCCCGGTCGAAACGAGCCGCGCACCGTTAGGCTCATCTTGCAGGCCGACCGCAAAAGCCTCGACGTCCCGGTCGCTGAAGCGGCGATGCCCACCAGGCGTGACGAGCGCGGGGTGGAGCAGGCCTCGCGCGACCGCACGCAAAACAGTCGCCTGGCTCACGCCGAGACGAGCTGCCACATCCTTCGAACTGATCAATCTGTGCAAGACGTTTGCTGGAGCAACGCAGCTTAAGCATTTAGCGGTCCCCTTTCACAACCTTAGGGCTTGGGATTCCAAGCGCGGCGCAGGCGTTTCGTCGTTGAAAATATGCAAAGATCGACCGGCCCGTTCTTGGATTTCGTGCCAAAATTTTCACTGCGCAACCGTGCGCGCGGACCTTCAGAAAGGGATCGGGAACTCATTCTCAGTTAGAACCTCACCCCCCGCAGCCAAGCTCGGAGCCGGTGTCGAGAAATCGCCCGGCCCGAGCCTTTTTTATGCCCTTTTCACCTCCCCGCTCGCCGGGGAGGTCGGCGGCGAAGCCGCCGGGTGGGGAGGTCCAAACCCTATTTGAGGCCCGAGGCCCATTGGTGCAATGCCTCCCTCCAGGGCCGGAGCGGCCTGTAGCGGGTCGTCGCCAGGCAGCCGTTGAACGGTCGCCGCGCGGCGGATGCATAAGCCGCGCTGCCCACGGACTCGACCGGGGTTGAAACCCCGAGCTCCTTCAGCGCCGCGCGCGCAAAGTCATCCCAGCCGGTGCAACCCTCGGCGACCGCGTGGACGATGCCTGCCATGCCGTCCTCGACCAGCTCCACCGCTGCCGCGGCAAGGTCCTTCGCGTAGGTCGGGTTGACGTGCTGGTCGGAGACGACCCGCAGCTTTTCGCCCGATCGCGCACGGTCGAGGATGCGCTGAGGAAAGCTGTGTGGGCCCCCGAACACCGCCGCGGTTCTGACCAGCAGCACGTGCGCGCCGGTCTCGAGCACCCTCCTCTCACCCTCGAGCTTGGAGCGGCCGTAAGCGGAAATGGGCGATGGCTCGTCGGCCTCCAGGTACGGCTTGTCGTCCGCTCCGTCGAACACAAAGTTGGTAGAAAAATGGACGAGCGTCGCACCGTGGCGCCTGCATGCGGCCGCGACGTGGCCTGGACCTTCCGCGTTGATGGCGCGCGCAAGCGCAGGCTCTTTCTCGGCGCGGTCCACCGCGTTGTATGCGGCGCAGTTGAAGACGACCTCCGGTCTTCGATCCGCGATCACGGCTTCGACTGCATCCGCATCGACAATCGAAAGCTGGTCGTGCGGAACACCGCTGTCGGCGCCGACCAGCTGGACGAGCTCTAAGCCGAGCTGCCCGCCGGCACCGAGGACGAGTGCTCTCAGAGGGACGCTTGGTCGGCCTGCTGGGCGAGGCCTGATTGTGCCGTCAGAAGGGCCGTGATCTCGCTCGCCTCGACCGGCCGGCCGACGAGGAAGCCCTGCGCCGCATCGCATCCGGCTTCGACCAGCACCGCCTCGGCCATCCGGTCCTGCAGGCCTTCAGCGACGACGCGCAGTCCGAGGTTGTGTCCAAGGCCGACCGCCGAGCGCACGATCGCGCCCGAGTCGGGGTCGGTGGCCAGCGCAGAGACGAACGAGCGGTCGATCTTGATCTCGTTGACCGGCAGTCGCATCAGATAAAGGAGAGAGGAGTAGCCAGTGCCGAAGTCATCGAGGGCGAGGCGGACGCCGATCTCATGCAGGCGGTGCAGCGCTTTCGCCGCCGCCGCCGCCATCGCCACGCCCTCGGTGATCTCGAGCGTCAGGCGGTTCGGCTCGACCTTGAAGTTGCCCAGAGCTCGCGCGACCATCTCCTCGAGCGAGTGATCCTCGATGTTGCGCGGTGACACGTTGAGCGACACCGCGACATCGAGCCCATCGCTGAGCCACTTGCACAGCTGCTCGAGCGCCGAGTCGATGACCCAGGCCGTGAGCGGATGGATGATTCCTGTTTCCTCCGCCATCGGGATGAACCGATCCGGCGGCATCAGGCCTTCGCGCGGATGGTTCCACCGGACGAGGGCCTCGACGGTGTGCACGGCGCCGGTCGCGAGCGTGACCTGCGGTTGATAGTGCAGGACCAGCTCGCCTTGCGGGATCGATCGCCGCAGCTCGCCCGCGAGCCCGGAGCGACGCAGCGTCTGCGCCTCCTGTTCAGGCTGGTACATCGCGTACCCGCCGCCGGAACGCTTGGCGACGTACATCGCGACGTCGGCGCGTCGCAGCAGAGTTCCCGGGTCGTCACCGTGCACGGGGTACATCGCGATCCCGATCGATGCGCCGGTCTCGACCATCTGGTCGGCGATGGCGAAGGGGCCTTCCAGCGACGCGAGGATCTTGCGTGCGGAGGCGACGACGTCTTCCGGGTGCTTGGCGTCGGTCGTGAGGACGGCGAACTCATCCCCGCCCAGCCTTGCGATGGTGTCCGTCGCGCGAAGTACACCACGCAGGCGAGCCGTGACCTCCTGGAGCAGGCTGTCGCCGCGGTCGTGCCCAAGCGCGTCGTTGATGTCTTTGAACCGGTCCAGGTCGAGCAGCAGCACTCCGAACATCTTCTGGTTGCGCCGGGCGGCGAGCAGCGCCTGGCGCAGCCGGTCGCCGAACAGGCTCCGGTTGGGCAAGCCGGTCAGCGCGTCGTGAAGGGCCTGGTACTCCAGCGCATCCGTGTGCGCCTTGCGTTCCGAGATGTCGCGCAGCGTCGCAATGAACAGGTGGCGTGAGCCGACCTGCATCGAGCTGACGACGAACTCGAGCGGAAACAGGCTGCCGTTCTTGCGCTTGCCCATCGTCTCGTGGGCGCCGCTGACCGGGATATCAAGGTTCAGCCGCCGCTGGAGGTAGTTGTCAAACGCGGCGCGGTGAGTTGTCGCGATGAGGACGTCGGACTGCTGATTGATCAATTCCTCTTCCGAATAGCCGAACAGCTTCGTCACGGCGGGGTTGGCCGACTCGATGATTCCGGCCGGGTCGATGGTGGCGAGTCCGTCGGAAACGTTGTCGAGCACGGAGCGCATGCGCTTCTCGCTGTCCTGCAGCGCGACTTCCGCCCGCTTGCGTTCGACGAACTCTCCGGTCTGCGAGCCGACATCGTTCATCACCGCGACAAGCCCATCGTCGAGATCTCGCGCCGCCCAGGTGTGGAGGGAGATCATGCCCACCACGCGGCGGCCGCTGCGGACAGGAAAGCCGACGATGCCGTGCAGACCGACCGCGACCGCCGCACCAGACCGCACAGACGAATCGCCCGCCAGGTCCGGCATCGCGACCGGCGCGCCCGCTTCCCAAACGCGGCCGGCCAAACCCTCGCCGCGCCGGTAGGTCACCTGCGATGCAGTCGCTTCATAGGCAGCGGTGTCACGACCTGGCCGTTTCCAAGACGTGACGAAATTCATGGCCTCGCGGTTAGCGTCCACCTCCCAGTACTCGGCAAGCTCCCAGTCGAGCGTCCGGCACAGGCCTTCGAGGACGCCCGGCGCGGCCTTGTCCCATCCCGGCGAGGTGACAAGCGCCTGGGTCACCGCAAACCGCGCAGCCTGCAGAACTTCAGCGCGCTTGCGGTCCCGGATGTCGACGGCGACGGTCTGGAAATACATCGGCTTGTCGTCCGTGCTTCGGACCAGGCGCATCGTGAGGTCGACCCACACATGCTCGCCGTTCTTGCGCGTGTAGCGCTTCTCGATGCGGCGACCTTCCTCGTCGCCGGCCAGCATCGCGTGCATCGCATCCTGCAGGGCCGCCACATCGTCGGGATGAGTGATGTCGAGAAGGGAGAGCGTGCGAAGCTCGGCTTCGCTGTAGCCGACGAGCTCACAGAAGGCTGGGTTCACCGTGGTGATGTGGCCGTCAAGGCTCGTGAACGCCATGCCTGCCTGCGCCTGCTCGAAGAGGATCCGGAACCGTGTCTCCGTTTCCTGCTCGGCCGCTTCGGCCCGGCGTCGATCACTGATGTTGCTGACCAGAGTCAGGAGCTGGTTGCGCTTGGTCGAGACGCGATGGATCGCGACCTCGACCGCGACGCGCGCCCCAGATTTGGTGATGATCCCGGATGTGTACCTGGCAGGCACATCGTCGCCGGCCAGCCTTTTCGACAGGTTGATCGAAAGCCGTTCCCGATCTTCAGGGGGCGCCAGGTCGATCAGCGAAGGCATCGCCGCCAGCTGCTCGCGCGTGTATCCGGTGAGGCTCACATAGGCGTCGTTGCCGGCCACGAACCTGCCGTTCTCTGTGATCACCAGGCCTTCGCCCAGGTCGCTCAGCGTCGCCAGCAGCGAGCTCTGCCGCTCGACCTGGAGTCCGAGGTCGCGTTCAACCGCGCGGCTGGTGAGCATGGCCAGGATGCCAAGGCCGATCAGCACGAGGGTCCAGATCAGCACGGTGCTCAGCGAGACCATGAGCTGGCTGACGGCGTAGACCCACAGCACGCCCAGGCCGAGGATGGCGATGCCGAAGACGTAGCCGAACTGACGCGAGTGCAGCCCCACCTCGAAATGGAGGAACACGGTGGCGAAGCTCACCGCCGCCAGGGGAGGCAGGTCGTCGCCCAGCCACCTCCCGGCCGTTCCCATCACCAGGACGGTGAGGACGGTCGCGATCGCCATGACAGGCAGCTGGATGAGCAGGCTCGAGCCGCGGGGCGAAAGCTTCAGCCACACCGCAACGACGGCAAAGACGGCGCCGATGCCGATCAGGATCGCTTCTTCGCGCAGCACTTCGGCCGGCGGATGGGCTTCCCAGATCCGGTAGGCGACGGCGCCGATGATCGCGGCGACGGCGATTCCGTTGACCAGGGGCAGGGTCCACGGCCGGGTTGGCCGCGGAAGCCCGATCGCGGCCCACGCCGCCCCGAACAGAGGATCGGCGGCGGGCGCCGGGGACATGCTCATCTCTCTGGCCAACTCGCAGAAAGATAACGGTCGGGCCCCGAATTGGAGTTCACCTCCCCGCTTGCCGGGGAGGTCGGTGCCAAAGGCACCGGGTGGGGAGCCCGAAACCCGCTTTAACGGAGAGGCTGGAGCAGCTTACTTACCGCTCTTGGTCTGGGGTCTCTGGGGCACCGTCCGCTTCAAGGGCGGCCGGCGGCCGGCGTGGAGCGGGTTCACCTTCTCGCCATCGCCATCCTTGCGGCTGCCACGTCCGGCAGTGGCGTGGAGGGTCCGCAGCTTCGCCAGGCGCTCCTTCTTGGCCGCCAGGGCGGTCTTCAGGGCGTCCGACAGCTGGGTGTCGTTCATGGGCACGACCCGAAGCCGCGCTTCCAGCTCCAGGACCTCGACTTCGGCCCTGGTGAGTTCAAGATCGATCGTTTTGGACACTGTCATCCTCTTATATACGGATCAAAGCTACTGAACCTGATAACTACCCCGCAAGTACCGAAGTTATGCCTTCAACCGACAACGGCGACCGCCGCGCCAGAGGAACAATGCACTCCGGGGGCACAGAAATTGCTTTCCGTGATCTGAACCGTGAGTGTTCCAAAAGTCGCTGGGTAGTTGGCCTGGTACGTGAGAACCACCGTGACCAGGCCAGCCTGGTAAGTCGCTGCGAAGGCAGGCTGCGGGCACGCAAACGGCGCTGTAAAGCCACAATTGGCACCCGCCCATACAGTCGCTGCCGCCGTCGGCTGGGGCCCTGGCATTCCGCCGGTGTAGGCGAGCGTCACCTTGCAGCCTCCCCTGCCTGTACAGGTGCCGCCGGCGAGGGCGATGCGGTCGTACATCCAGAAGGTCGGAGCGATTGTCGCGCTGCCGCCCATCGCGTCGGCGACCTGGACCGTGAACTTCAAGTAGCCCGACAGGCCGCCGAAAGTCCCAGTTAGCGACAGTCCCGAGAGCGATGTCCCGGCGGGTAACGGCCCCTGCGTCACCGTGTAGCTGTACGGGCCGACCCCACCGCTCAGGGTCCCAAACCCGCCGCAAACGGTCACGCATCCAAGCTCAACCCTGCAGTACTGGGCGCAGCCGGGGATCAGGCTGGCGGACAGCGGCGCGGCGATGCCGATCACCCCGGGCAGACTCGCTGCGCTGGTGCCGGCGTCGGCGACCTGGATCGTGAACGAAAACGATCCGGCGCCGGTTGGGCCGCCCGAAACGGAGCCGCTGGGGCCCAGCGTCAATCCCGGCGGCAGCGCTCCGGAGCTGACGGTCCACGCATAGGGCGCCACGCCGCCAGTCGCCGACAGAGCGACCGCCGCGTACGCCACTCCGACTTCGCCGCCATGAAATGGCGCGCTCGAGGCCTGCAAGGGCGCGGTCGGGGTCGGCGAAGGCGAGGGGGTCGAAGAGGAGAGGTTGGCCACGGTCTTCGGCGGGGGCGCGCAGGCAAAAACAACGACCAAGCCAGCCGCAAGTGCGGCAACCATCCTTCCTCTCGCGGCTTCAGAACGCACGGAACGCGACGCGAATCTTAAATCGCTACTGCCTCAATCGAGGCTGATTGCGTCACGCAGCTTGTCGAAAAAGCCCCGCGAAACCTTCTCCGGCTTGCCGGTCAGGCCCCCCACCTTGCGCAGCAGCGCCTTCTGTTCGGGGTTCAGGTCCTTCGGGATGACGACCTGCACGACCACGTACTGGTCGCCGCGCCGCCCGCCGCGCACGTCGGGCATGCCGCGCCCATGGAGGCGGAAGGACTGCCCGTTTTGAGTGCCGGCTGGGATCGCGATCTCCACGCGACCCTCCAGCGTCGGGATCTCGATCCGGTCGCCGAGCGCGGCCTGCACCATGTTGACCCGAAGCTCGAAGACGATGTCCTGCTCGTGACGGGCCAGCTCCGGGTGAGCCTTCACGCGCAGCACCACGTACAGGTCACCTGGCGGACCGCCGCGCAGTCCGGCTTCTCCTTCGCCGCTGATCCGGATCTGCGAGCCGGTGTCAACGCCGGCCGGGATCTTCACCGCCAAACGGGCCGAATTCTGGAGCCGTCCCTGGCCCCGGCACTGGTGGCACGGGTCCCTAAGGATGCGACCGGCGCCACCGCAAGTCGGGCAGGTCGCGGTCGTGACCACCTGCCCGAAGAACGATTGCGCGGCGCGCCGGATCTGACCCGAGCCGCCGCACCCAGGACACGTGTCCTGTCCGGTGCCGGGCTCGGCCCCGCTGCCCGCGCACCGTTCGCACGTCGCGAGTCGCGAGACCTCGACCTGCTTCTCGACCCCCGTGAACGACTCTTCGAACGTGATGGCCAAGTCGAAGCGAAGGTCGTCGCCTCGGTTGGAGCGCTCGCGGCGCCCACGGCCGCTGAATCCGCCCCCAAAAAAGGTGTCGAAGATGTCCGCGAAAGGCATGTCCGAGAAATCGACGGCGGGTCCGCCAGCTCCAACCGCGGCGTGCCCGAACATGTCGTAGCTGCGGCGGCGGTCAGGGTCTGAGAGCACGGTGTAGGCCTCGCTCGCTTCCTTAAATCGAGCGTGAGCCACGGCGTCGTCCGGGTTGCGGTCTGGATGCGAGTCCATCGCGATTTTGCGAAACGCCCGCTTCAACTCGTCAGGCGATGCCTGCTTCCCGACGCCGAGCACCTCGTAGTAGTCGCGCTTGACCGCCACAGGCGTCCTTACGCGAGGTCGCTGTCGGCAGGAAGGGCGGGCGGGCGGGCGACCTTGACCAGCGCCGGTCTCACAACGCGATCACGGACGCGGTAGCCGCGACGGAGCTCAGAGACGACCGTGTCTTCAGGATGCTCTGTCGATTCCTCATGTCCAACGGCTTCGTGGACCTTGGGGTCGAAGCGCTCGCCGACCGAGTCGATTGGCTGCAGGCCGTGGGCTCCCAGGGCCTCCTCGAGCTTGCGGACGCTGAGCTCCAGCCCCTTGATCCAGGACTGATCAATGCCTTCGGGCTGGTGTTCGAGCACGTTCCTCAGGTCGTCGAGCACCGGCAGCAGGCGCCCGATCAGGTCGGCCGATGCATGCTGCATCGTCTCCAGCTGCTCCTGGCGCATGCGCTTCTTGTAGTTGTCGAAGTCGGCGGCGAGGCGAAGGTGGCGGTCACGGCCCTCAGCGAGCGCCGCATCGAGCTCGGCGACCTTGCCTTCGAGCGAGGCTGTGGCCGGCTCGGGCTGGTCGTCCTGACGCGGGTCGTGCGGATGCTTGCGAGTCGTCATCGATCTTTAGATACCGCGCGAGACGTTCGCGTCAAACGCCCAGCTCAGCCATGCGCTCACTCGCTGCCCGGGCCACGGCCTGCAAACGAGCCACCGTCTGGCTGTAGGCCATGCGGGTCGGGCCGATCACGCCAAGCACGCCTTTCAAGCGTTCCGAAGGACCGTACGTCGTCAACACGACCGCGCATCCCTGAAGCTGACTCGTCAGGTTTTCCGACCCGATCACGATCTGCAGGTCCGACTCGCCGATGAGCTGGCGCAGAAGGACGGTCAGGTAACGCGTCTCCTCCAGCACCTCGAGCACCTGCGTCACGCGGGAGGATTCCGCGAACTCCGGGTGGCGCAACAGATTGCGCACGCCGTCATGGACGACCAGGCTTTCGGATCCTTTTTCGTAGATGTCAAGGACGGCGATCACCCGGCCCAGCAGCTCCTTCTCCAGTCCGAGCGGCGCGGAGTCGTAGTGGCGGCGGGCCTCATCGCTCGCCCGGCCGCCGAGCGAGGAGTTGAGCCGCGCCGTCAACCGGGTGAGCTGCGTCTGCGTGGCAGGCTCGGTGGTGGCGATCACCTGCTGACGAAGCAAGTTGCCCTCGAGCAGCAGGATCAACAGCACCTCTTTCGGCTCCAGGGACACCAGGTCGAGGTGCTTGATCCTGGCCATCGAGCCCTGCGGCGCGCTCGCCACGGATGCGTTCTGCGTCACGGCGGCAACGGTCATCGCCACCCGCTCGACCATCCCCTGGACGTCCGCGGGCGCGCTCCTTAGCTCGTCCGCGATAAAGCCCTTGATCCGGTCCGGGATGGGCTCCAGGTCCATCAGGAAATCGACGAAGTAGCGGTAGCCCGAGTCGGTCGGCATGCGGCCGGCCGAGGTGTGGGGCTGGGTGAGGTACCCGAGATCGGACAGCTCGGCGAGCTCGCTCCGGATGGTGGCGGATGAGAGGTTCACGAAGTAGCGGCTCTGCAGCGCCTGCGAGCCGACCGGAACCGCACTTGTCGTGAACTCGTGCACCACCGCTCGCAAGATCGCCTGTTTTCTGTCTTCCATTCGGTTTCAGCACTCTCCCGGCGAGAGTGCTAAATCAGGTTACAGCAGTCCCTACCCGTCCGAACCCTCGTCGGAACCGTCAGAACCTGCCTGCGCGTTGGCCGGCAGGGGTGCCGTGCATTTGCCGTCCTTGCCGGCGTTGCTGTTGGCGATCCCGCTCACTTTGTGTCCGCCCTTTTTCGAATGGGCGGCCTGCGAGACGTAGTAGCCGTGGTTGCAGGGGTGGCCGCTCGCGGCCTGCTGGCTGGAGCCGGCTGCCGGCGAGGTCGATCTCGTGGCGACCAGACGGGTCGCGACGACCACGTCCACCAGCACGAGCAAAACGATGATCGCAGCCAGCACGGTCATGGCCGGGGTGAGTCGTGGCAGGCGACGCTGCATCATGCGTTTGACTCACCAACGCGGGCGAATCGTCAGATGGTCGCGGCCTGCTCAAAGTACGGCGAGCGCGATCTGGTTGTGCAGGTCCAGGCCGCGGCGGGTCGGTACGATCCTGCCATCGACGCGCCGGATCAAGCCTTGGCGCCGCAGGCGATTCAGCTCGACGTCGAATCCCGCCGGCGCCGTCATGCCCTCGGCGGTGCGCAGCCCGAGCATGAGCGACTCGGCTGCCGCCTTTCGTGGATCCAGCTCCTCCCCATCGGCTTTGGGGACCGGCGCCGCGGCGATGTAGTCCCGCGGCCGGGCGATGTTCCACCACCGCCACGCGTTCGCTCCGTCGGTGGCGTAGGAGTGCGCACCCGCGCCCGCGCCGTAGACGGGCCCGCAGCGCCAGTAGGCCTGGTTGTGGCGCGACTCGAAACCCCCGCCTCGCGCCCAGTTCGACACCTCGTAGCGGTGGTAGCCGGACGCTTCCAGCTCCACACACGCCGCGTCGAGCTGGTCCCATTGCAGATCCGTTTCGATCTCGGGCACCTTGCCCTCCGCGCGGCGGCGGTAGAGCAACGTCCCCTCTTCGAAAGAAAGGCAGTAGGTCGACATGTGGTCGGGTCCCAGCGCGATTGCCCGGCGCAGCGTGTCAAGCCATGTCGTGAGGCTCTGATACGGCACGGCATAGATCAGGTCGACGCTGATGTTCGCGACGCCCATGTCGCGCGCAAGGCCGAAGGCGTGGGTGGCCTGAGCGGCGTCGGTCCTGCGCTCCAGCACCGCCAGCGCGCGCCGGTCGAATCCCTGCACGCCGAGGCTCAAGCGGTTGACGCCCCCTTCGAGCCATGCAGCGACCTTGGTCTCGTCCGTGCTGGCGGGGTTCGCCTCGAGCGTCACCTCCGCATCGGGCGCCACGTTGAAATTCGCCCGGATGAAATGCAGCAGCCTCGAAGCCAGCGGAGCGGGCAGCAAGCTCGGCGTCCCGCCGCCGAGGTAAACCGTCTCGAGCTGCTGAAAGGGATACCGCTCGCGCGCGAAGATCAGCTCACGCTCCAGCGCATCGACATAATCCGGCATGAGCCGATCCATCCCGGCGTAAGCGTTGAAGTCGCAATAGCCGCACTTGTGCTTGCAAAAAGGAATGTGGACGTAGAGATGCCGGAAGGCCTGCAGGCCCCTCTCCCCCCAGGGGAGGCGGTGAGGGAGAGGGGCGTGCAAAGCAGTCATACCCCTTTAATGGTGTACCGCTGGCCCCGCGCCGCCTCCAGCTCGCGTTTCAGATAATCGACAGCGTCCCGGTCGTTGGGCACGAGCTCCTTGATCCGCTGCGCGATGCGGTCCTCCGTGCGCGCGATCTGCCTGCCGATCTGCTCCACGTTCGCGTTCTGTGATCGGTAACGCTCGCGCTTGCGCCAGAGGCGCGCGTGCTCGTCGCGCAGGTCGGCGACCGACTGCCTCACCTGGCAGTCCAGGCACCGACCCTCTTTGGTCTGCGAGCTGGCCACCTGCTTCCCGCAGTCGCGGCAGAACACCAGGATGCCGCTCACGTGAGGTCCGCGACCATCGCCTTACTAAGTTCCCGGAGACGCTCAGGTTGAATCTCAAACACCGAGTCGGGCCGGCCGGCCGCGACCCAGACCACGCCGTAACCGAGCAGGTCGCGGTCCATGAACACGGGCACATCGGTGGCGTGGCCGAAAGGCGGTACTCCGCCGATCGCGTAGCCGGTCGCCGTGCGGGCCGTGTCCGCGTCCGCCTTCGCCACGGGTTCACCGGCCACCGCCCCCAGCCGCCCTTCGTCGAGCCGATTGGCTCCGCTGACCAGCGCGACCACGGG
>VBGP01000075.1 GCA_005880795.1 Chloroflexota bacterium | reverse complement strand
GCTTTTGGTCGGCCTTGCGGACTCCGGGGTCCCTTTCAGCGAGTGTTGGGCAACGCGCACATGCCCGCCACCCTTCGGGAGCAGGAGCAATGCTACGACGCCGGTTTCTTAGGCGGTACCACGCGGATGTGAAGCTCTTCGAGCTGTTTCGGATCGACGGGACCGGGTGCGCCCAGCATCAGGTCCTGATGACTCTGAGTCTTCGGGAACGCCACGACGTCGCGGATGTTCTCCGTCTCGATGATCGCCATCATCAGCCGATCGATTCCCGCGGCAATTCCACCGTGCGGTGGCACACCGTACTCAAAGGCATCGAGGAGGTGACCGAACTGCGACCGGATTCGTTCCGGGTCCATGCCGAGGATCCCGAACACCTTTTCCTGTAGGTCTCGTTCGTGAATGCGGATGCTGCCACCTGAAATCTCAACGCCGTTGAGCACGCAGTCGTAAGCCCGAGCCCTCACGTCGTAAGGACGTGTCTCGAGCAGAGGCATGTCTTCGGGCCATGGCGATGTGAACGGATGGTGGCCGTAGGTGAGGTTGCCAAGGTCATCTTCTTCAAACAGATACATCGGATAAACCCACAGGAAATTCCATTCACCGTGCCGCACCAATTTGCGCCGCCGCGCCATCTCGCGCCGCAACAAGCCCAGCACGGTCTCAGCCTTGCGCCGGCGGTCGGCGACGATGAAGACAAGGTCATCCGCGCCGGCGCGCGCAGCTGACTTGATGGCCGACATCTCGCCTTCGCTTATGTGCCTGTCCAACGGCCCGGGAATCCACGCCAGGCCTTTCGCGCCCGCGCCCCTGGCGAGAACGGCGAGCTCGTCGAGCTCGCGGCGGCTCATGTCCTTGCCTCCGGGCACTGCAAAGCACCGCACGACGCCGCCGGCATCGAGGGCGCCGCGCAGAACGGTCGCTCCGGTCGATCGCAGCGCGTCGCTGACATCCGCGATCTCGAGTCCGTAGCGCAGGTCGGGCTTGTCCGTGCCGTACTTCAGCAACGACTCCTGCATGTCGATGCGCGGGAAGGGAGTTGGGATCTCGATACCGAGCACGTCCTTCCAGACTTTCGCCCACAGACCTTCGATCAAGGTGAACACGTCCTCTTCGGTGCAGAAGGACATCTCGACGTCCAGTTGCGTGATCTCCACGACGCGGTCCGCACGAAGATCTTCATCGCGGAGGCAGCGCGCGATCTGGTAGTACCGCCCGATTCCCGCGACCATCAGCAGCTGCTTCAGCTGCTGTGGTGACTGGGGCAGGGCAAAGAACTCACCGGGATGCAAGCGCGATGGAACGATGAAGTCGCGTGAGCCTTCGGGAGTTCCTTTCAACAGCATCGGTGTCTCGACTTCCATGAACTCGTGGGCATCCATGTAGCGGTGAATCGCCTGCACGACACGATGCCGGAGCTCGAGGTTGTGAGTCATCTTCGGCCGCCGGATGTCGAGGTACCGGTACTTCAGGCGAAGGGCTTCGTCTGCCTTTACGTCGTCCTCGATCTCGAATGGGGGAGTCTTGGCCTCCGAAATAATTTCCAGGTCTTCCGCAACTACCTCCACCTCGCCGGTTGTCATCTTCGGATTCTCAGACCCAGGCGGTCGACGCGCGACCTTGCCCTTGATATGAATCACGTATTCGTTTCTGACTTCGGTCTCGACCAGTGCCGCCGGCCTGACCACCACCTGCACCGTGCCCCAGCGGTCGCGCAGGTCGATGAACGCCACGCCCCCGTGGTCGCGACGGCGGGCGACCCAGCCGTAGAGCTCGACCTCACGACCTTCGTCGGTTGCACGGAGCGATCCGCAGTGCGGTGCTGAGAAGCCGCTCATGCGAGTCGAGTCGGGAGCTCGACCCAGTCCAGCTCAACCTGCTCGCCGCTCGACATGTCCTTGAGCTGCGCGGCCCGCCGCGCCACGACGTCGGGAGTTAGCAGCACCACCCACTTCGCGCCCACCTTGTTCGCCGCGCGCATCTTTGCCGCCAGGCTCTTCGACTCGTAGTCGACCGCCGTCGACCTGACCGCTCGGCAGATGCGTGCGACCTCGGCAGCCTCGACTGCCAGGTCGCCATCGGGCACGACGAGCACGTCGGCGGTCGGTCGGGCGATGACGCTCACTCCGGTGGCGGCCATCAGCTCGGTGACCCGGTCGAGCCCGCTCGCGAAACCGACCGCCGGCGTCGCGGGCCAGCCCTCAGCTTCGGCCAGGCCGTCGTACCGGCCGCCACCACCCAGTGCGTCCTGCTGCCCGGTCGCACCCCTGGGAAAAAACTCGAACACTGTGCGCGTGTAGTAGTCGAGACCTCGCACCAGGTAGGGGTTGAGGACGTACTCGATCTCCGCGGCGTCGAGAAGTCGACGCACGAGCGCCCAGTGCAGGGCGCATTCGTCGCAGAGGTGGTCGGTGATCCGCGGTGCGCTTGATTTGAGTGGCGCATCCTGCTCCGCCTTGCTGTCGAGAAGCCGAAGCGGATTGCGTTCCAGACGCTGCTGCGAGTCTGGGCTCAGCTTTTCCTTGAGCGGTCGGTAGTAGGCCTGGAGGCGCTCGAGATACGCGGGCCGGCACTTCGAGTCGCCGATGCTGTTCAGCTCCAGCCGCAGGTCGCCCAGACCCACCTCGCGCAGCCAGTCGCGCGCCAGCTCGATCACCTCGACGTCGAGCGCCGCCGCCGCGCCGCCGATCGCCTCCACGTCCAGCTGATAGAACTGGCGGTAGCGGCCCTTCTGCGGCCGGTCATAGCGAAACATCGGTCCTGCCAGATAGAGACGCGACGGCTGAGGACCCTGGTTGAGGCCGCGCTCGAAGTAGGCGCGCACGACTCCGGCCGTCGCCTCGGGCCGTAGGGCGAGGCTGCGGCCGCCGCGGTCCTCGAATCGATAAAGCTCCTTGGCGAACGCGTCCGAGCTCTCGCCCGCGCGTTCGATCAGCTCGGCGTGCTCGAGGATGGGCGTGACGATCTCCTCGTAGCCGAAGCGGTGCGCGACCGCCGACGCGGCCTGCTCGGCAGCCCGCCAGAGCGGCAGGTCGCCAGGGAGAATGTCGCGAACTCCGCGGACCGCCTTGATCGGTTCGGAGCGGGGCATTGAGTGTTCGATTGTAAGAAGCACCGGGTTGAGGGGTTAAACTCTCGCGCCGATGCCGACGACGTACATCCAGCTCATCACACTTGTCCTCGCCTCGCTGGCCCTGATCATGGGCGCGTACCTGCTGATCATCGGCAAGAGGCCGTGGCGCGGGGGCGAAACCGCGCAGGTCGCGCCGAGAGTCCGGCTGCTCGGCCTCAGCTACATCCTCGTCTTCGGTGCGGCGATGATCCAGATCATCGTCCAGCCCACCGGCGTGCAGGCGGAGGCGCTCGGGGGCCTCATGGTCCTGGGCGGCATGATCGTGATTCTCGTCGTGTACCTGGAGGCGCGGGCCTCGCGCCTCGCGTCGCGCGAAGACCGACTGGACAACAGGCTCAGGAGTTAGTGCTGCACACGCCCCTCTCCCTGGCCCTACGGGACAAGCCCGTTAAGGACGCGCTACCCGCGCCAACTGATTGCTCCCCTGAGGGGAGAGGGGATGCTTACCTCTCCCTGACCCTCCCCCCTGAGGGGGGAGGGGATGCTTACTCTCGGTTGGTGCGGTAGCCTACCGCCGCTTTCAGGGCCTCGGTCAGCGCTTCGAGGCGCACGGGCTTGCTCATGTAATCGTCGAATCCCGCTCGCAGGCATCGGTCCTGGTCGCCCGGGCCCGCCATCGCGGTGAGCGCGATCAGCCGGGGCCGGTTGCCTCTTGGCCAGCGCCTGCAGATCGCCTCCGCTGCGGCAAGTCCGTCCATCTCGGGCATCAACACGTCCATCAGCACGGCGTCGTAGGACTGCTGAGCCACCGACGCAACCGCCTCCCGACCTGTCGAGACCACGTCGACGGAGTGGCCGAGCTTGCCCACCAGGCGCTTCAACAGGTTCTGGTTCAAGGCGTTGTCGTCGGCGATCAGCACGCGCAGCGCGCCCGGCTCGACGGCCTGTGCCGCCTGAGGCTGAGCGCCCCGCCCGCCCACCTGGATCATCACGTCATGCAGCGTGCGCGGTGGAACCGGCTTGGTGAGGGTCGCCTGGATGACGCCGCTGTCCGCCGCCGCCGCCTCCGCCCCACTCGGCGCGGATGACGCGATCAGCACGATCGGCATCTGCTCGGGACGCCTGAAGTTCCGCAAAGACGCCGAGATGTCGAGACCGTCGACGTAGGGCGGCCGGTGCTCGACGAGGGCGATGTCGTAAGGACGGCCGACCTGGAGTGCGGCGACCGACTCATCGGGTGCGACCGACGTAGCGTGTGCGTCCCACTGCTCGACCTGCAGGTTGAGGAGCCGCCTTTCGGTCGGGTCGGCGGAGACGATGAGCACCCGCATCGCCTCGAGGGTCAGCTGGGTGGTGGCCACCGACCCGGGCAGCGGCTCGGCCAGCACCGTGAAGTCGAAGCTCGTGCCGGCGTCGGGTCCGGCCTCGACCCCACCCTGCTCCACGCGGAGCTCGCCGTCCATCATGCTGACCAGCTGCTTGGTGGTGCGAAGGCTCAGCACCGCCAGCCGGTCGCCGGGCTCGAGACGGTCGTAAGGACCCGTGACCCCATCGAGGCCGCCGCGCAGGATCCTCGCCGGGACACCGCGTCCCGTGTCCCGAATCTTGAAATGCAGGGCGACCAGACCGCCGCGTTCCTCCGACGTCAGCTCGACGCCGATGCCGCCTCGATACGTGCGATCGACCGAGCCATGCAGGAGCGTCAGAAGGATCTGCTCGAGGCGGCGCGAGTCGCCGATGACGACGTTCGGCACATCCAGCGCCGCATTAAAGGAAAGGTCGAGGCCCTTCGTGCCCGCAAGCTCGGCAACGATCGCGAGGCAGCTCTCGACCGTGGAGCGGATGTCGAACGGGTGCAGGGCGAGCTCGAACTCCCCGCTCTCCATGGTTGCCGCATCGAGCACCTCATCGACGATGCGCGAGACCTGCTCGGCGCCCGCCTCGACGATCGCGGCCAGCTCGCGCTCCTCGCTGGTCTCCGCCCCGGTCGAAAGCAGGCCGGCAGCACCGACCAGCGCGTTGAGGTGGTTGCGCAGCTGGTGGCCCATGTCGGCGAGCAGCTCTTGATCGATCTGGAAGTTGCGGCTGAGCTGCCCGTCCTTGCTCTCGTCGGGTGGCTGCGCGTCGATCTCTTTCACCATCAGTACAGCTGCTCCATCGGCGGCTGCGGGGTTGGCGCGAACATCGAGCTCGGGAGCTCGACGCCGTTGCTCTGGAAGTGCGGCTGGAAGTTGGAGGTGGTGCCGGTCGCGGTGTGGTAGCCGACCGCTCGCCCGTCCGGCGTCACCGCGACCTGGTGAAAGCTGAACAGCTCCTGCAGGGCGATCTCACCGTCGACGATGCCCAGCACCTCGGCCACGCTGACGATCTTTCGCGCGCCGCCGCGCAACCTCTCGGTCTGCACCACGATGTTGATCGCGGATGAGATCTGGCCGCGAATCGCACGCGAGGGCAGCTCGGTGCCAGCCAGCAGGACCAGCGTCTCCAGGCGAGTCACCGCGTCCCGCGGGTTGTTGGCGTGGACGGTGCTCATCGACCCGTCGTGACCGGTGTTCATGGCCTGCAGCATGTCGAGGGCTTCCCCGCCGCGCACCTCACCGACGATGATGCGGTCGGGCCGCATGCGCAGCGAGTTGCGGACGAGGTCGCGAATTGTGATCTGGCCGCGCCCCTCGACGTTGGCCGGCTTCGACTCGAGGCTGATCACATGCACCTGACGAAGCCGCAGCTCGGCGGCGTCCTCGCACGTCACGATCCGCTCGTCGGAGGGGATGAAACCCGAAAGGACGTTGAGCAGCGTCGTCTTGCCGGAGCCCGTGCCGCCCGAGACGATGATGTTGAGTCGGGTCTGGACCGCGGCGTTGAGGTACTCGAGGATCGCCTCGTTCGAGCCGCCCGCGGCCACGATCTTCTCCGGCGTCAGGACCTCCCGACCGAACTTCCGGATCGTGAGGCACGGCCCGTAGATGGCGACGGGCGGTATGACGACGTTGACGCGCGAGCCGTCCTTCAGCCGCGCGTCGCACATCGGCTCCGACTCATCGACCCTGCGCCCGATGGTGGAGACGATGCGGTCGATGACGCGCCGCAGGCTGTCCTCATCCTCGAACGCGAGGTTCGTGAGCTCGATGCGTCCGCGCCGCTCGACGAAGATCTGCTCCGGCCGGTTGACCATGATCTCGGTGATGTCCGGGTCGCGCAGCGGCGCCTCCAGCGGCCCGAGCCCGATGACCTCGTCGAAGAGAATGTCGACGAGCCGCTCGCGGTCGGCCGCGGTGACGAGTGCCGCCGGCGGCTTGGCCCGGAAGTGGTCCTCGGTCAGCTGCAGCAGGAGGCGCCTGATGCCGGCGCGGTTGGTGATGTCGATGGCGGCGGCGTGCCGGCGGAGCAGGTCGGCGTGGATCTCGGCCTTTGCGGCGGCCAGCGCGGGGCTCAGAGCCGCCGGCGCCTCGGTGGCGTGCTGTGCCTCGACCACCTGCTGCGCCGCACCGTCGCGGGGTGCAGCGCGGCGCTCGACCGGCGCGATGCCGGCCACGCCATCGGTCGCCGTCACCGGCGCGACCACGACCTCCTGCGGAGCGGTGACCGGCGTCTGCGGGGCCGTCGGCGTCTGCTGGTAGCGGCGGTCGAAACGCTCGGAAAGCTTCATCGCGGCCTCGGCAGCGCCCGCTTGAGCAGGCGGCGGTGGGCGCGTGCCGCGGCTTTCTTTATGTCCGGCTCCGGATCGGACTCTGTAAGGCGGTTCAGGCCGTCGGCCGCCGAGCGGTCGCCGATCGTGGCCAGCGCCTTGCATGCGGCCAGTCGCACCTGTTTCGGCCACCTGCGGTCGTGCGCGATGCCCAGGAGCGGGGAAACCCGCAGCACGTCCCGGCGCAGGCCGCACGCCAGGACGGCGGCGACCGCCACCCGCTCGCTGCCGGGCTGGCGCATGAGGGCCTCGATGTCGATGTCGGAAGCCGCCCGGGCGAGGGAGATCGCCAGGCGGTGAAGGGGGATCTGGCCGTCCTTTTGATCGGCGGCCATCAGCTGCTCGACCGCCCGCCGGCCTCCCAGCCGGGCCAGCGAGCGCACCGCCACCTCCCTCACGTGGGGGTCGGGGTCCTCCACCAGGTCCGAGATCCAGAGGGCCGACTCGGGGAGGCGGGCGGCGCCGCAGATCCGGGCTGCCGCCTTGCGCAGGCCTGGGTCTGGGCTGGCGAGCGAGTTGAGGAGCTCGTCATGGAGCTCCGATCGCCGGAACAGCTCGTGGATCATCCAGTGCCCCATGACGCCTACGCCGGGGCGGTCGACGGCGGCCTGGATGACGCCCGCAACCGCCTCAGGGTCGGCCAGCATCTCGGCGGCGCTGACGTTAAGGACGGCCGCCCGCTCACCGGCCAGGGCGGTGTTAAGCACCCGGTCAACGCGACCGGCTGCCCGGGACCGTCCGCCACCCCTAGGAGTGGCCTGGATCACCGGCCTTGTGTTTGAGCCATTGCTGCGATGCGAAGGGTCCATTTGGGGGGCGGTTGGTACAGTATCGGCGTTTTGAACGCCCGTGAGGTTCCCGAAACCTTACAGCGGGCGCGGGAGGAAGAGTCGCACCAGGTGGCCGCCGGAGGCAGCGGACCAACCGGAGAACAGGCGCCGTCCGCACTGCAGATGCGGATGCGCATCCTGGAGATGTCCGCCGTTTTCTCGGAACTAAACGACGGCATATTGCGAGCGGTCGCCCGGCGCATGCGGCCGGTGTCGCTGACCGCCCGTGACACCCTCCGCCTGAGCGGCCAGGGCGGCGACGTGGTCATGTTCCTCGCTTCCGGCCAGGTCGAGGAGTCGGTCACCGACCCCAAGGGAAAGGTGCTCCTCACCCGGCGGCGGGCTCCCGGGGACCTTGTCATCCTGCCTGTCCCTCGCACCGCCGACCGTTACGTGACGAGCATCTACGGCCTGGTCGACTCCGTGCTCCTGACCCTGGACCGCGACGGGCTCCTCGAGGGGCTTGGCCCGAACCTGGAAAAGGTCGCGGTCACCCTGGACAAGCTCTGGGACCAGGAGCTGACGGCTGCCGCGGCCATCGAGGCGCAGACCGCCTCCAAGACCGGGGCGCCGGTCGTCGCCTTCTTCTCGGCCAAGGGCGGCGCCGGCACGACGACACTGGCCATCAACACCGCGGCCGCCCTGGCGCGAAAGTTCCCGCGCCAGGTCCTGCTGATCGACCTGGCCGCGCCTTTTGGTCATGCCGCCCTTTTCGCCGACCTGATCGCGACCGGATCCATCGCGAGCGCTTCCAAGGCGTCGCAGGTCGACTTCGAAGGCGTCCTGCGCGGCAACATCGTCAACCATCGCACCGGCATGGGGGTCCTCCCCGGCACCCTGCGGCCGGAAGAGGTGGACACCTTGACCGGAGAGCTGACCGGCCGCGTTCTTGACGTGGTGGTTGCATGGCAGAAGGTGATAGTGGTCGACCTCGGCACCTCACTTGGTGAGGCCGGGCTCGCCGTCATCGAGCGCGCCGAATGCCTGGTGGTCGTCCTACCGCCCGAGATCGCGGCCATGACCGACGCACGCCGGGCGCTGGCGATCTTCCGCGACATCATGAACGTGCCCGACAACCGCATGGAGCTGGTGCTCAACCAGCGCACTCCGCACCCGCCGCTCGACAGGGCTGCGATCGAGTCGATCCTGGGACGGAAGATGTCGGTGGTCGTCGGCTTCGACGATTAGCGTCCGGAAGACTCGACGCTCGCCGGCGGGCTGGTCCTGCAGCACGACCCTTCGTCGATGGTGTCCCGAGGCTCGACCGACATCGCACGAGTGATCCTGAGCAGCCTCAACCTCGATGGATAGGCGCCGGAGGAAAACCCGTTCTCAGGCACTGGTCGAGTTCGCCCTCGCCCTGCCGGTGCTCATCGTGCTGGTCGCGGGCGTGCTCGAGCTGGGCCGCGGATACTCGTTCGCCGTCGAGACGTCCGACGCGGCGCGCGACGCCGCGAGATACGCGGCCGGCAAGACCGCCAGCACGAACGGACCGGGCCTGGCCGCGATGTGCAGCCTCGTCACCGCGGACCTCGCTGCGGTGACCAGCAACATCTCGTGCCCCACCCAGGTCAACCACGCACCACCGTTCGTTGCCGGCACCGACTACACCACCCCGGTGCCGGGCCAGGCGGTCGTCGCGGTGTACTGCGGGTCGAGCGCCAACTGCAGCGGGTCGGTGCAGACGCTCTATCAGTCGGAGATCGACGTCTATGTGTACTACGGTTTCAGCGACCTCAAAGTGCTGGGGGGCGGGATCACGATCACAGGGTCGAGTCGCGCCACGACGGCGTGGTGAAACGCCCTAGTCTCGGTCAGGCCCTTCTCGAGTTTGCGTTGATCGCGCCCATGGTCTTCCTCTTGATCGGCGCGACGGTCGACCTTGGCCGCGGCTTGCTGATCTACACGATGCTGCAGGGAGCGTCGCGTGACATGGCGCGACAGGCGGTGCTGGGCTACTACAACGGATCGAACACGCTGCCGCCGACGTGCACGACGCTGGCCGCACCATGCTCTCTCGGTCCTCTGACGAACGGAGCGCATCAGCTGGACGCGCTCGGGATGTCCGTCGTCTATCAAGACTCGAGCTCGATCAGCAGCGCTCCGGCCTATGGCACTTTCGTCGCCAACGCCAACCCGCTTCAGCCCGGGACGATCACGCTCACGGGGGCAATCAACCCGAGCACGGTCTACGTCTTCGTCTACGAGCTCGACTCGGCCGCGGGCAATCCGAACCCGCGGTGGAGCTGCCCGTCGTGTGCCGGCGCGAGCGGCGCGGCGGTCCGAACGTCAGGGCATCAGCTGGTGGTCGTCGACCTCAAATTGCAGTGGAAGCCCGTGCTCAACACGCTGCTCGGCATCCCGAGCTCGATCACCTTTGATTCGCAATCGGTGGAGAGGTTGGAGTATTGAAAACTGCGTTTCGGGCAGCTTGGCATCTAGCCCCCCACCCCCTCCGTGCGCGCAGCGCGCGGCCCCCGGCGAACGGGGAGGTGAAACAACAGTCGGGGCAGGTGCTTGTGATTGTTGCGGTGTGGCTGGTGGCCTTGATCGGGTCGGCCGCGCTCATCCTGCTCACCGGTTCGGTCGAGTGGCAGCGCAACCAGCTGCAGCAGCTCGCCGACCAGGCGGCTCTGGACTCCGCGCTCAAGATCGGGGTTGGCTGCAGCGCCGGCTCGGCGGGCACCGTGATCACCGAGGCGGACAACTTCCTCGCCACGCAGCGCACTCGCACGGGCGCATTGGCGATCGGGGCCGGCTCTTGCGCGGCGGGCTACACCGGGACCGACACCTTCGCAGGCGGCCTCACCGAGACCATCCGCTACCCGTACCGCGCGCACCAGCAGCAGGTGGAGGTCAGCCTCACGGTCGCGCTGCCCATCTCGTTCGGCAACTTCGCCGGTGCGTCGACCACGAATGTGACCAGGCGCGCGGTGGCTCAACAGCTGAGCGGCTCGACCGCGGCGGTCACGGCCACGACCCTTTCGTGCACCGGCGGGCAGTTCAACGTCGGCGGCAGCATCGTCGCGTCGAACGCGATCACCCTCAGTGGAAGTTGCGCGGTATACGCGCATGATCGGTTCGACGCCGCGTCGAGCACCTACTCGGACCTGGGCAACGTCTCCGTCTACGCGAATGCGCAGACGTGGATCGCCGGTGGCGGCTCTTGCTCGGCGGGCGGGAGCTCTGGCTCGAGCAACGCGATATGCGCGGATGGCTTCGAGCTGTCGGGCCACACCGCGACGACATGCGGAGCAAGCGGGGCGAGCGCGTTCCTCGCCGCCGGCGACGCCGCCATCAACGCCAATCCTTGCGCGGCAGGCACGGGCCGGCTGCCGGTGGCCTCGCTGTCGACAAACCTTCCGCCGGAGCCCAACGCCGATCCCGCGATCACGGCGACACTTCCGGGCGGCGTGCCATGCAACGCGGGTGCGGCGTATGGAAACGTGGTCGTCAACGGAGTCACCGTCGGAACGGGAAACGCCGCCGTCCCGACCCAGGACGCCAGCGGGTACGTGCACTTCAAGACAGGGTGTTACGGCTACCTGAACGTGGGCAACCTCGGTTCGGCCGGCACGATCTCAAACCGGCAGATTGGCGTTGAGACGGCACCGGCAGTGCATTTCATCTCCCCGACCTTGCCCGGCGCCAGCCTGGCCGGCACGCTGCTGGTCGCCAACATCAGCGCGGTCGACGGTGTCAACACGATCAACGGTCCGGCCGGCTGGGCGCTTGCCTCGAGCGCCAAGCAGGCGGGCGAAGGCTGGGACCAGATCTGGTACCGCGCCAACAATCCGGGTGGGATCACCTTCGCCACGTGGACGGTGCTGCCCGCATCGAAGAACGTCGTGTCCCAGATGACGGAGTGGAGCGGCGCCCTCGCGGCTCCCCTGGACCGGACCGGCACCACCCTGGTCGGCGCCGCCACGACAACCGCCACCGTCACAACCAGCCTGGCGACCACGGCCGCCAACGACCTGGTGATCACCAACGACGGGTTCAAGATCGCCGCCGGGCAAACTTTCTCCAAGGGCGGGGCCTACACCAGCCTCACCAACGATCCGACCAACGGGTTTGCGTCGGAATATCAACTCAACGCACCGATCGCCTTTCAGACAGAAACGGTGACGACGACCCAGGCAAGCCTCTGGTCGCTCGCCATCGCCACCTTCAAGCCCGCAGCCGGCGCTGTGCCCAACGGAGCGGTGCTCGACCCGGGCTTCTACTACTTCAATGGATCGGGTTTCGCGGGTGGCGGCGGCATCTGCCTGAACGGCGGGACGCTCCTGGCGCGGGACGTGACTCTCGAGTTCGTCAACCAGGCGGGGCTGTCATCGGGGACCTGCGCGGCCGGCGGCGGTGCATCCTGCGCCGGGGCCACCTGCCAGCTCGGTTCAACCCCTTGCTCGATCTCCGCGTGCCCACCCAACGCCGCCGCCGACCCGGCGGGCGGCGGTTACACGTGGTTTGCCTCACCCTGCTCCCAGGCGCCGGCGGGTGACGCCAGCTGCCCTGGGTCGGCCTGGTGCGTGGCCGGGGACCGGGCCTGCTGGAACCTCCTGGTGTGGGCGCCGGCGTCCAATACCGGCCAGATCGCGATCAAGGGGGCTTCGGTCAAACACTGGCTGCTCGGGTCCGTCTACTGGCCGGGCACGTGCACCGACACGGTCAACGGCACCAGCACACTGGACGGAACCATCTCCTGCGGCACGCTTTCGGTCTCCGCCGGGGCCGGGGCGGGGACCGCGGTGGGCAGCAATTACGGGATCAGCACCGCCCTGGTGGAGGCAGTCCTTGTCGAGTGAGCAAGCGGCCTTCAGCCTCTTTTGGCCTTATTTGTTGCGCTCGGGCGTCCTTTTTGTGAAGCTTGCGCCCGATTAAGTGTCAATAGCCACCTCCGCGCTGGCCCGGCCACGCCGCGGGCGCCTGTACATCGTCATCGGCGCCGTCCTCGCCGTGCTCGCCTTTGCCGCCGCGGCGGCGATCGCCAGCCTCCCGCTGATCCAGGGCAACACGACCGGCACCCGGATCGTCGTGGCAAGCCACGACATCAAGGCTCGGACGGTCATCCAGGCCTCTGACTTGACGATCTCCAGCTTCAGCCCCTCCCCGCCGCAGGCTTTCACCGCGGTCAGGGACGTGGCCGGCAAAGGCGCCCGGGTGGACATCCCGCAAGGGAGCCCGATCACGGCCAACCTGGTCGCGGCGAGCGGCGACCTCTTGAGCAACAGCGACGTTGCGTTCCTGCCCATCCCCAAAGGCTGGATCGCCGTCACGGTTCCGACCAGCGAGCAGGTGGGCGTCGGCGGGTACGTCCAGATCGGTGACCGGATCACGATGCTGGCCACCATCAACACATCGACATTCGGGCAGAGCCCTGGCACCGCGGTGGTGCGCACGGTGTTCCGTGAGGTCGACGTGCTGAGGGTCGGGCCAGCGAGCAACGCCCCCGCCGCGTCGTCGGGGGCTGTGACGAGCAGCCTCACCGTACTGATGAACGCATGCGATTCGGAGTACCTCTTCTGGCTGCTGAACAACGCAACGATGAAATACGAGCTCGAGTCTTACACCGACTATGGGAACCTGCCCACCTCACCCGACAGCAAATGCGAGAACGTCTCGGCTGCGACAGGCGTGGGCCCGAGGGACGTGGACAAGCGCTGGCAGTTCACCTCATCGCATTAGATGGGCACCGCGATCATCCTGGTCGCGGTCGCGGCGGCCATCGGGGTGGGGCTCGTCGTCTTCGGGACAGTTCGCTCGCAGCAGTCGGCCGCTCCGGAAGAATCGGTCCGAGCCTCATACCGAACCCTCGCTGACGTCCGCGAGCAACTGAGGCGGCGCTTCGAGCCGACCGGGACGCCCGTCTGGATCGCCGCCGAGCAGCAGACCAGCAAGCTGCAGCGTGACCTGGTCAGCTCCGACCTCGAGCTGCGGCCCTACGAGTTTCGAATGATCCAGGTCGTCGCCGGCGTCCTGTTCGGCGTGATCAGCCTGCTGCGATTCGGCTTCGGGCCTGAGTTTCTGGTTTTCGCGCTGATCGGCTATCTCCTGCCTGCTTTCTACCTGCGCAACCGGCGAGGGCACCGGCTCCGCCAGTTCGACGCTGGCCTGCCGCGCGCCATGGAGCTGATCGCGAACTCGATGAAGGCGGGCCAGTCCGTAGCCCAATCGCTGAGCTCGGTCACGGACAACGCCGGCCCTCCCATCTCAGACGAATTCGCGCTCGCGCGGCGAGAGATCGAGCTTGGCGCATCGGTCGAGAGCGCCTTGAACAACATGGTCAGGAGGATCGGCAGCCACGACCTGCGATTGATGGTGATGGTGATCACGATCCAGCGCTCGATCGGTGGAGACCTCCCCGCGATCCTCGTCACGCTGGCTGACACGATGCGACAGCGCGAAGAGATGCGGGCCGAGATCAACGCAGCGACGGCTCAGTCGCGCGCGACCGCCCTGATCATCACCCTGCTGCCGATCGTCGCGGCCCTGGCGCTCTACTTCATCGTCCGCGACTACTTTCGGCCCATGCTCGTCAACCCGCTTGGCTGGTTCATGCTCGGTCTCGCGGCGCTTCTGCTGTTCGTCGGAAATCTGATCATTCGCCGGCTGACGGCGATCGCATGAACGCGCTGCCCCTCATCATCGGCATCGGCGCCGCGCTGGGCGCGTACATGCTGACTGTGGGAATCATCGCGTCACGCGCCGCTGACGCGACCACCCTGGCCCGGGAGCGCCTCGCTCGGCAGGAGGTCGGATTGGGTCAGAGCGCGGTGGCGCTGCAGCTCGAGAAACCTCTGGTCGACCGGCTGCTCGGCCCGATGCGCCGCTGGACCAACCGCCAGATGATGCGGATGACGCCGGAGGCGCAGGCCGCGAACTTCCGCCGCCAGCTCGATTTCGTCGGCAACCCCCTCAACCTCGACCCCGCCGGCCTGCAGACGCTGCGCATCGCGGCGGCGGCCGCCCTGGGTGCGATCGGCACGGCGATCGGGATGTTCCTCGGCACGCCGTTCGCGATCGGACTCGCGCTCGTCCTCGGCGTGGCTCTCGGCTTTTACGTGCCCGTGGTGTGGCTGGACCAGCTCGTTCGCTCCCGGCGCACCGAGCTCGAGGCCACCCTCCCCAACGCGCTCGACGTGGTCGCGATCAGCATGGAGGCCGGGCTCGGCCTCGACCGCGCGCTCGAACAGCTCGTGCGCCACCAGGACGACTCGCTGACGCTTCTGGTCGCGCGCGCGCTGCGCGAGATCCAGCTCGGAAGGCCGCGACCCGACGCACTCGTTGAGATGGCGGAGGCGACGGGGATCGACGACTTCACCTCTTTGGTCCGCGGAATTCTCTACGCCGAGCGGACCGGTGTGCCGATCGCCCGCACGATCGCGGCGCACGCGGCCCAGATGCGGGTGAAGCGCCGGCTCAAGATT
>VBGP01000180.1 GCA_005880795.1 Chloroflexota bacterium | reverse complement strand
TGTTCCTGTCAAGCGATGAGTCCATGCACATCACGGGCGCGTCTCTGGCGGTCGACGGAGGCTACACGGCGGCGTGACCATGACCGTCGATAAATCCTTGCCTGGATTCTCCCCGGCAGAGGCGAGCCTGCTGTCCGAGCTGGACCGTACGCACTGGCTTCACCCACAGGGCGATCTCGCCGCTCCTTCGGGAACCATCCCGCAGCTCATCATCGTCAGCGGGCAGGGCGCGACGCTCACCGACATCGATGGCCGCGAGTACCTCGACGGCATGGCGTCCCTGTGGAATGTCAACGTCGGATACGGCCGTAACGAGCTTGCCGCCGCGGCGGCCGAACAGATGAAAACGCTGGCCTTCAGCTCTGCCTATGGCGGTTTTGGAACGGCTCCGGCGATCAAGCTTGCAGCCAGGCTCGCGGACCTCGCGCCCGGCGACCTCGAGGTGACGTATTTCGCGTCGGGGGGCGGTGAGGCGAACGACACCGCATACAAGATCGCGCGTCTCTACTGGAAGCTTCGCGGCGAACCCGAGCGCGTCAACATCGTCTCGCGGATTCGCGACTACCACGGCCTGACGTACGCCGCAACGAGCGCCACAGGCCTTGCCAACTTCTGGAAAGGGTTCGAGCCGCTCGCCCCAGGATTCCTTCATGCCCCGTCGCCGGACCCCTACCGGTACCAGGGCGACGGCTCCGCCGGGGCGGCATACGTGCAGGCACTCGAGAAGGTCGTGCTCGACGCCGGCCCGGGCACGGTCGCCGCGGTCGTGGCGGAGCCGGTGCAGGGAGCCGGCGGGGTCATCGTGCCGCCTGCCGACTACTTCCCCCTGCTTCGCAAGCTG
>VBGP01000179.1 GCA_005880795.1 Chloroflexota bacterium | reverse complement strand
GATGATCTTCGCCAAGGGCGTCACGAGCGGATACCTGCCGCTGTCAGGCGTCATGCTCACACGTCGCGTTCATGACGTTCTGACATCGGTGAAGGGCATGTTCGCCCACGGGTTCACGTACAGCGGGCATCCGACGGCATGCGCCGTTGCGTTGCGCAATCTTCAGATCCTCGAAGAGGAGGGTCTCGTCCAGCGGGCGGCGCAACGCGGCGCCTACCTGCAGGCGAGACTCCAGGATCTGCGCCGGCTCGACATCGTCGGCGACGTGCGAGGACTCGGCCTGGTCGCCGGCGTCGAGCTCGTTGCGGATAAGCCGTCGAAGCGGCCTTTCGACGTGTCGGTGGGTGCGGCCAGACGCGTGTGGCTTGATGCGCTGGCGAATGGCGTCATCGTCCGGCCGCTGTCGGGCGACGTGCTGGCGATGTCGCCTCCTTTCGTGATCAGCGAGCGACAGATCGACCGCATGGTGGACGTGCTGAGCAGCTCCATCGAGCGGGTCGGGACCCAGCTGCGCCGGCAGGGGTGATCCGCCAAGAGATCAAGCGTTCGTCACGTTGACCATCCCGCCTGTACCGATTCATCGCAGGCAATTGAACTCTCAACCTTGGCCCACCTAGTTCGCCGATTGACAGTTCGATCCGGCTGCATGACCGTTTAGGCGAGCCTGCTGTCGGTTGGGTCGGTGGTCGAAGCCACCAAAGGGGGATCACATGAAGTTGAGATGGCTTGTTCAAGCGGCGGCTGTGGTGGCAGTCCTTGGGCTGACGATCGCAGCCACCAGCGCCGATGAAGGTACCCTCAAGTTGCGGGCGAAACTCACAGGATTCCAGGAGTCGCCGCCCAAATTGAGTCCCAGCACGGGCAGCTTTGAAGCCACCGTCACCGGATCGACACTGTCGTACAAACTCACTTACTCAAAGCTCTCGAGCCCGGCCTTCATGGCGCACATTCACTTCGCGCAGCCTGCCGTGAATGGAGGAATCTTCCTCTGGCTGTGCGGGTCGGCCACGGCGCCGGGACCTGCCGGCACGCCAACCTGCCCGCCGGACGGTGGCACAGTCACTCGTTCTGGAGTGACGGCCGCTGACATCCAGGGAGTGCCGACACAGAACCTCAACGCCGGCGATTTCATAGGAGCGTTAAGCGTTATTCAGAGCGGCGACGCGTATGTGAACGTCCACACGACGCTCTTTCCAGGCGGCGAGATACGCGGCGCTGTGAAATCCGGCGAGGACTAGGACCAGCAGCGAATGCACTGGCGGCGGATGCTTTTGTGTCCGCCGCCAAAGCTCGCGGCTCGGCCACCGAGCTCTAAGCTGTAATTCAGGCCCAATGCGCGTCGAAGGCTGGACCCTGGTCTTCACCAGCCGGCGGACTATGGCCAATCTAGTGGCCGCGGTCCTTCAGGCTAACGGCTTGCATGTGGAGGTTCTCGGCGGCCGAGTAATGGTCCCTGACCAGCAAGCCGAAAGCGCCCGGCGGATCATCAGGACCGCCAACGCCAAGCGCTCATCCCAATAAACCTGACCCCTAACTAGG
>VBGP01000074.1 GCA_005880795.1 Chloroflexota bacterium | reverse complement strand
GTCAGGTAAACGGAGACCGCGACTCCCGCCAGGCTGACGAGGAGCGCCGAAAGCTGCAACCGAGACACTACTTCAGCGTCTTTTCGAGGTTCTGGATCGTCGCGCTGGAACAGACGGCGGCCGGTTGATCGGCGGTGATCTTGCAGATGGCGGCGGTGATCAGGTTTGCCGAGCCGACGATCGCCTTGGCCTGGGTCGAGTCGGGCTGCTTCAGCGCATCGGCGATCGCTCGCCAGCTCATCCCGCCGATCGCGTCCGGCGAATAGGTCGCGCCGGTTGACGCGTACTGGTTCCCGAAGTCGATGAAGGGAATTGATCCGGAGGTGTCGTACTGCTTGACGAGCTGCTGCTCCGCCGCGGTCGGCGATTGCAGCGCGTTCTGGTCGCGGTCGAGCGTCTCGACCGAGACGAAGTCGATGTACTGACTTGTGTACTTGGCGTTGCGAAAGGTGAAAGTCTGCGTGTTCGGAAAGATGTCGCTCGAGGACGATGTGGTTGTCTCCAGGCCCGAAAATGTGCCGAAGCGCGAGAGCGCGATGATCAGCGGCCAGCGCTCGGCCGCGCAGTAGGGACAGTACTCGGCGCCCAGATAGAAGACTTCGGGCTTTCCGGTCGAGCCCACGAGCTTGGCGCCCGACACCGGCTTGATCAGGTTGTTCGCGGAGCCCTGACCGACAGTGTCGAACTCCGAAGCGCGCAGGTTGGTGATGGTGGCGAGCACGACCTGGGTCTCGCTCTGGCTGGGCGCCTTCGGTGGAAGGGGCGTCGTGTACCAGCGGATGACCCAGAAGGCCGCGACCACCACGGCGATGCCCGCGACGACCGCGGCCGGCATCACCCAGCCGGGCGTGCCCGCCACCGGCTTACGCAGCGGAGCCCCCTTTCGCACCGGGCGCCTTGCGCTCATGACTCCCTGGTGATGGGTTGGGCCAGGATCCACAGGCTGGTCATCGTGTAGAGCACCATCAGCAAAAGCATGGGGTACTGGCTCAGCAGGGCGCGCTGGGCGGTACGGAACCTCTCCGAAGCGCGCAGGTTGGTGATGGTGGCGAGCACGACCTGGGTCTCGCTCTGGCTGGGCGCCTTCGGTGGAAGGGGCGTCGTGTACCAGCGGATGACCCAGAAGGCCGCGACCACCACGGCGATGCCCGCGACGACCGCGGCCGGCATCACCCAGCCGGGCGTGCCCGCCACCGGCTTACGCAGCGGAGCCCCCTTTCGCACCGGGCGCCTTGCGCTCATGACTCCCTGGTGATGGGTTGGGCCAGGATCCACAGGCTGGTCATCGTGTAGAGCACCATCAGCAAAAGCATGGGGTACTGGCTCAGCAGGGCGCGCTGGGCGGTACGGAACCTCTCCCCCGCGCGCAGGTGAGAGAGAAAGACCGCGATGACGTGGCCCAGCACGATCAGAACTATGTCGGCATACCAGACAGTGGATGCCTGCGCCAGGGCGAAGTTGGGCGTGAAGCTCGCCACGGCGGGCCACAGATGCCAGCCCTTCTGAAGCGGATCGTTGAGCAGCGGGATCAGGTACTGCGAGGAAACGACCACGTAGCTGAAGTTGTGGGCGGCGTTGTAGACGAGCGCGATGGGCACCAACGTCAAAGCAAAAGAGGACACGGTGGCTTTGAGGTCGACCTTGCGCTGGCCGAGGTAGATCACGGCCTCCATGAACGTGATGAAGATGAGGAGGAAGGCGACGGTCAGCAGGATGAGGCCGAACGTTCGAACAGCGAACAACCCGAACGCGCCAAGCGGCAGCCAGTAACCCTTGAGCGCAACCGTGAAGTCCTGCCACGCGGGCGTGGCCGAGATGCCATCGAAGGCGAGCGTGCTGAGCATCAGGATCACGAAAAGGACCCGGTCCCACCCGGATGGGGCGGGCTTCAGCAGGCCGACGCCCCAGGGTCGGACGTAGACCGCGCTGATCTTTCCGCCCTCGTCGCGATCGGTCTCCAGCGGTCCGAAGCGCGCGACGATGCCGAACAGGATCGTGAACGCCTCGCAGTGCTCGAGCCACTCCTCACGGCCGAAAAGGAACATGCCGGCCAGGGTGATGACCGTATAGACGATCGCCGCGATGGCCACGATCGCCGGCCGGTTGGCCATCCCCGTTGTCAGCTCGAGGCAGGCAAAGCTGAAGTAGGCGGCCGTGGCCGGCCACACCCCGACGTCCGGCAGCTTCCAGACGGGCTCGATCCGCACCACCCTGGCCAGCGCGTCGTAGATCGCCGTCCACGGGCTGAAGAGGTACCACAGGTTGCCGAGCAGCCCGGACAGGATCACCATCAGCGCCCAGAAGTAGATCCAGACCACGTATTCGGCCGGGTTGTAGAAGGCGTTGGTCGAGCCGAAGAAGCCGGCGACGACGACGGTCAGGAAGCCGATCAGTCCGACCGTGCCGCCCACGATTCGTGGCCACGGCGAACGAGCGATCGGCACCAGCCATGACACTGCCCGGCGCGGATACTCGGTCGCGTTCGGACCGACCCGATCTCCGGCGAAGAGAACCACCAGCACGAACGAGATGAACACCACTCCACCCGCCGCGTAGAGGTAAAGCGCGGTGGCGATCGGAAGGTCGTAACGCGGCCCGAAGCCATGCAGAAGGATCTGGGCCGCGAGCGTCATGGGCTCACCACCAGCGTTCCAAGCGGGTGACCTGTGCTCTCCCACTCGATGTCACAGCTGCAGGTCTTGTCAGCCTTGAACGTATGGCTCACCATCTGGCCGGCCCTGGTGTCGAAGGCGATGTCGTACTCGTGCAGATGAACCTCACCGTCGGTGTCGCTCGTGATGTTGACGGTCACTGTGTCGTTCTGATGCGCCGGCAGGGTGTCCGGCTTCATCGTCGTGGCGCCGGTCACCGTGACGTTGAAGGTCAGGTTCTGGCCGCCCTGATGTCCGTTGACATAGATGAGAATTCCGCCCGCCACGAAAAAGATCACGAGTACAGCCCCGACCACGAGAACGCGAGTCCTGCTCACGTCTTCCTCCTTTATCTATGCGCGTTGACGATCGATCGAGGTGCGCGCTAGAAAGGAGGACTCCGCCGGCTGAATGCCGCGCCGATTGCCTCAAGGGATACCGCGAGATCGGTGGCGAGTGGAAATTCGCCAGTCGTGGCCGCGTAGGCAAATCGCTGCCACAGAGGCGCCAGCTGAAGCCGGATCTGCGCTAGCGCCGGGCCCAGCCGCATGAGGAGCCAGCGCAGGGTGAGCGCCGCGACGAGAGCGACAGGCAGCTGTCCCACCGTGCCCCACAGCAGCAACACCGCCGGAGAAGCCGGCGAAGCCCCGCCAACCGCTGCCTCGCCCCCCTCCTGGAGCACAAAACATGCCAGCTGCACGGTGTAGAGGAACGCGACCAGGCGCATGAACGAAGGCGCCGGCTGGTGAGGGATTGGCCGGCCCGAGGACACGCGGGCGAACCCGACGACCAGGAGTCCGAGCAAAGTCACCGCCGCTGCGGCACCCAACCCGGTCTTGACCACGGCCGGGAAGTACGCGTGCGCGCCGGCGCTCTGGAGCTGCGCGGCCGCCGAGCCATACCGAAGCTCGTACGCCAGGAGGTGGCCCGCCTGTGAAGCGGCCAGGCCCAGCCCAAGCCCGGCCAGAGCAAACCGTCCGCGGCTCACGGCTCTCGATGATAAGTCGTGATCAGCGCAGCGACTCGCCCGGGGCGGATCCCTCCCAGGCGGTGGTCTCCCAGTTGTCCTTGCGCCCGTCGACCGGCGACCACGGCGGGAGATCCATCAGCAGCTCTTCGCTCAGCGCGGACGCGTAGGGCTCGTAGCCCTTGCGCAGCTTCTTCAGGCGGTCCCAGAAGACGTCGAAGTCGACCTTCGCCCCGGCTTCGGCCATGTCCTGGTAGATGGACCTCGCCTCAGCCTCGGAGAGGCGATCGGCGGCGTCGAAGCGCGGCGACGCTCGCAGGATCTGGCTCAGGTCACCCAGGGCGTGGCGCCCGATCGCGTACATGCGCCGCGCGGTCCAGGTCTTGCCCTCGGCCTTGGCCGCCTGCCAGACGGCGGCGACGTCCATCATCGCGGTAAGGGCCGCAAGCCACGACTGATTCTCATGCTGGGAGCGGAAGTAGCTCAGCACCTGGTAGGAGAGGTGGCTTTCGAGCAGCTCGGCGGTCCACTCCTCCCAGCTGGCGAGAAGCGGCCGCAGATCGTCCATCGCGCCTGCCTGGGCGACCCGGCGAATCAGGTCGCCGGCGCTCGGCGGTGACCCCGCCCACTCGTCGAGCATCGAGATGGCGATCTCCCGCCTCGAAAAGCTCTGATACAGGATCGGCAGGTATGAGATGACGACGGCCAGAAAGCCGAACCCGGTACCGGCCTCGACCACGGTGACGAAGCGGGCCAGGTCGGTGTGCGGCGTGAAGTCCCCGATGCCCAGCGTCGTGAAGCTCGTGCCGCTGACGTACAGGTGGCCGAAGGCGGAAAGACTCACGTCGAAGTTGGCCGCCCACAGGAGGAGGGCGAAGCCCGTGATCAGGAGGATTCCCCAGAGGATGAGGAGGACGAGCAGCGAGAGGGGGCCATAGACGCTGAGGAGGGTCTCGCGCCGGTCGCCCGACCCCATCCGGCGGGCGACTGCAGCCCATGGTTTCCAGCTGACCACGTAAAAAACCTTGGAGAAGCGGACCCCTGAAACACGGCGCGGAAGGATGATCGTCTCGAAGGCATCGCGCAGCACTCCGACCACGAGAAGGAGGCCGATCAGGCCGACTACAAGCGGCATCTGGTGCTCAAACCCTTGCATCTAGCCCGAAATTCTTCAAGTGTGTCTTCCCGATTTAAGGGGAAGTACCCGCCGCAGGCGGGGGATGGGGCTGGGACTCCTTCAATTAGGCGAACTTGACACCCGATCGGGCGGGGCAACACAATGCGCTTGGCTAAGAAGAGGGCTAAGGAGTAAGACCCGCTGTCGGCGCACTCTCGCCCCGGGGGAGGTACGGGAAGAAGGCGGTGGGAAGTTGGATCTGTGAGGTATGCGCATGAAGTTAGCCAGATTGTTCCCTGCCATTGCTTTGGTAGGGCTTTTCGTCACCGCCTGTGGCGGTGGAACCGGGGGCTCGCCGACGCCCTCGGCGAACGTGCCGTCGGACCTCAGCATCAGCTCGTTCACGGCTGACTTCAGCTACATGAGCAAGCTGACCAACCTGACTGCGTCGGGCAAGGGCATGGTCGGTGTAATCCTGCCCGACACCACTTCGTCGACCCGCTACGTCGCGTTCGACGATCCGTACTTGAGGAAAGCAGCCCAGATGGCCGGCTACACGGTCGGCACCAACTTCAAGATCGACAACGCGCAGGGCAACGAGCAGCAGGAGCTGTCGATCGCCCAGGCCGACATCACCGCTGGAGCGACCGTCCTGATCATGGACCCGCTCAACAGCAGCGTCGGTTCTCAGATTCAGACCTTGGCGCAGTCGCACGGCGTCAAGCTGATCAGCTACGACCGCGCAACCTTCACCGGCACCAACACGTACTACGTCAGCTTTGACAACGTGCAGGTCGGTGAGCTCATCGGCAAGGGATTCAAGCAGTGCATCAGCGACTGGAAGGTCAGCAGCCCGAAGGTCTTCGAGCTCGATGGCGGCGAGAACTCCGACCCGAACGCGGTTTCGTTCGCCCAGGGCTACAACGACGCCATCTGGGGCGACAAGACAACGCCGCTGAAGGCCGGCAAGACCAACAGCGACGGCTACACGCTCGTCGGCGACCAGGTAGCAACCAGCTGGGACAACCCAACTGGCCAGACCATCTTCCAGCAGGCATTCACGGCGAACCCATCGATCAACGCCACGGTCGAGGCCAATGACGGTCTCGGCAACGCCGTGATCAACGTGCTCAAGAGCAAGGGCGTCAAGGCCAACACCATCCCGACCACCGGCCAGGACGCGACCCTCGACGGCATGGTCAACGTCCTGCAGGGCTATCAGTGCGGCTCCGTCTACAAGGCCGTCTACCTGGAGGCTCAGGACGCCATCGCATTGGCCACGGTCCTGCGCGCAGGGGCCACGCCGCCATCCGGCCTGGTCAACGGCAACACCTCCCCTCCATCGGGCGTCACGGGAACCCAGCAGCCGGCGTCACTTCTCGTGCCGATCTGGGTCACCAAGTCGAACATGCAAGCGACAGTGATCAAGGACAAGTTCATCGACGTCGCGACGCTCTGCGGCAAAGTCACGCAGGCGGTCTGCACAGCGAACAACATCTCGTAACAACGCCCTGACGCCGCCGCACCGTGCGGCGGCGCCAGCCTTCCCTCTGAAGTCGTCGATAATGCAAGTTGACATGTCGGCGGCCAGCGCGGAGCGCGTCGCTAGCAACGAGCCGCTGCTCAAGATCAGGGAGCTGGACAAGCACTTCGGCCCCGTCCAGGCCCTCTACCACGTCGACCTCGACCTGCCGTCCGGACAGGTGACCGCGCTGTGCGGCGACAACGGCGCCGGCAAGACTGTGCTGACCAAGTGCATCGCCGGCATCTACCAGGCCGATCACGGCCAGGTCTTCTGGCAGGGCCAACCCGTGCACATTCGCAACGCGCGCGATTCGGCGCGACTCGGGATCGAGACCGTCTACCAGGACCTCGCGCTGGCGGACAACCTCGACATCGTTCAGAACATGTTCCTCGGCCGCGAACGCCTCAGCACCGGACTGCTCGACGAAGACAACATGGAGCGGGCCGCGAAAGAGACGCTCGCCGGACTCCGCGTTACGACGGTGCGGTCGATTCGCCAGCCCGTCGCCTCGCTGTCCGGTGGCCAGCGTCAATCGGTCGCGGTGGCCAAAGCAGTGATGTGGAACTCCAAGCTGGTGATCATGGACGAGCCGACGGCTGCGCTCGGAGTGGTGCAGACGAAGATGGTGCTCGACCTGATCAAACGGCTGCGCGATCGAGGCCTTGCGGTCATGGTCATCTCGCACAACCTGAACGACGTCTTCGAGGTGGCCGACCGCATCGCGGTGATGTACCTCGGCCGCGTCGTCGTGCAGGACAAGGCATCGACATTCGACAGGCAGAGCGTCGTCGAGTACATGACCACAGGAGGGCTGAGCCGCAGCGGTGGCAGACGTACCGAAGGCAGCTGACCTCGCCGGGATCCCGCCGGAGCAGGCGCCGGACCTGACCGCCGCGCCAGAGGCTGCCCAGGCAGAGGTCCCTCCTGAGCTAGTTGCGCAGTCGCTCGGCGAGTACGTTCGCGCGTATGCAGCTCGAATCCGGGCCGGAGAGAGTGGTGTGCTCCCGGTCATCGCCGCGATGCTGGCGATCGTGGTCGTCTTCGAGGTGGTCAGCCCGAACCATGTTTTTCTTTCGGCCGGAAACCTGGTCAACCTGTTTCAGCAGAGCGCCGTGTTCATGGTCCTCGCCATGGCCGAGGGGTTCGCGCTGATCCTCGGCGAGATCGACCTCTCGATCGGGTTCGTGGGCGCGCTTGGCGCCGCTACCACCGTCCAGCTGGTGCAGCCCCAGACCACGAACTGGCCCTGGCCGGCGGCCATCGCCGCCGGACTTCTGGTTGCCACCGTTTTCGGGCTCATCCAGGGCACTCTGATCACGCGCCTTCGGCTTCCCTCCTTCATCGTGACGTTGGCCGGCTACCTGATCGCCAACGGCCTTTTCTTGCAGGTCCTCCTGCTCGGACCTTTCTCCGGCTTTCCCAACCTCCTGGGCTTCAGCGACAACCTGAAGCTCATCTACAACCTCATGTGGGGCAGCATCGACCCGACCATTTCATGGATTGCCGCGGGCGTGGTTGTCGTCGGCATCGGTCTCCTGATCTTTCTCAGTGACAACCGGCGCCGCCGGAGCGGGCTCGTCGCGCCGCCCACCAGCCTCACCCTGATCAAGATCGGCCTGATCGCTGTCGTGGCCGTGGTCGTCGTGCTGATCTGCAACACCAACCGCGCCAACGCCGGCACGCTCGAAGGAGTGCCCTGGATGATCCCCATCGTGCTGGTCGTGCTCGTGGCCTGGACGATCCTGTTGCAGCGGACCAGGTACGGCCGGTACGTCTACGCGATCGGCGGCAACCCCGAGGCGGCGCGCCGGGCCGGTATCAACCTGTCGCTCGTCCGCACGGCGGCCTTCGGCCTCTGCTCATTCACCGCCGGCATCGGCATGCTGCTCTACGCATCGCTGCTCAACGGCATGTCCAGCAACGTGCAGGGCGGCCAGTACGTCCTGTACGCCGTGGCGGCGGCGGTCATCGGGGGCACCAGCCTGTTCGGAGGCCGGGGCAAGCCGCTTCACGGGGTCCTGGGCGGCCTCGTCATCGGCGGCATCTACAACGGGATGTTCCTGGAGCAGCTGTCGTTCCAGTGGGAATACATAGTCACGGGCCTTGTTCTCCTCGGGGCCGTGACCATCGACGCCGTTTCCCGCCGGGGCTCAGCCTCAGGAAGCGTGACCAGGGTCTAGGTCGAGTGAGTTGTCCTCTTCACCTCTCCGCTCGCCGGGGAGGTGAAGGATTGGGAATTCTCGATCCGGGGTAAACGTTCTCTCGTAAAGATGGCAACACCAAAGTCCGAGCTGCTCCCAGTCCTCCCCATGGACGACGTCGTCGTCCTCCCCCACATGTCGGTCACGCTCGCCGTCGAGGGTGACGACCAGAAGGCCGCGATCGAGGCTGCCCGCCAGGGCAACCGGCTGCTCCTGCTGGTCCCCCGCATCGAAGGCAAGTTCGGGGCCATCGGCACGGCCGCCCGCCTGGGCGAGTCGGCCGAACTACCCACCGGCGCCGAAGCCTTCATGATCCGCGGCGAGTACCGCGCCCGCCTGGGCAGCGGCCAGGCCGACATCGGCGGCGCGCTGTGGGTCAAGGCCGACCCCATCCTGGACCCCGAGCCTCCGACCGAGAAGACGGTCGAGCTGGCCCGCGAGTACCGCGCCCTGCTCGAGAACCTGGTCGAATCGCGCGGCGTGCCGCAGGTGGTTCAGTTCCTGCGCGCCGCCCGGACCCCCGGCCACCTGGCCGACCTCGCCGGTTACTCACCCGACCTCTCGACCGAGCAGAAGCTCGAGATCCTCGAGATGACCGACCTCGAGGCCCGGCTGACCAAGCTCATCGGGTGGACGAAGGGCATCCTCGCCGACGCTTCGCTGAAGGAGAAGATCCGCAGTGACGTCGCCGAAGGGATGGAGAAGACCCAGCGCGAGTTCCTGCTCCGCCAGCAGCTGGAAGCGATCAAGAAGCAGCTCAACGAGGGCCAGACCGACGTCGTGTCGACCTTGCGCGAGAGGGTCGCGAAGGCGGAGATGCCGGAATCGGTGCTCACCGAGGTCAACCGCGAGCTCGACCGCCTGGAGCGGACGAGCGAGCAGAACCCCGAGTACGGCTGGATCCGCACGTACCTCGACTGGATGCTGGACATCCCCTGGAACGTGCGCTCCGAGGACAACTACGACCTGAAGAAGGCGCGTCAGATTCTCGACGAGGACCACACCGGACTCGGCGACGTCAAGGACCGGATCATCGAGTTCCTGGCCGTGCGCAAGCTCCGCAAGGAGCGCGGCCTCGAGGTTCTTGCCGGACGCGGTTCGGGCGCGATCATCACGCTCGTCGGACCTCCTGGCGTGGGCAAGACCTCGCTGGGCGAGTCCGTCGCACGCGCGCTGGGTCGCAAGTTCACCCGTGTTTCGTTGGGCGGAATCCGCGACGAGGCGGACATCCGCGGACACCGGCGCACCTATGTCGGCGCCTTGCCCGGCCGCATCGTGCGCGCCCTGAAGGATGCCGGCACAAAGAACCCGGTGATCATGCTGGATGAGATCGACAAGGTCGGCAGCGACTGGCGGGGAGACCCGTCGTCGGCGCTGCTCGAGGTGCTCGACCCGGCGCAGAACCACACGTTCCGCGACCACTACCTCGAGGTGGACCTCGACCTGTCCGAAGTCCTTTTCATCCCGACCGCGAACGTCTCCGACACGATCCCGGCGCCTCTGCTGGACCGCATGGAGCTGATCCGCCTCGACGGTTACACCGAAGAGGAGAAGGTGGCGATCGCCCGCGACCACCTGCTGACGCGGCAGGTCAAGCAGGCGGGACTGAAGCCAGAGGAAGTGACCGTCGACGACGCCGCGCTGATGAAGGTGATCACCGACCACACGCGCGAGGCCGGGGTGCGCAACCTCGAGCGCGAGCTGGGCAAGATCACGCGCAAGGTCGCAACCAAGGTCGCCAAGGGTGAGCTCACGCCGCCCGTCGCGATCACGCCCGACCGCGTGCGCGAGTTCCTCGGCAAGCCGAAGTTCGACAACGAGGTGGCCGCGCGCACAGCCGTGCCAGGGGTGGCGACCGGACTCGCCGTCACAGGCACCGGCGGTGACGTGCTGTTCGTCGAGGCGACCGCGACCGACAGCAACGGGCAGGGCAGCACGCTGACCCTGACCGGGCAGCTGGGCGATGTGATGAAGGAGTCGGCGCAGATCGCGCTCTCTTACGTAAGGTCGCACGCCGACGAGCTGAAGATCGACCACGACAGCATCAACAAGTCATTCCACATCCACGTCCCGGAGGGCGCGGTGCCCAAGGACGGCCCGTCCGCGGGCGTGACGATGACGACTGCGATCGTGAGCCTGCTCACGGGGCGGCCGGTGCGGAACACGGTTGGCATGACCGGAGAGGTGACGCTGCAGGGATTGGTGCTGCCGATCGGCGGCGTCAAGCAGAAGGTGCTGGCGGCCCACCGCATGGGCCTGACCGAGGTGATCCTGCCGAAGCGGAACGAGAAGGACATCGACGACGTGCCGCAGAGCGTGCGCGAGGCGATGACCTTCCACCTGGCAAGCCGCGTCGACGACGTGCTGAAGCACGCGCTGGAGCCCGCCTCCACGATCAAGTCGAAGACCGAAGCAGCCTAGACTCGGGACGCAAATTCCGCACGGCTTGAACCCCGGATAGTCCGGCCTATCGGGCGTTTTGCTCGACGAAAAGTTCCGTTAGTCCGGACTAACCGATGTTTCGGTGGCCCAGGGTCCATCCGCTATAGCATCGAGCAGAGTGAAGATCGACATCGCGGTCTTCGACGGCATGGACGAGCTCGACGCCGTCGCACCGCTGGAGGTGCTGCGCAGTGCCGCCGAGCGTGGGGCTCCCTTCGACGTCCAGCTCGTGACAATCGGCCTCGAATCCAGCGTTCGGTGCGCGCATGGCCTGGTGATGGTCCCGGATGGCGTCGTCCGTCCAGACGCCGACCTCCTCATCTTCCCTGGTGGAGGTTGGGTCGCGCGCAGCGCGAAGGGTGCCCGGCATGAAGCTGACAGCGGTCGTTGGGTTCCCGTCATCGAGGAGGCCGAAGCCCGAGGCTCGATCCTGGCCTCGGTCTGCACGGGCGCGATGATCCTGGCTTCGGCCGGCGCGCTGACCAACCGCCGGGCGACCACGCACCACGGCGCTTGGCGTGACCTCGAAGCGGCCGGCGCAACCCTTGTTCACGAGCGCGTCGTCGACGACGGAGACCGCATCACCGCCGGCGGCGTGACCAGCGGGATTGACCTCGGCTTGTGGCTGGTCGAACGATTCGCTGGGCAGGAGATGGCGGCGCAGATCGCGGAGAACCTGGAATACCGCGCCGCACATCACGCTTGCTGATTTCGTGAGCCGCCCTTCGCACGAGATCCTGGAGAGCGCAAGAACCATCGCCGTGGTCGGTGCATCGCGGGACCCGGACAAAGCCGGGGGCTCCGTCCCCGCCGGACTCCAAGCACGCGGTTTTCGCATCATCCCGATCAACCCATACGCGGACACGCTTTTTGGGGAGCGTGCGTATCGCTCGCTCCTCGAGGTGCGTGAGCCCATCGACCTGGTCGATGTTTTCCGGCCCGCCGCGGACGCACCGGAGATCGCCCGCCAGGCGGTCGCAGTCGGCGCCAAAGCGCTTTGGCTGCAGCTTGACATCCGGTCCGAGGAAGCCCGCCGGATCGCGGAAGCCGCGGGCCTCGAATTTGTCGAGGACGAGTGCACCGCGATTGTGGCCTCTCTGTATCGCGTGCGAAGGTCGGCCGCTTAACCGTTAACCTCCAAAGATGGCAGGCCGGCGATTACGCGTTCCGCGAGACCGCAGCATCGAGTCGGAGCTCAAGTTTCGGGTCAGGAGCACGCGGGACCACACCAAGCTGCGCAATCTGCTGCGCAAGCGCGGCGGAAAGTTGATCGGCCGCTACAAAGAAGACAACTACCGTTTCAATGGGCCGGGTAAGTCGACCCGGAAGATCACTCTGCGGCTGCGCATACTCAACGGCGGACCTCGCGGAGTCCTGACAGCAAAAGGTCCGGCCACCTTTGAGGGGGGCGTCAAGATCCGGGAGGAGACCGAGGTCGAGGTCCCAGACGTCCACGCGACGCTCGACATGCTGCAGCAGCTGGGCTTCAGGGTCGGCTGGACATATCCGAAGCAGCGCACGATGTGGATGCTCGACGGTGTCGCGGTGACGCTGGACGTCCTCGACTTCGGCTGGTTTGTGGAGCTCGAGGGGCCGGCGCAGGTCCTGCCGGAGATGGCCCGAAGCCTCGGCCTCGATCCGGCCAAAGCGCTGAAGGACAGCTACTCGGTCATGGCGCGCAAGCATCTCAAGGCAAAAAAGCCCACCAAGGCGCCGCCGACTCCGGTCGTCATTCCGCCCGCGGCGGGGACTGAGGGTCTGAGGTAAATCTGAGCTCGTAGCTCTCGGCGTCGAAGTCACCCAGACCGCCGTCGGGACGCCAGGACAGCGGTCCGAGATGGGTGAACCCGACCTTCTCAGCCACCCGCCGGCTGGCGAGGTTTTCGCGCCCGGCCCACAGCGTCAGGTGGGATACCCCCAGCTCATCGCGCGCCCAATCGATCAATGCACGGCAGGCTTCAGTGGTGAGGCCTCGACCGGCGCGGTCGGTGCGGATCCAGTAGTGCAGCTCGGCCGCGTCAGAGCCTTGCCTGTTGAGGCCGGCTACCCCAAGCGCTTCCCCGCTCTCTCGTTCGATCACGGCGAAATGAAACACGCGGTCGTCCCGCCAGGCCTGCTCGTCGCGCCGGGTCATCGCGAGCGAGCCCTCCGGCGACGGTTCGCGCGCCCACGGCATCCACGGCAGCAGCTCGGGTCTGGATGCGACGACGGCGGCGTGCAGGCCGTCGGCATGCGACGTGCTCACGGGTTCGAGCAGCAGGCGCTGCGTTTCGAGCGTTACTCGGCGGGTGGACGTGCCCCCGCCTTACCGTGGCCATCCTCCCCACCCGGCGGCTCCGCCGCCGACCTCCCCGGCGAGCGGGGAGGTGAAGGCCCGACCCAGACGGTCTGGATGTTGGTGAACTCCTTGATGCCGTACTCGGACAGCTCGCGGCCGTAGCCGGATCGCTTGACGCCCCCAAACGGCAACCGCGCGTCAGAGGCCACCATCCCGTTGATGAACACCAGTCCTGCCTCGACCCGTTCGGCAAGTCTCTTGCCGCGCTCGACGTCGGAGGTCCAGATGCTGGAGCCAAGCCCGAAGTCGGTGTCGTTGGCGACCCGCAGCGCCTCCTCGGCGTCTTTAACGCGGATCACCGCCGCCACCGGTCCGAACGTCTCCTCGTGGTAGGCCGGCATGCCCGTCCGGACGAGTAGCCGTCGCCCGCGATTCGCTTGCCGCCCGTCAAAGCCCTCGCCCCGAGCCGGACCGATTCCTCGACCTGGCGTTCGAGATCGTCGACGAGGTCGCCGCGGGCGAGCGGTCCAACCTGGTTGGCGCGGTCCATTGGATTGCCCACCTTGAGCGCGGCGACCGCGCTGGTGAAGCGCTGCTCGAACTCGTCCGCCACGGGCTCCTCGACGATGAAGCGCTTGGCGGCGATGCAGCTCTGGCCGTTGTTCTGGTTGCGCGCGCGGCAGGCGGCGGTTGCCGCAGTGCCGAGGTCAGCGTCGGCCAGCACGATGAAAGGGTCCGAGCCCCCCAGCTCGAGCACGCTTTTCTTCAGCGCTCGGCCGGCTATCTCGGCCACCAGCTTCCCGGCTCCCTCTGACCCGGTCAGGGTGACGCCCGCCACGCGATGGTCGGAGATGATCCGCCCCACCGCAGCCGAGCCGACGAGCAGGGTCTGGAACACACCCTCAGGGACGCCGGCCTCGCGGAAGACCTCCTCGATCGCAAGCGCCGACTGCGGCACGTTCGAAGAGTGCTTGAGGACCATGACGTTGCCCGCGGTCAGGGCGGGCAGGCCGGCACGGAAGGCCTGCCAGAAGGGGAAGTTCCAGGGCATGACCGCGAGGATCACGCCGAGCGGCTGGAAGCGGACATAGCTCTCGGTGGCGGTGCTCTCGACAGGTTCGTCCGCGAGCAGGCGGGATCCGTTCTCTGCCAACCAGTTGGCCGTCCAGGCGCACTTCTCGACCTCCGCCTCGGCCTCGACGATCGGCTTGCCCATCTCCGACGTGAGCAGGGCCGCAAAGCGCGACTTGTCAGCGCGCAGCACGCCGGCGACCGAACGCATGAGCGTCGTGCGCATCCCAAGACCTGCGTCGCGCCATGCCTGGCGCGCCGTCCAGGCCCGGTTGAGGGCTGTGTCGATCGATGCGTTGTCCGCTTCCGGAAACGAGGCAAGCTCCCGGCCTGTGGCCGGGTCGATGGATCTCAGCACCCCCTCGAATCATGGCACGATTGCTTCGTGGCCCGGGCACCGGTGAGGCGGCGCGTCGATCGCGCACCGGCGCCCGGCAAACAGCCCCTGGACCAGGTTGCCGACGGCCGCCGCCGGGTGGTCATCGAGGCTGTCATGCCCGAGGTCGACGGGGGGCGCTTTCCGGCCAAACGCACGGTGGGCGAGACGGTGACCGTCGAGGCCGACATCTTCGCCGACGGCCACGACGCCCTTGCCGCCATCCTCCGCCATCGGCATCAGTCGTCCCCGACCTGGACCGAGACGCCGATGACCCCGCTCGTCAACGACCGCTGGCGGGCCGAGTTTCCGGTCACCGAGCTGGGCAGCTACGTCTTCACCATCGAAGGCTGGGTCGATCCCTTCGAAACGTGGAGCCGGCAGCTGGCCAAGCGGGTCCAGGCCGGCCAGGACATCGCAGTCGAGCTCGAGGTCGGGGCCAGAATGCTGGAGCAGGCTGCCGCCAAGGCGAACGGGGCCGCCGCGGACGCGGCGCGCCTGACGGCCGTGGCGAAGTCGCTTCGCGGCACGGCCGTTCCGGCCATCGATGGTGAGGTCGGCCGGCTGATGCGCCGCTACACGGACCGGAGCCTCGCCACGGTCTACGCGCGCGAGGTGGAGGTCCTGGTCGAGGCGGCCAAGGCCCGGTTCAGCACCTGGTACGAGCTGTTCCCGCGGTCGGTCGGCAAGTTTCCCGACGTCGAGCGGCTGCTGCCGAACATCGCCCGGATGGGCTTCGACGTCCTCTACTTTCCCCCGATCCACCCCATCGGCCGGACTCACCGCAAGGGCGCCAACAACCGGCCGGCCACGTCGGGCGAACCGGGTAGCCCGTGGGCGATCGGTTCTGAGGAAGGGGGACACAAAGCCGTCAGCTCCGATCTGGGCACGCTGGAGGACTTCCGTCACCTGGTCCAGTCGGCCGCCAAGCAGGGCATCGACGTTGCGCTGGACATCGCCTTCCAGTGCTCGCCCGACCACCCGTACACCCGCGAGCACCCCGAGTGGTTCAAGCACCGACCTGACGGCTCGATCCAGTACGCGGAGAATCCGCCCAAGAAGTACGAGGACATCTATCCCTTCGACTTCGAGACCGAGCACTGGCGCGAGCTGTGGCAGGAGCTGCTGTCCATCGTCCTTTACTGGGCCGAGCAGGGAGTGAGGATCTTTCGCGTCGACAACCCTCACACCAAACCCTTCACGTTCTGGGAGTGGCTGATCGGCGAGGTCAGGCGCATTCATCCCGATGTGGTGATGCTGTCCGAGGCCTTCACGAGGCCGAAGGTCATGTACCGCCTCGCCAAGGCCGGCTTCAGCCAGTCCTACACGTACTTCGCGTGGCGGAACACCGCGTACGAGCTGTACCAGTACTTCACCGAGCTGGCTCAGCCGCCGATCCGCGAATTCTTCCGGCCCAACCTGTGGCCCAACACGCCGGACATCCTCACCGAGTACCTGCAGACCGGAGGCCGGCCGGCTTTCCAGGCGCGCCTCATCCTCGCCGCCACCCTGGGCGCCAGCTACGGGATCTACGGCCCGGCTTTCGAGCTCATGGAAAACCGCGCCCGCGAGCAGGGTTCGGAGGAATACCTCGACTCGGAGAAGTACCAGGCGCGGAAATGGAATCGCGACAGTCCCGACAGCCTGCGTGAGCTGGTCACGATCATCAACCGAATCCGGCAAGAGAATCCCGCGCTCCAGACCGACCGCGGGCTGCGGTTCCACCCGACCGAGAACGACCAGCTGCTCGCGTACTCCAAGAGCACGCCTGACAATGCCAACGTGATCCTGGCGGTGGTCAACGTCGACCCTCACCACGTGCAGCGCGGCATGGTCAACCTGCCGCTCGAAGAGCTCGGGATCGAGCGCGACCGGCCCTACCAGGCGCACGAGCTGATCAGCGGTGCACGCTACCTGTGGAACGGACCCCGCAACTTCGTCGAGATCAACCCTCACTCCATGCCCGGCCAGGTCTTCCGGTTCCGCCGTCGAGTCCGCAGCGAGCACGACTTCGAGTACTTCCTGTGATCGCCACCCCCGCGACCGGCCGCCGTCGCAAACCGGAGATCCTCCACATCGAGGAGGATCCGCTCTGGTACAAGGACGCGCTGATCTACGAGCTCCACGTGCGCGCCTTCATGGACAGCGACGCAGACGGCAGCGGAGACTTCCGGGGACTGATCGAGAAGCTGCCGTACCTGCAGGACCTCGGGATCAACGCGTTGTGGTTGCTGCCCTACTACCCCTCACCGATGCGCGACGACGGCTACGACATCGCGGATTACAACAACGTCAACCCGATGTTCGGCACGCTCGGCGATGTCAGCCAGCTCATCAGGGAAGCGCATCGGCGCGGCATCCGGGTCATCAACGAGCTCGTCTGCAATCACACCTCTGACCAGCATCCATGGTTCCAGCGCGCGCGCCGTGCCAAGCCGGGCACCGCGCTGCGCGACTTCTACGTCTGGAGCGAGACCAACCAGCGCTACCAGGATGCACGGATCATCTTCAAGGACTTCGAGACGTCGAACTGGACCTGGGACCACGTCGCCAATGCCTACTACTGGCACCGCTTCTACTCCCACCAGCCCGACCTCAACTTCGACAACCCGAAGGTTCACGAAGCGATGTTCAAGGCGCTCGATTTCTGGATGGAGTTGGGGATCGACGGCGTACGGCTCGACGCGGTTCCGTACCTGTATGAGCGAGAGGGCACCAACGGCGAGAACCTTCCCGAGACGCACCAGTTCCTCAAGGACCTGAGGCGGCACGTCGACGAGAACTTCCGCAACCGGATGCTGCTCGCCGAAGCCAATCAGTGGCCCGAGGACGCGGTGGCGTATTTCGGGCAGGGCGACGAATGCCAGATGTCGTTCCACTTCCCGCTCATGCCGCGGTTGTTCATGTCGATCCGGATGGAAGACCGCTTTCCGATCGTCGACATCCTGGCCCAGACGCCGAGCATCCCGGACTCGGCGCAGTGGGCCCTGTTTCTGCGCAACCATGACGAGCTCACCCTGGAGATGGTCACCGACGAGGAACGCGACTACATGTATCGCGCGTACACGCAGGACCGCCTCGCGCGGCTGAACCTCGGCATCCGGCGCAGGCTCGCGCCACTGCTCGGCAACGACCGGCGCCGTATCGAGCTCATGAATGGCCTCCTCTTCTCACTCCCGGGCACACCCGTCCTCTACTACGGCGACGAGATCGGCATGGGCGACAACATCTTTCTCGGTGACCGCAACGGGGTGCGCACCCCGATGCAGTGGAGCGCCGACCGCAACGCGGGCTTCTCCCGCGCCAACCGGCAGCGCCTTTACCTGCCCGTGATCACTGACCCCGAGTACCACTACGAAACGGTGAACGTCGAGGCGCAGCAGGGAAACCCGCACTCGATCTATTCGTGGACCAAGCGGCTGATCGCCCTGCGCAAGCGGCATCGCGCTTTCGGGCGTGGCTCGCTCGAGCTGCTGCGTCCGGAAAACCGCAAGGTGCTGGCATACGTCCGGCGCTACGAGTCGGAGCAGATCCTCTGCATCGCCAACCTGTCTCGCTTCCTGCAGGCGGTCGAGCTGGATCTCAGCCAGTGGAAGGGCCTTGTCCCGGTCGAGCTCTTCAGCAGCAACGAGATGCCCGTCATCGGCGAGAACCCCTACTTCCTCACGCTCGGCCCGCACGCCTTCTACTGGTTCGCGATGCAGCCGCGTGCTGCTCCGAGCATCCAGAGCGACGGGGCTCAGACGGCGAGCGCGCTGCCCGAGGTGCGCACCGTCGGAGGTTGGGAGTCAGCGCTGGTCGGCGCAGCGAAAGACAGGCTCGAGAGCATCCTCCTCGGCTACATCCCGCAGCGCCGCTGGTTCGGCGGCAAGGCGCGGCGGATCAAGACGGCGTCCATCGTCGACGTGGTCACCGTCCCCGGCGCCGAGGGAAACTCCTATCTGACCTCGGTCGTGATCGGGTACGCGGAGGGCGACCCTGACACGTACATGATCCCCATCGCCTACGCCAACGCCCCCGAAGCGCCGCACATCCTGGAGCGCTGGCCCATTTCCGCGATCGCCTGGGTGCGAAACGCGGGCGAAGAGCCTCGAGGGCTGCTGTACGACGCTCTGGGTCCGCCCAATTTCGCCGAAGCCATGCTCGGGGCGATCGCAAGACGGCGGCGCGCCACAGGCGGCACAGGAACCCTTGTCGGGTCGACCACGCGGGCATTCGCCCGACTGCGCGGCCCGGAGACCATTCGCCTCGAAGCGCAGCTGTCTGTCGCCGAGCAGAGCAACAACTCGGTGATCTTTGGCGAGCGCCTGATGCTGAAAGTCTTCCGGCGGCTCGAGGAAGGGGTCAACCCCGAGCTCGAGGTCGGCCGGTTCCTGACCGAGAAGACCAACTTCGCCCAGATCGCCCCCCTGGCCGGCAGCCTCGAGTACCGACGCGGCAAAGGCGAGCCGGTGACGATCTCGATCTTGCAGGGTTACGTCCCGAACCAGGGCGACGCGTGGCAGTACACGCTCAACACTCTCGCCCACTTCTTCAGCGGTCCGGAGATCGCTGGACTCGAGCCCCCGCGCACCCCGCGCAGCGTCGTCGAGGCGAGCCGTCAGGACGCGACCGACGTCGCGACCCGGACCATCGGTGGATACCTCGAGTCAGCCCGGCTGCTCGGCCGCCGCACGGCCGAGCTCCACGCTGCCCTTTCCTCCGATCCCACCGACCTGGCATTCGCGCCGGAGCGGATCTCGCCAGGCGACCAGCGATCGATCTACCAGTCGTTGAGCGGCCTCTCCCTGCGCGCCACCGACCTGCTTCGGACGCAGGTCAGCAAGCTGCCGGCAGAGGCCCGAGAGGAAGCCCGCAAGGTGCTGGACCTCGAGTCGCGCATCGCCTACATCCTGCGGTCGTTCCTCGCGCGTCGCCTGAACACGACCCGGATCCGAGTCCACGGCGACTATCACCTCGGCCAGGTCCTCTACACGGGTCACGATTTCGTGATCATCGACTTCGAGGGCGAGCCGACCCGCACCCTCTACGAACGGCGGCTCAAGCGTCTGGCGATGCGCGACGTCGCCGGCATGCTGCGTTCGTTCTCGTATGCGAGCCAGGCCGCGCTCCGCTCGCAGGAGATCTCAGGGCCGAAGCTGCCGAGCCTTCAGGCCTGGGCGCGTTTCTGGGTGGATTCCGTGTCCGCGGTGTTCCTGAAGAGTTACCTGGCGACCGCCGGCAGCGCCTCATGGGTTCCGCAGAATCAGGAAGACCTCGAGCTGCAGCTCACCACGATGCTTTTGGAGAAGGCGTTGTACGAACTCCGTTACGAATTGAATCTTCGACCCGACTGGGTGCGCATCCCGCTCCGGGGGATTCTCGACCTGGTGGCGCCCGCGTGATCGCGCGCTCGCTGATCAGCCCGTTCGACCTGCACCTGTTCAACGAGGGCACCCACGGCCATCTGTTCGACAAGCTCGGCGCGCACCCGTCGCACGATCCCGAGGGAACGTACTTCGCGGTCTGGGCGCCAAATGCCGACGCGATCAGCGTGATCGGCGATTTCAACGGGTGGGACAAGAACGCCAACGGCCTCTACCCGCGCGAGCAGTCGGGTATCTGGGAAGGCTTCATCCCGACCGTAAGGCACGGTGCGCACTACAAGTACTACGTCCATTCGCGCGCGACGCGCAGCGGTGTCGACAAGGCCGACCCGTTCGCGACCTACTCCGAAGCGCCTCCGCGTCAAGCCTCGATCGTGTGGGACCTCGCATACGACTGGGGCGACGAGGGCTGGATGCAGAATCGCCGCAACGTCAACGACCGAAGCGGGCCGTGGTCCGTTTACGAGATGCACCTCGGGTCGTGGATGCGGGTGCCGGAAGAGGGAAACCGCTGGCTCACCTATCGCGAGCTCGCTCCGCGCCTGGCCGACTACGTCAGCCGAATGGGCTTCACGCACGTCGAGTTCATGCCCGTGATGGAGCACCCGCTGTACGAGTCATGGGGCTACCAGGTCACCGGCTACTTCGCGCCGACCAGCCGTTACGGCACGCCGCAGGACTTCATGTTCCTGGTCGACTACCTGCACCAGAACGGCGTCGGCGTGATCCTCGACTGGGTGCCTTCGCATTTTCCTGCCGACGAGTTCGGCCTCCAGAACTTCGACGGAACGCACCTGTTCGAGCATGCCGATCCACGCCTCGGCGTGCACCCCGACTGGGGAAGCTCGATCTTCAACTACGGGCGCAACGAGGTCCGCGGCTTTTTGCTCAGCAGCGCGCTCAACTGGCTCAACCGCTACCACGCGGATGGGCTGCGCGTCGACGCGGTCGCTTCGATGCTGTACCTCGACTACTCGCGCAAGCAGGGAGAGTGGATCCCGAACAAGTTCGGCGGCCGGGAGAACCTCGAGGCGGTCGACTTCCTGCGCCGGTTCAACATCGAGGTCTACAAAGAGGAGCCCGACGTGCAGACGATCGCCGAAGAGTCGACCGCGTGGCCGCTGGTGTCGCGGCCCACGTATGTCGGCGGCCTCGGATTCGGCATGAAGTGGGACATGGGCTGGATGCATGACACGCTCTATTACTTCGAGCGCGAGCCGGTGCACCGCAAGTTCCATCATCAGAACCTGACGTTCCGGATGCTCTACGCGTTCGGCGAGAACTTCATGCTCCCTCTTTCTCACGACGAGGTCGTGCATGGGAAGGGTTCGCTAATCGCCAAGATGCCTGGCGACGAGTGGCAGAAGTTCGCCAACCTGCGGCTGCTGTTCGGCTGGATGTACGCCCAACCGGGCAAAAAGCTGCTCTTCATGGGCGGCGAGTTCGGTCAGTGGCGCGAGTGGGACGTCGAGCAGAGCCTCGACTGGCACCTGCTCGATCAACCAAGTCATGGTGGGCTGCGCCTGTGGGTCGGCGACCTGAACCGCGTCCTGCGCGAGGAAAAAGCGCTTCATGAGCTCGACTTCGACCCGGCCGGCTTCTCCTGGATCTCCGCAGCCGACGCCGACAACAGCGTCGTGAGCCTGATCCGCCGCGGCCGGTCGCCCGAGGACATCGTGGTCGCGGCCTTCAACTTCACGCCGGTGCCGCGGTACAACTACCAGATCGGAATTCCGGGGGCCGGGCGCTGGCTGGAGATGCTGAACAGCGACGCGCCGCTGTACGGAGGGAGCGGGCAGGGCAACATGGGCGGCGTCGACGCCGTGCCGGTAGCGCTGCACGGCCACTCCCACAGCGTCACCCTGACCCTGCCGCCGCTGGGGGCGGTGTTCCTCAAACCCGAGCGAGCGCCCGCCGAACCTGGGACGTGACTACATCCGGTCGCTGATGAATGTCGGCGGCCGTGAAGCGCAGCAGCCGAAAGCCCGCATTGAGAAGAAGGTTCTGTCTTCGGTTGTCCTCGACCAGCCGATCTCGGTGATTGGCGCCGTCGTACTCGATGACGAGCCGAGCCGCCGGGTAGTAGAGGTCGGCTCTGCCAACAAGACGGCCATCGGCATTGCGAAGCTCGGCTTGGACTTCTGGAGTCCGCAAGCCGGCTTGAATCAGAAGCCAGCGCAGTCTCGTCTCCATCGGAGATTCGGCCGGCTCCGCCAGATCGTCAAACAGACCGAGGTGCAGTCGTAGGGCAGCGTCGGCCAGAACCAGGAATTCGACGGGCGGAAGTTTTCGGCGTAGATCGTGGAATGTTCGCTGCGCAGAGGTCGCCGGCAAGCCGCGAACGTTGACCACCTCACCCAATCGAGAGCGCCGAACCAACAGCCCCGTGCGTGAGCGGACGCCCGAAGTCGGGGAGACGACGACTTCTATTGGGTTGCAGGGATCCACGTCAAGGCGGTGCAGCCATGCGGCTGTCAATCCAGCGAAGACAGCGTCAGGTGGCAGCAACTCACGCCAGGCGACCAGGAGACACCAGGGATCCACTTCGAGCTTTCTCGAGGAATAGAGTGCTCGTCCGATTCGCCGCCATGACTTGCCCTGAAGTGCCCGTCGCGTGAGACCAGCGGCCCGTGCTTCCTCGAGGGAGAACGGCCGTCGCGTCAGCTCCGGCGGGATTCGCGGTCTCGGCGCCACACTCCAAGCGTGGCGCCGGCCGAGACGCGCGCCAATCCAGCCGGTAAAGGTGCTCTTTGATCAAACCGCACCGATCGACAAGCGGGATAGGTGCGCTTGGCGCAAAGCGCACCTATCAGA